>CANOCK010000175.1 GCA_947564525.1 uncultured bacterium | reverse complement strand
GACTGGAGTTCAGACGTGTGCTCTTCCGATCTGGCCGCTGCTCGGCCGCTCGGGCCGCCTGGCATCGCCCAGCCTTGCAGCCTCGTCGCCTCCGGGCGCCTGGGGCCGCGGGCCGAAGGGCGCCCAGGCGGCCCGTCGGCCAGCTTGGGCCTGCATTGCCATCCAATTCGTCACTTGGGGTCGAGATGAGTTCTTCTTGCTGTTGGGAGCGTCGCGGATGCGACGAGGAGATGATGGGCCGCTGCCCTCACAACACGCCGGGCGAGCCGTGCCCGGCGGACTGCCACTTCGCCGCCTGCCATCGGCCGACCCACAAGGTGTGCGAGGACTTCGACGTGCTGCTCAATCCCGATCGCGACTACGAGCGCGCCGTGCGGGAGGTGTGCCGCTTCTGCGAGTTCTTCCTGTTGAATGGCCCGAGCATCGCCGAAAGGCCCGAGGGCTACCAGCGCGTCGGCAACCCGAACCGCTTCTTGCTGTGAGGATGGCACGCGACCCATGGCCCCTTCCCATCAGCACGGCATGCCCCATCGGCTCGCCTGTCCCCAGTGCGGCCGCGCCGACCTCGACCTGCGCGAGTACCGGTCGATGATGGTGCTCTCGGCCGACCTGGCCTTCTTCTCGCTGGACTGCCCCCATTGCGCCGCCCGCGTCGCCACGGTGCAGGCTATCCCGGCGAGCCTGCGGGACATGGTGGAGTTCGCTGCCATCAAGGTGGGCGCCGGCATGGGCCATGGCCGCTGACGCCCGTGCCCCGTCCTTGACGCCCCAACGCCCTATTCCCAAGGGAGGCCTCCCATGCTTGACGCCATCTACCAGGCCATCGACCCGGTGGCCTTCTCCATCGGCCCCTTCGCCGTGCGCTGGTACGGCATCGCCTACGTGCTCGGGTTCGCCGCCGCGGCCCTGGTCATGTACCGGACGGCCAAGCGCTGGGAGCTACGCTTCGACAGCGAGGCCCTGCTCACGGTGGTGCTCTGCGTCATCGTCGGCGTCATCGCCGGCGCGCGCCTGGGCTACGTGCTGTTCTACGGCAACGGCTACTACCTGGCCCACCCCCTGGAGATCCTGGCCTTCAGCCAAGGGGGCATGAGCTTCCATGGCGGCCTGGTCGGGGCACTGCTCGGCGGCATCCCCGCAGCGCTGATCACCCACGTGCCCTACCTGACCCTGGCCGACCTCGGCTGCATCGGAGCGCCGCTGGGGCTCTTCTTCGGCCGCTGCGCGAACTTCGTCAACGGCGAGCTGTGGGGCGCGCCCACCGATGCGCCTTGGGGCGTGGTGTTCGGTGGCGCCGCTGGCAGCATGCCGCGCCACCCCACCCAGCTCTACGAGGCGCTGTTGGAGGGGCTCGTGCTGTTCGCGGTGCTCTACCTGCTCTCCCGCAAGGTGCCCCCGCGGCCGCGCGGCACGTTCCTCGGCACGTTCCTGACGCTCTACGGCGCCTTCCGCTTCCTGGTGGAGTTCGTGCGGCAGCCGGACGCCCAGCTGGGCTACTTGTGGGGCGGCTGGCTCACCATGGGCCAGGTGCTCTCGGTGCCGCTCGTGGTGGCAGGTGTCGTGGTGTTGACGTATGCCCTGCGGCGCCGCCTGCCCGAGCGCGGGCTGCTAGAATAGCCGAGGCGCGCGAGCGCGCCCACCGACCCGCAATGAGAAAGAGGTTCCCATGGACGTGAGATTCTTCCGCTGCAACATCTGCCGCAACATCGCCGTGAAGGTGGTGGACGAGGGCCCGGCCCTGTCCTGCTGCGGCCAGGAGATGGAGGAGCTGGTGGCCGACTCCACCGACGCCGCCACCGAGAAGCACGTGCCCTGCGTCACCCGCGAGGGCAACCGCCTCCAGGTGAACGTCGGCAGCGTGGACCATCCCATGCTCGAGGAGCACTACATCCAGTTCATCTGCCTGGTCACCACGAAGGACTACCATATCCACCCGCTGAAGCCCGGCGACGCTCCCCATGCGGAGTTCACCGTGGCCGACGACGAGCAGCCGCTCAAGGTCTACGAGTACTGCAACATCCACGGCCTGTGGGTGAAGGAGCTGTAGCCGCCCGCTGCGCTGCCGGCCGCGTGCCGGCGCAGCTGCCGCCGAAGGGGCGCCCTGCCCGGCTCGAAAGGCCGGTGCGGGGCGCCCCTTCGCCGTGGCCGCCTCGGGCGCGGCCAGCCTTGAGCGCCGCGGCCTTTCACGGTACTATTAGCGGCAGCGCCCGTGTCCCGGAGGCGCTGGCGCCCCCTAGCTTAGGAGCACAGCATGGACTTCATCCCCATGGAATACGCCTGGGTTATCGTCGTCATAATCGTACTCATCATCGTCGGGTTCATCGCCAAGGGCTTCATCGATGAAATGAGGAAGAAATAAGCCCCCTCTACGGCCATAGCCCCTCCTCGCCCTACGCGCCGGAAGGCGTCGCGGAGGGCACGCCGCTGCCCCTGGCGGCCGCCCCTGGCGCGGCCCCGTACGGCGTCGGCGCCGGTGCGGGCCAGCTCTATGGCGCGCCGG
>CANOCK010000174.1 GCA_947564525.1 uncultured bacterium | reverse complement strand
TCATGCACAAGGTGGAGCTGCACTCGGTCATGTCGCTCATGGACGAGTTCATCCGCTACGCCCAGAAGCTGTGGGCCGACGGCATCAAGGAGGCTGGCGAGGACGAGGCCGCCCGGACCGACGTGCTGCGCACGAGTGCGTACCTGCTATGGGCCTGCGCGCTCATGATGCATCCCATCGTGCCGGCGGGCTGCGAGCTCATCGGCGAGTACCTGGGCTTCGACCCGCAGCGCTTCTTCAGCTGGGACCACGGGTTCTGCGCTCTCGACGAGCTGTGCGACGAAGGGGAGGCAGCCGTCGGCGCCCATGGGGTGCGGGAGCTGCCGCCGCGGTTCGACTTCTTCGAGAGGCACCCGAGCCAATTCAAGTGAAGGCTGCGGGAGGACGCGCCGGGGCCCTGTGCGGGGCCCCGGCATGGCTGGCGGGAGGTCGGAGATGATAGAGCCTGGGCGCGCGGCGCTGCTCATGATCGACATGCAGAACGGCTTCATCGACGCCGCCTCGCCGCTGTGCGTGGCGGGGGCGGCGGCCACGGTGCCTGCCTGCGCTCGCGCGCTGCGGGCGGCGCGGGAGCAGGGCATGGCCGTGGTGCACGTGCGGCGCCGCTATGCCGCCGACGGCTCCGACGTGGAGCCGGTGCGCTACCGCTGCTGGGCCGACGGGGGGCGCCCCCTCTGCGTCGAGGGCGACGACCCGGCCAGCCTCGACTGCCCGGACGCGCTCACCCCGGCCGACGGGGAGCGCGTGCTGGTGAAGCCGAGCTTCTCGGCCTTCTTCGGCACCCCGCTTGGGGCCCTGCTGCAGCGCGAGGGCATCGGCACCGTGGTGCTCATCGGCACCACCACCCCCAACTGCATCCGCTCCACCTGCTACGACGCGCTCTCCCTCGGCCTCAACGCGGTGGTGGTGGAGGACGCCACCTCCTCGCGCACGCCCGAGGTGCAGGCGGCCAACATCGCCGACATGGCTTACGTGGGGGCGACCGTCCTCACCGTCGGGGAGCTGTGCGAGCACGGCTTGGCCGCGGTGCCCGACGTCGCCGGCCAATGGCGCGCCGCCGTGGCCGCCGCTCGGGCCTAGTAGGCCAGGCCGAAGCGCTCGCGCAGGGCGTCATCCACGGCCCGGGCGCCGGCCAGCTCGACGACCGTCTTCTGCCCGCCCTCGCGGATGGTCAGCACGGCATCCTTCAGCCCCAGGTAGCCGCCCGGCGTGCGCAGGTTCACGATCTCGTGCTCGCGGAACAGCGTGCCGGGCTGCGAGAAGAACCGGTTCAGCGCGTCGAAGTCGACCTCCTCCACCGCGGCCAAGCAGAGCTCCAGCTCCACCTGGCGGCGCACCGGCACCTCGTCGTCGTAGAGGTCGGCGCCGGCCTGGGTGATGCGCTCGATGCGCCACCAGGAGTGGTCGCCGGGCGCCGCAGCGTAGGCCTCGCCGGCGATGACCTGGTCGTCGCCGGAGGCCAGCAGGATGGCGCCAGCGGGCATGGGGCCGCCGAAGCCCACGTCGGCCGAGAGCAGCCCCTCGTCCAGGGCCACGATGGTTCCGCGGTGGTTGATGGGCATGCGCCCCTCGCGCCCGCGCACCGCTCGGCACAGGCACGGCCGTGCGTCGAAGCCGAGGGCGCGCAGCAGCGCGTGGAAGAGCTTGTTCAGCTCGAAGCAGTAGCCGCCGCGCCGTTGGGCCACCACCTTGTCGAACAGCTGGTCCAGCCCGAGCTCGGGGGTGGCGCCGCTGCGGTGCAGCCCCACCGTCTCGAAGGGCACGCTCATCTGGTGCCGGCGCACGAGCTCGTCGAGCGCCGCGCGCGTGGGCTCGGGGGCGCCCTCGATGCCGATGCGGTCGAGGTAGGCGCGGGTCTGGTCAGCGGTGAGCATGGGCTCCTCTTTCGGGTCTTCCTGCTCGCCATTATACGATTGCCGCGCGGCGCCTGCGGGTCCCGTCGCAGCGTGCTCGGCGCAGCCCCGGCCCCGCCAAAGCCAAGCGGCGTACCGGAGGCCCTGGCCCTCGCCTGCGACCCGACCGCCCTCGCCCCGCCGCCTCCCTCGGCCTTCCCGTTTCGGCCGCCTTGCGCTCAGGCGCCCCAAGGGGTATCCTTAGCAGGTTTCTATATTACGCATGCTTGCGCGACCGCCGCGCGCCAGTGGCCACCGGAAAAGGCTGCGCGCGAAGGGATGACCGCAGGCAGAGGACTAACGAATGGAGAGAGCTATGACGAAAGTCGGCATCCAAACGCTGCTGGACGCAGGCGCCCACTTCGGGCATCAGACCCGCCGCTGGAACCCCAAGATGAAGCCCTACATCTTCGGCAACCGCGGCGACATCTACATCATCGACCTCAAGCAGACCCTCTACGGCCTCGACCGCGCCTACTCCTTCGTGTCCGAGCTGACCCGCAAGGGCGGCACGGTGCTGTTCGTGGGCACCAAGAAGCAGGCCCAGGAGCCCATCGCCGACGCGGCCAACCGCTGCGGCATGCCCTACGTGAACGCCCGCTGGCTCGGCGGCATGCTCA
>CANOCK010000173.1 GCA_947564525.1 uncultured bacterium | reverse complement strand
TATGCTGTAGCGTGACCATGGCGCCGGCGCTCGGGCCCGCGCCTCCGACCGAGGAAAGGCGGGCTCTATGGGATTGCTCGAAGGCTCTGGCGCCTACTGGAGGTTCTTGGGGCAGTGCACCCAATGCGGCCACTGCACGGGGGCGTGCCCCTCGCTGACCGCGGCCGGCCTCTCCCTCGGCGGCATAGCCGAGGGGATGCTCGACGCCGAGCGCTCCGCCTCCACCCCTGAGGAGCTGGCCTGCGCCATCGCCTCCGACCCGGCGCTGGTCCAAGCGGTGCGCGGCTGCTTCTTCTGCACCTCGTGCAAGAACACCTGCTTCGCCCATAACGACGTGTGCGACCTGGTCTACCAGGCGCGCGTCGACTTCCAGCGCCTGGGGCTCATCCCGCGCGAGGCGTGGTCGAGCGTGCTGGTGGACCAGGAGTGGGACATCTTCACCGCCTACCGCGCCATCCACGGCATCGGCTACGCCGACCTGACGCGCCACGTGGCCTCGGAGGGCCATGAGGCCGAGGGCGACTGCGCCGTGGCCTTCTTCCCCGGGTGCTCCCTGGCCGCCTACGGCCCCGAGCTCACCCGCGAGGCGTTCGCCGCGGTGGAGGAGCTGGGCGGCAAGGCCACCCTGATCGACTGCTGCTGCGGCTCGTCGCTGAAGAGCGCGGGCTTCTTCGACCGGGCCGAGGCGCTGTGCGAGCGCAACGCCGAGGAGATCGAGGCGTCGGGCGCCCGCGAGCTGGTGTGCGTGTGCCCGGGCTGCGCCAACGACATGAGGGCGGCCCTGGCCAAGCGCGGGCTGGACGTGGAGGTGCGGCTGCTGTCGGGCTGGCTGGCCGAGCGGGGCTTCGAGCCCAGGCGCCCGCTGCCCGAGGGCCCGCTGTGCCTGGCGAAGTCGTGCCAGGACCGCGACGGCAGCTACCTGGAGCAGACGCGGGAGGCGCTCGGCTTGGGGGAGGGCGAGGGCGTCTCCATCTTCAACGGGTGCTGCGGCGCGGGCGGCGCCGTGAGCGCCTTCGACCCGAGCCGCCAGGGGCGCCAGGCCGACGCCAAGCTCTCCTTCGCGCCCGAGGGCTCCACGGTGGTCTCCATGTGCCCGACCTGCACCTACACCTACGCCTACCGGCTGATGGAGGCGCCGCGCGACGTGCGCAGCAAGCACTACGCCGAGCTGCTGTTCGAGAGCCAGTTCGACTGGGACAAGACCTTCGCCCAGCTGGGCGGCATGTGGTCCGGGGAATACGGCGCCTGGCTGGCCCAGGTGTTCGCCTAGGGGAAGGGGAGAGCCATGGACCAGACCAGGAGCAGCGCCGCCGAGGAGGCGGCCGTCGCCATCGTCGGCTTCGGGACGGCGGGGGTGAACGCCGCCATCGGCCTGCGCAACGCCGGCTACGACGGGCCCATCCGCGCCTTCTCCGACGCCGGGCCGCAGCCGTGCAGCCCGATCATGACCTCCTACTACGTCGGGGGCGGCCGGGAGCGGCAGGAGTGCTTCCCATGGAGCGCCGAGGCCCTGGCCGACCTGGGGGTGGAGCTGGTAGGCGACGGGAGGTGCCCGGTGGCGGCGCTCGACCTGGAGGCGCGCCTCGTCCGCACGGAGCGCGGGGACTTCCCCTACTCCAAGTGCGTCATCGCCACGGGCGCGCGGCCGGTGGGGGCGCCCTTCCCCGTGGAGGGCGGCTACGAGCCGCTGGTGCTGCGCACCCTGGGCGACGCCGAGCGCATGCGGGCGGCCTTCGCGGCGCCGACCTGCCGGCGGGTGCTGGTGAGCGGCGCGTCGATGGTGGCGCTGAAGTGCGTGGAGGCGGCCCTCGAGCGGGGGCTGGCCGTGACGATGGTGGGCATGGCCGAGCATGTGCTGGACACCTGCGCGCTGCCGGTGGCCGCCGAGCGCTTCGAGCGCGGCCTGGAGGCGAGCGGCGTGGAGCTGCGGCTGGGCCAGGTGGTGAGCTCCGTGGAGGCGCGGGGCGAGGGGGCGTCGCCGCGGCTGGAAGTGCGCTTCTCCGACGGCAGCGCGGAGGGGTTCGACGAGGTGGTGGTGGCCCATGGGGTGCGCCCGGCCCTCGGGTTCCTGGCCCCGGGCGCCCTGGAGGCGGACCGCGGCCTCTTGGTGGACGGCTTCATGCGCACGAGCGACCCGGACGTGTACGCTGCGGGGGACGTTGCCCAGGCGCTGGAGCTGGTATCCGGCGAGCGCCGGGTGCTCGGCATCTGGAAGACGGCGGCCCTGCAGGGGGCCGTGGCCGGTGCGGCCATCGCCGCGGAGCTGGCCGGCCGCGAGCCGGACGCAGCTGGAGCCTATCCGGGTGCTGTGATGTCGAACACCATCGCCGTGAAGGGGACGCTGTTCATCTCCGGCGGCGAGTCGGCGGCGGTCGAGGGGCGGGTCGTGGAGGTGCGGGAGGACGACGCCATGACCGTGGCCTGCATCTTCGACCAGGGCGCGGACGGCGCTCGGCGGCTGGTGGGCTACAACGTGGTGGCCGACGCCGACGAGCCGGGCGGCGTGGCCTACGACACGGGCGCCATGCTGGGCCTGCGCCTGGAAGCGGGCTGCCGGCCCTAGGCGGCCGCGACGGCGCTGACGTGCT
>CANOCK010000172.1 GCA_947564525.1 uncultured bacterium | reverse complement strand
GCGAGCGCTCGCAGGGGAGCCGGGGGACGGGCACCCTCGCGACGCTTGGGGCCCCGACTGCGGCTACGGCCCCGGTCGCGCCCGTGGTTTCCGCGGCGACCCGCCCGGCACCTCCTCGGCCAGCCAAGCGGGCGGCCCATGGGCGCACGGCAGTGGTGCTGTCGGTGGTGAGCGGCTCGGGCGGCGCCGGCAAGAGCGCCGTGAGCGTGGCGACGGCTTACCTGGCGGCGGCGCGCGGGCTGCGGGTGCTGCTCGTCGACTGCGACCTGCAGTTCGGCGACTGCGCGCTGCTCACGGGCGCCCAGCGCCCCTTGGGCATCGACCAGGCGCTGGTCGACCCGTCGCTGCTGGAGAAGCTGGAGCCGGAGGACGGGGCGCCCACCTTGGTGGCGGCGCCGCCGCGGCTGGAGCAGGCCGAGGTGCTGGGCGCCCAGCTGCCCGGGCTCATCGAGGAGGCGGCGCTGCTATTCGACCTCCTGGTGGTGAACACCGGCGCCAGCTGGGCCGAGTACCACGCCCAGCTGCTGGAGGCCAGCACCGCCACGCTGTTCCTGGTGGACCAGCGGCTCTCGTCGGTGCGGGCCTGCCAGCGCGCCTTGGACCTGTGCGTGCGCTGCGGCATCGCCACGGGGCCGTTCCTCTACGCTGTGAACCGCTGCGTGCGCAACGGGCTGTTCACCTCCATCGACGTGTCCTGCGCTCTGAACGGGGCGTCGGTCATGGAGCTCAAGGACGGCGGCCCCGAGGTGGAGGAGCTGCTGGGCGCCGGGCTGCCTGCCGACCTGGTCGGCTCGAAGAACGCCTTCTGTGACAGCGTGGAGGAGCTGATCGACCGCGTGCTCGCAGGCCATGGCGCCCCAGCGGCCTCGAAGGCCGTCGAGGGGAGGCCCGCGCGCGGCGGCCGTGGCGGCGGGCAGGCCCAGCGTCGGCGGCGCAAGCACGCCAAGGCCGCGGGGCACCATGGGGGCGCTCGCGGCGAGGGGTGCGGCCCGGCCCGCCCGTCGGTGCCCTTCGCCCTGGGCGGAGCCCGGTCATGAGCCTGATGGAGCGCGTGCAGGCGAGCGAGCGCCAGGCCCAGCCCTCTGCCGAGGGCCACGGGGCCGCGCGGCGCACCGTTGAGGAGCTGCGCCAGGCGGTCTCGGAGCGCACCTCCTTGGAGGCGCTGGCGGCCATCCTGATGGAGAACCCGGAGCGCGCCCGCAACGAGCTGCGCCAGGCCTGCCGCCAGGTGCTGGCCGAGGAGGGATGGTCGCTGCTCGGGCCCGAGGAGCGCCAGGCCCTCACCCAGGAGCTGCTGGACGTGGTGTTCGGCCTGGGGCCCATCGAGGGGCTCATCGCCGACGAGACCATCACCGAGGTGATGGTCAACGGCGCCCAGAGCATCTTCTACGAGCGCGAGGGCAGGCTGCACCGCAGCCCACTGCGCTTCGACGACGACGAGCAGGTGAGGGTGCTGATCGACCGCATCATCGGCCCGCTGGGGCGCCGCATCGACGAGCAGTCCCCCATGGTGAACGCCCGGCTGCCCCAAGGGCACCGCGTGAACGCCATCATCCCACCGTTGGCCCTGGACGGCCCGGTGCTCACCATCCGCGCCTTCACGCGCCACGTGATGACCTTGGCGGAGATGGAGCGGCGCGGGTCGCTGGACGCGGGCATGGCCACCTTCCTGGGCTGGCTGGTGCGGGCGCGCAAGAACGTGGCGGTGTCGGGCGGCACGGGCAGCGGGAAGACGACCATGCTCAACGCGCTGTCGTGCCTGATACCGGCCGAGGAGCGCATCATCACCATCGAGGACTCAGCCGAGCTGAGGTTCGAGCAGCACCCCCATGTGGTGCGCCTGGAGGCCCGCCCGCGCAACGCCGAGGGCGAGGGCGAGGTGAGCATCCGCGACCTGGTGGTGAACGCCCTGCGCATGAGGCCGGACCGCATCATCGTGGGGGAGTGCCGCAGCGGGGAGGCCATCGACATGCTGCAGGCCATGAACACGGGCCACGACGGGTCGCTGACCACGCTGCACGCGAACTCGCCCCAGGATGTCATCGACCGCATGGTCACCATGGTGCGCTTCGCCGTGGATCTGCCGGTGGACGCCATCGAGGCGCAGATCGGCAACGCGTTCGACTACGTGGTCCAGGTGGCGCGGGCCCATGACGGGTCGCGCTACCTGCGGGAGGTGGCGGAGTTCGCCTTCGACCGCCAGGCTCGCGCCTGCGTGGCGCGGACGGTCTACGAGCGCGAGCCCTTGGAGGAGCGGGGGCGCTGGGAGCGGCGCCCGGCATGCCTGGACGCGGTGCTGCAGGCCCGCGTGGCCAGCGGGAAGGAGGTGGCGGCATGGGAGCGAGCGGTGCGCTGGCGCTGATGGCCCTGGCCTTCGCCGGCGCGGCGGCCTTCGGCATCGGCCGGGCCCTCTACGGCGCGGCCCAGCGCCGGGCCCAGCTGTCCGAGGCCCTGGCGACCCGCGCCGAGCCGCCCTTGGCTCCGCTGCTGCGCCGGGGCGTGCCGCCCTTGGAGCCGCTGGCGCGGAGGCTGCTGAGGGCGCCGGGGGTGGAGATCGGAAGAGCACACGTCTGAACTCCAGTCACATCACGATCTCGTA
>CANOCK010000171.1 GCA_947564525.1 uncultured bacterium | reverse complement strand
GCCATCCACATGTTGGCGATGCCGAAGGCGGCCAGCACCAGCACGGCGAACTTCACGCCCAGGGCGAACACGATGTTCTGCCACACGATGGCCATGGTCTTGCGGGCCACGGCGATGGCGCGGGCGATGGAGGTGGGGTCGTCGTCCATGAGCACGACGTCGGCGGCCTCGATGGCAGCGTCGGAGCCGAGCGCCCCCATGGCGATGCCGACATCGGCGCGCATGAGCACCGGCGCGTCGTTGATGCCGTCGCCCACGAAGGCCAGCTTGCCGCGCGCGCCCTCTCCGCGCGCTTCCATCATGGCCTCGACGCGCTCCACCTTGCCCGCCGGCAGCAGCTCGGCGTGCACCTCGTCGATTCCCAGGTCGGCTGCCACGGCGTCTGCCACGTCGGCACGGTCGCCGGTGAGCATGACCGTGCGGCGCACCCCGGCGCGGCGCAGGTCGGCGATGGCCTGGCGCGAGGCGGGCTTCACCATGTCGGCGATGACGATGTGCCCCGCATAGGAGCCGTCCACGGCCACGTGGATGATGGTGCCCACCAGCTCGCATCCCTTGCAGCCCACGTCATGGGCGCCCATGAGCTTGTCGTTGCCCACCAGCACCTCGTGCTCGTCGACGACCGCGCGCACGCCATGGCCGCCCACCTCCTCCACCTCGCGGACGCAGGCGCGGTCGATGGGGCCGGCATAGGCGCTGCGCACGCTGGTGGCGATGGGGTGGGTGGAGAAGGCCTCGGCGTGGGCGGCGATGCGCAGCAGCTCGTCCTCGGTGGTGGAGCCCTCGCCATGGATGGCGGTCACGCTGAAGGTGCCGGCCGTGAGGGTGCCGGTCTTGTCGAACACCACGGTGTCGGCCTTGGCCAGGGCCTCCAGATAGTTGGAGCCCTTCACCAGGATGCCCAGGCGCGAGGCCCCGCCGATGCCGCCGAAGAACGACAGCGGCACCGAGATGACCAGCGCGCAGGGGCACGACACCACCAGGAACGTCAGGCCGCGCAGGATCCAGTCGGCCCACAGCTGGCTGCTGGCCAGGGTGCCGGTGGCCAGGCCGATGCCGAGCGGCGGCAGCACGGCCAGCGCCGCGGCAAGGGCCACCACCACCGGGGTGTAGATGCGGGCGAAGCGGGTGATGAAGCTCTCGGTGCGGGCCTTCTTCTCCGAGGCGTTCTCCGCCAAATCCAGGATGCGCGCCACGGTGGAGTCGGCATAGGGCTTGGTCACGCGCACGGTGAGGGGGCTCGTGAGGTTGATGCAGCCGGAGATGACCTCCTCGCCGGGCTCGGCGTGGCGAGGCGCCGACTCTCCCGTGAGGGCGGCGGTGTCCACCTGGGAGCTGCCGCTGGCCACCACGCCATCGAGCGGGATGCGCTCGCCGGGCTGCACGACGATCTGCTGGCCGGGCTCGACGTCGGAGGGGTCGACCTGCACCAGCTCGCCGTCCTCCATGACGTTGGCGAACTCGGGGGCGATGTCCATCATGGCGGCGATGGACTTGCGCGACTTGCCCACGGCGTAGCTTTGGAACAGCTCTCCCACCTGGTAGAACAGCATCACGGCAGCACCTTCGGCCATGTGCGGCTCGGTGTGGGGGAACAGCACGAGCGCGAAGGCGCCCAAGGTGGCCACCGTCATGAGGAAGCTCTCGTCCAGCGCATGGCCGCGGGCGAGCTTCTTGGCCGCCTCGGCCAGCACGTCGTAGCCGGCGATGAGGTAAGGTACGAGGAATAGCACGAACTCGGCATAGAGGGCCTGCTCGCCGAAGATGCGCTCGATGAGGCCGGTGGCCTCGCAGGCCAGGATGGCGAAGAACAGGGCGAGCGCGACGACGATGCGGTTGCGCCAGCGCTTCTGCTTGGGGGTCATGGGCGGTGCTCCTTGCTTCTTATAAAGGTAGGGCGGGATTGGGGCGATGGCTGGGTGCGGCCGGCTAGCGGACGATGACGCAGTCGGGCTCGATGCCGGAGCAGATGCGCTGGGCCTCGTCAAGCACGCTGTCCAGGTCGCCGGGTTCGGCCTCGATGGTGAGCTTCTGGGTCATGAAGTTCACGCGAGCGCTGGTCACGCTGTCCAGGCGGCCGATGGCTTCCTCCATCTTGGCAGCGCAGTTGGCGCAGTCGAGGTCCTGGAGCTTGTAGGTCTTCTTCATGGTGGGTCCTTCCTCTTAGGGCGGGTGCGATGCTTGCGACTTGGTGGCACTGGAGCTGGCGGACTTGAGCCGGGCTATTCGCAGACGTGGGTCATGGCCTGGGCCAGCATGGTGAACACATGGTCGTCGGACAGGGAGTAGATGACGTTCTTTCCGTCGCGTTGGGGGCGCACGAGGCGTGCCTGCTTGAGCGTGCGCAGCTGATGGGAGACGGCACTTTGGGTGGCGCCGATGGTTGATGCGATGTCGGCCACGCACAGCCCGTGCTCCATGAGCGCGAACAGTATCTTGATGCGCGTGGTGTCGGCGAAGGCCTTGAACAGGTCGGCCACGTCGTAGAGCAGCTCCTCGTCGGGCAGGGTGTCGAACAGGTGGGCAGTGGCCTCGCGGTTGCAGCCGCAGGGGCACGCGTCCAGCTGGGCCCGGGCTTGCTCGACGACGGCTTCCGCTTCGCTGAGAGGGTGGGTCATGGGCATCTCCTTCGCTCTTCCGGGCATGCGGCAAGGCAGCCGCTGTCGCTCAAACATATGAACATTTGCTCATAAGTATAGGA
>CANOCK010000170.1 GCA_947564525.1 uncultured bacterium | reverse complement strand
TGGAGCGCATGGTGCAGGTGTACAACAACGAGCTGGCCAACACCTGGGGCAACCTGGTGAGCCGCGTGACCAACATGACGAAGAAGTACTTCGACGGCCGCGTGCCCGAGCCGCCGGCCGGCGCCGAGGAGAACCCCCTGCGCGACGAGGCTGCGGGCCTGTACGAGGCCTACGACGCCGCCATGGCCCAGGTGGACTTCACCGGGGCTGCGGCGGCGGCGCAGCGCCTGGCCGCGCGCGCGAACCGCTACATCGAGGAGACGGAGCCGTTCCGCCTGGCCAAGGACCCGGAGAAGGCCGACGAGCTGGCCGCGGTCATGTACAACCTGCTGGAGGCCATCCGCATCGTGGCGCTGTACATGGCGCCCTTCGCGCCCGCCACGTCGGCGATGGCGTTCGAGCGCCTGGGCCTGGGCGGCATCGCGGAGGTGGACGACATCGCCGCGGCGAGCGCCTGGGGCCAGCTGCCCGCGGGCAACACCGTGGAGGTGGGCGAGCCGCTGTTCCCGCGCCTGGACGTGGACGACCTTCCCGAGTTCGAATGACGGCGACGGCGCCTGCCGCCGCAGCCGATGCCGCGAGGCCTCGCCGCGCCCTCGGCGCGCGCCGGGAGCCCCTGCTGCCGGCTGCTCCGGGCGAGGCGCCCTCTGGGCGATAGGAGCACCATGGCAGACCTCGATGAGCAGGGCATCTTCCGGGACACCAAGTTCCGCCAGAAGCGCAAGCACGGTGCCTGGCGCGAGGTGCCCGCGCCCGAGCTCGGCTCCGTGGTGGCCGACACTCACGCCCACGTCCACCTGCTGTCCGACCCGGCGCTCTCACTGGCGCGGGCGGCGGTGCACGGCGTCGGCTTCGTGTGCGCCATCGTCGACCCGGCCGAGGACGGCTGGGACGCCCTCGATCGCCTGGGGCAGTGGCGCCGCCGGGCTGCCAGCGTGGCCTACGAGATCGAGCCGAGCCTGCAGGCCCTGTGCGCCAGCTGCCCCCACCCGAAGGTGCCGGCCCTGCGCGTGGCCGTCGGCGTGCATCCCCACAACGCCAAGGGCTACGACGACCAGCTGGAGCGCGCCCTGGCCGAGCGCCTGCGCGACGACGAGCGCGTGAGCGCCGTGGGCGAGATCGGGCTCGACTACCACTACGACCTGTCGCCGCGCGACGTGCAGCGCAGCGTCTTCCGCCGGCAGCTGGCCCTGGCCCGCGAGGCGGGGCTGCCCGTGGCCCTGCACGTGCGCGAGGCCCATGACGACGCCTTCGCCATCCTGGCCGAGGAGGGCTTCCCCGAGGCGGGCACGCTGCTGCACTGCTACAACCTGGGACCCGAGGAGCTGCGCCGCTGGCTGGACGCCGGCTGCTTCGTGGCCTTCGGGGGCGCCCTGACGTTCAAGCGCGCCGAGGAGGTGCGCGAGGCCGCCAAGCTGGTGCCGTTGGACCGCCTGCTCACCGAGACCGACGCGCCCTACATGGCCCCCGAGCCCCTGCGCGGCAACGAGTGCGGCCCCGAGTACGTCGTGTTCACGGCCGAGGCCCTGGCCCGCGTCCGCGGCGCCGACGGCAGCCCTGAGGAGTTGGAGGCGTTCCTGGGCCAGCTCTACCGCAATGCCGTGGGCCTGCTCGACCGCCCGCGCCCCGAGCCCTGCCCGAAGGAGGAGGCCCCATGCATCGCGTGATAGTGGTCGGCTCGCCCCGAGCCGAAGGCCGCAGCGCCGCCCTGGCCAACGAGCTGTTCTGCGCCTGCATCGACGAGTGCCCGGACGACGGCGTGTCCATCGTGTCCGTGGCCAGCGTGGAAGTGGCCCCCTGCGAGGGCTGCGATGCCTGCCGCGCGGCCACGGAGCCGCCCGCGCCCCTGGAGGAGGGCGACCCGCTCTCTCCCTGCGCCTCGGTGGCAGCCAGCAGCGCCGCCGGCCACCGCTGCGTCATCGCCGACGAGATGGACGAGGTGCGCAAGCACCTCGATGCCGCCGACGAGCTGGTGGTGGTGTGCCCGGTGTACTTCGCCGGGGCTCCGGCCCAGATGAAGGCGCTGATGGATCGGCTGCAGCCCTACTACTGGTCCGACCTGCGCGCCCAGCGCCCCCGTCGCCCGCTGGTGCTGCACGTGGTGGGCGAAGGCGGCGACCCCCACGGCTTCGAGCCGCTCATCGGCGAGGTGCGCTCCGCCTTCGGCGTGGCCGGGTTCTCGCTGGAGCTGGTTCTGGACTGGGTGGGGAAGGTGGCGCCCGACGGCGAGATAACGGCCGAGGCCGACGAGTACCCCATTCCGCCGGTGGGCGGCTTCGGCGGGGCGGCTGCGCGGGAGACGGCCGAGGCTGCCCCGGCTTCGAGCGCCGTGGAAGGCGGCATCGCCGCGCAGGGTTCCCCCGAGCCGGGCCTCGCGCCGACCAAGCAGACGGATGGCGCCGCGCGTGCCAAGCTCGACTTGGGCGCGGCCGACCGCCCCAAGAAGAAGGGCGGCAAGGGGTCGAAGCCCGGCAAGGGCGCGGGGCATGCCCAGGGCGCCCAGCCCGGCAAGAAGGCCAAGGGCTCCGGCAAGCCGGCTGCCAAGGGGGCCAAGAAGCGTGGCTAAGGCGTCGCCGCTGGCCAGCGTGGCCGCCACGCGCGAGGTGCTGGAGCGCCATGGCGCATGGACGAAGCACGCCCTGGGCCAGAACTTCCTCGTCAACGACGATGTGGTGCGCCGCATCCTGGAGCTTTCCGCCGTAGGGCCCGACGATGTGGTGCTGGAGGTGGGGCCGGGCATCGGCACGCTCACCTGCGCGCTGCTGGCCC
>CANOCK010000169.1 GCA_947564525.1 uncultured bacterium | reverse complement strand
CGCGCAGCGACCGCGGCGGCAGCGCGCGCCAGCCGCCGGGCCGGCGCAGCCGATGCGGTCAGCTACTGGGCTTCCCGCTCGTAGGAGACGTCGCCGCGGGCGATCTCATTGAACGCCAGGGTGAGCGGCTTCATGCTGGCAGCGCGGGCGATCTCCACGGCGCTCTGCAGCTGGATGGCGCGGTCGCGCTGGCCGCGCATCATGTCGTTGATGTCATGGGCGCGCTTCGACGCGATGGAGCACAGCAGGAAGCGGTCGTTGTTCGTCTCGTCCAGAAGGACGTTGATCTTGGGATCGATTATGCTCATGGAATGCTACTACCTTCAGCTCTGGGCTTGCTCGTTGACGTAGGCGACCAGCTCGGCCACGGCCTCGTCCAGGTCGTCGTTCACAAGTTGCTTATCATACTCCATCTTGCGCGAAAGCTCCACCTCAGCGGCGGCCATGCGCTTGGCGATGGCCCCCTCGTCCTCGGTGCCGCGCTTGCGCAGGCGGCGCTCCAGCTCCTCCATGGAGGGAGGCTCGACGAACACGAGCTTGGCCGAGGGCATCTTCTCGCGCACCTGGAAGGCGCCCTGCATGTCGATCTCGAGGACGACCTGCTCGCCTGCGGCGACGTGCTCCTCCACCGAGCGGCGCGGGGTGCCGTAGCCATGGCCGGCGTAGCGGGCCCACTCCAGGAAGCCGCCCTCCTCGGCCATGGCCGAGAACCCGTCCTCGTCCATGAAGAAGTAGTGAACCCCCTCGCGTTCGCCGCGACGGGGTTCACGGGTTGTGGCAGAAACGGAGACCCAAGCGTCGTCCACCAGGTCCACCATGCGCTTGACCAGGGTTCCCTTGCCTGCGCCGGAAGGGCCCGAGATGACGAAGAGGTTGCCGTGCCTCATGCCGGGGCTAGCTCAGGCGGTCGAGCAGGGCGGAGAGCTGGCGCTCGCCCAAGCCGCGCAGGCGGCGGCTCTCGGCGATCTTGAGCTCGGCCATGATCTTCTCGGCCTTGGCCTTGCCGTAGCCGGGCAGCGTCTCGATGAAGGTGGAGACCTTCATGCGGCCGACCACGTCGTCGCCGCGCATGTCGAGCACCTGCTTCACGCTCAGCTTGCCGCCCTTCAGGTCCTCGCGGATCTGGGCGCGCTTGGCACGGGCGGCCTTGGCCTTCTCGAGGGCCTGGGCGCGCTCCTCAGCGGTCAACTTGGGGATAGCCATACAACTCTCTCCTTTGTAAATCTCTCTCCAGAACTGGAACTGGTGCGTTTTTTGTGCGGTTCAAATCCGTAATTATGGGGGTTCGGGCATGAAGAACGCGCCGTGGCGCAGGGGTTTTCGCGTTTCATCACAATTTCTCTACGAACGCAGCTCGCCGGCGATGGCCTCGAAGGCCGCCAGGGGGTCGTCCGCTTGGGTGATGGGGCGCCCCACCACGATGTGCGACGCGCCGTTGGCGAAGGCCTCGGCCGGCGTGGCCACGCGGCTCTGGTCGCCGCGCTCGGCGCCGGCGGGGCGCACGCCCGGCGTGACCACGAAGGCCTCGGGCCCCAGCACCTCGCGCAGCACCGCCGCCTCCTGGGGCGAGGCCACCACGCCGGAGATGCCCGCTTGCTTGGCCAGGCCCGCCAAGGCCACCACCTGCTCCTCCATGGGGCGCGCTACGCCGATCTCGCGCAGGGTCCCCCCATCCATGGAGGTGAGCACCGTGATGCCCAGGGTGGCCGGGGCCGCCCCCCCGATGGCCGCCGCACCGGCCTCGGCGCCGCGCTGGGCTGCCTCCATCATGGGGCGGCCGCCCATGGTGTGCATGGTGATCATGTCCGCCCCGGCCTCGGCGGCGCTGCGAGCGGCGCCCTCCACCTGGTGCGGTATGTCGTAGAACTTCAGGTCCAGGAACACGTTGAACCCGCGGCGCTTGAACATCTTGATGATGGCCGGGCCCTCCGCGTAGTAGAGCATCATGCCCACCTTGACCCACTTGGCATGGCCGGCCAGGGCATCGGCCATGACGATGGCCTCCCAGGCGGCCCCGGTGTCCAGGGCGACGATGATGCGGTCGGCAGCGGGGACGTTGTCGAAGGCGGTCAGCATTCCAGGGCTCCTATCAGGTCGTTTACGTCGTCGACGCCATAGCGCTCGCAGTAGTCAGCGATGCCATCTATCACATCGACGGTGGCGAAGGGGTTGGCGAAGTTGGCGGTGCCGACGGCCACGGCCGTGGCACCGGCCAGCATGAACTCCACGGCATCGGTGCCGGTGGCGATGCCGCCCATGCCCAGCAGCGGCACGTCTACGGCGCTCGCGCACTGCCACACGCAGCGCAGGGCCACGGGCTTCACCGCGGGTCCCGAGAAGCCGCCCACCACCCGCGCCAGCAGCGGGCGGCGGGTGCGCGCATCCACCGCCATGCCGAGCAGCGTGTTGATCAGCGACAACGCGTCGGCCCCAGCGGCCTCGGCGGCCTTGGCTATGTCGGCGATGTCGGTGACGTTGGGGGTCAGCTTCACGATGAGGGGGCGTTTGGTGGCCGCGCGGCACAGCCCCACCACCTTCTCCACCGAGGGGCCGTGGCAGCCCATGGCCATGCCGCCGGCGTCCACGTTCGGGCAGGACACGTTCACCTCGTAAGCGGCCACCGGCGCCTCCTCCAGCGCCTCGATGACCGCCACGTACTCATCGAAGCTGTGGCCCGACACGTTCACGATGGCCGTGGCCCCCTGCTCGGCCAGCCACGGCAGCTCCACCTCCTTGAGGTGCGCCACGCCGGGGTTCTGCAGGCCGATGGAGTTCAGCATGCCCGAGGGCG
>CANOCK010000168.1 GCA_947564525.1 uncultured bacterium | reverse complement strand
ATGAGACCTGCCACAGCGATGACGAGCTCATACGGGTGCACATATCGGCCGCCCGCGACCTGGTGGCCCGCAAGCGGCACCAGAGCGCCTTCTGAGCGCCAGGCGAAAAGGGCTGCGCAGGCCCTGCGAGGCGAGCCGCCAGTGGGCAGGCCGAAGGCATCCGCTCACGCAAGCGTCGGTCGCAAGCTCAAGGGACGCAGGGCCGAGGACGCCTGGCGCAAAGGACGCCCCACGGCGAAGCGCGAAGGACCTCTAGGCCCTTCGATCAGGGCTTGCACGTGCCGCAGGGCTCGTAGCCCTGGGCCAAGAGCTCGCTGCGAACGGCGGTGACCTCGCTGCGGTTGGCAACGGCCATAGAGGCCAGCCCCGTACAGGAGGGATCGTGGAACTTGCGCGAGCGGGTATTGAGCACGTAGGAGCGCGCCTGCTCGCCATCAGCCCCCCGCCCAGCAGGCTCCGAGGAGCCCGCCGAAGGGCCTTCAGCTGACGCCTGCCCCGAGCCACCATAGGTCTGCCGGCCTGCCAGCCCTGCCTCGGGCAGGGCCGCACCCTTGGAACCGGCCGCCCCCTCGTCCAGCCAATGCTCGCCGGTGGCGTAGTCTATCCCCACGCCCGGCTGCACGTTATAGCAGTACACGTCGAAGCTGATGCCGGCCCCGACGTCCTCCACCGACTGCGCCTCCATGCGCACCCCGCGGGCCAGCAGCTCCCCTTCGCGGAAGTCAGGGGTCACCCGCATGAGCACGGTGTTGCCCGTGTCGTCGATGTAGCGGGCGATGGCCTGCTCCAGGGGCAGCATGCCCTGGGTGTTGAGGTAGCGCGTGCCGGTGATGAGGTTGCGCTGGTTGGCGTTCTCGGCCCCGAGCATCCAGGCGACGAGGTGGCAGCGGTTGTACAGGCTGCCGCCCTCGACGAAATCGTAGCTGCCCTTGCGCCAGCCGCTCGGGCGCACCTCGTTGATGGGCTCTCGCTCCTCGCCCCGGGCGGGCATGGTGGGCTCCCCCACGCAGGCCAAGGCGCCGGTGCAGCGGCCGAAGGAATCCAAGGGGCCGTAGTCCTCGAAGCAGCCGCGCCCGGCCCGGGCCAGCTCCTCGGCCGTGAAGGCCGGCTCGTTGCCGTTGAGCTGCACCTGGGGCGAGCCGCCGTAGGGCGGCACGGCATCGGCGCCGACGAATGTCTGCGGGGGCAGGTTGAGGTAGGGGCTACCGCCCAGGTCGAGCGCCGCGCAGCCGCCGATGGCCAGGCAGGCCGCCAGCAGCGTTGCGATCAGGGCGCCGATGGGTTTGCGAAGTCTCATGGCGCCATTATCCCACAGAGGGAGCCTTGGGCAGCCAGGCACCCGAGGCGAGGCTGCCGACCGACCCCGCTATGCCCCGAGGCGCGCCCGCTGCCTGGCTGCACCTGGGCCTTCTGACAGCTTTTTGCGTTTCTGCATTGCGGCGAAAGCCTTTCGGGGCGCTTCATGGTCTCCTATCGATATATAGTAGGCCTTAAGATTTAAGTTTGGCACCGACATGCCGCTCCGAGCAGTGCACAAACGCAAATTTCTGGACGAATCTCGAATCGGAGGCGCGGGCAAGAAGCCAGGCGCTTCGCCATCCGCCGCACGGCCGAAGGGAGCGGGAGGGCGAAGGGGTGCCACATGGCCAAGCCACCCTGTCCACCATGGCATCGGGGGGCCTCAGGGCCTCGACCGCATGCACGATAGAGCCCATGGCGCATGCTGGCCGAAGCGCGGTGCCGCGCGCCTCTGGCGCGCTCCCCTTTCCTGGTCGGCCGAGGCCGACGCTACGATCCCCAGCATCCGGCCAGGCCCAGCACTGAGAGCTGCAACGGACGGCCAGGCCTGATGCCTTGGGGCTCCAAAGGCGCAATTGGGACGCGGCGGTCTCAAGCGGTGGATGCGCCTCATGCCGCTTTGCCCGATAGCCCTGCATAGGCATCTGCTGGCCTCTTCCAGCCGAGCGTCTGACGTGGCCTGCCGTTGAGCTGGCCCCGCATCCCGCGCACCTCCCCATCGGTCGCCTTCGAGAAGCCCGTGCCCTTCGGGAAGCAGTCGCGGATGAGCCCGTTGGCGCTCTCGCTCGTCCCCCGCTGCCAAGGGGAACGAGAATCGCAGGAGCAGGCCTTCACGCCCGTCGCCTCGGTGAAGTCCGCGCGCCTCGCCATCCCCATGCCCTGGTCCCAGGCGATGGCGCGCACGAGCGCATCCGGGATGTCGCGGGCCATGCCCGCGAGCTCGCGCGCGACGAGGCCTGCGGGGCGCATCCCGAGCCTTGACGCGAGCGCGGCAAGGCGCGTCGCCCGCTCCACGAGCACGGCAAGGCGCCCCTCGAGGCCGCCTCCGATGACGAGGCCTCCCTCCCAGCGCCCCGGCGCTGCGCGATCGTCCGCCTCAGGGGGCCTGCTCGACATCTCGCAGCCCTCCGCCCGGCCCTTGCCCTGGCCGCACTAAACAGCTAGGCGGCCTTGCGGCAAGCGCGCATGGCGACCGGACCCCAGGGCCCCCTCCAGCTTCAGCTCTTAGCGAAGCGCGCCCTTGCCTTGGGCGCAGGGCGCTCGGCAGATGCCCCCTGGGCTCGCTCGCATCTCCTCGTCATCCGGGAGCTCTCGCGCAAGCAACGCCGAGACCTGCGCCGGCGACCAGCGCAGCGCGAGCTTGGCGGCCACGCATGCGCGAAGGCGCCGGCTCGCGTCCAGCTTGCGCGCCTTGGGATGGGCCGCATCGCGCTCGGCCCGCACCTGCGCCGCATAGGGGCCATGGGCCCCAAGATCGGAAGAGCACACGTCTGAACTCC
>CANOCK010000167.1 GCA_947564525.1 uncultured bacterium | reverse complement strand
AGCAGGGGACTCATAATCCCTTGGTTCTCGGTTCGAGTCCGGGCGGCCCTACCAGGAAACACCAGGCCAGCGGCTTATCGTCGCTGGCCTTTTTGCTGCTTCTGGGCCAAATCGGGCGAAAAACCCAGAACCGGCCCAGATCTTCTCGGCCGTACGGCCCATATCATTCCCTCGATGCGTAGGCGCTTCCCTGGTACTCGATGGCGAACCACCCGTCCGAGGTCTTGCCCCACAGGTTGCCGCCCTCGGCCTGCGTCTGCGTGACCGTGACGGTCTTCCCCTTCGGGTAGGCCCTGCGCACCGCATAGCCCTTCCCCGCGCCCTCGCGCACGTTGACGCCGCTTGGGGTGGTGATCGTGTAGGACGCCCTGGTCTCTGCGGGCTTCTGGGCGCCGAAGGACTCGCCGCGCAGGTAGGCGTTGACCGCCAGGCGCACGGCCTCGTAGTCGTAGCCCCGCGCTTCCAGGTTGCGCCGGCGGTCGGGGTCGTTGCCGTAGTCGCCGTTGACGACCTTCTCCACGAGTGCCCGGTCGATCACCGTGGCTCCGGACGACGCCTGGCCGCCATAGGACGGGCGGATGCCCCCGCAGATGGTCGAGTACGCGCGGCTGCGCTCGGCAACGCGCCCGCCCGAGGTGTTGCCCTCGATGGTGCGCACGGTCTTGGATGCGGTGTCGTTGGAGGCCACGATGCCGATGTGGTCGTCGGTGCCGTCGTCCTCCCAATCGAACAGCACGAGGTCGCCCGGCTGGAGCTGCGCCGCCGATAGCGTCTGCCTGTGGTGGATTGACGGGCAGTAGGCGCCCGGCATGCCGGCGCACTCGACGCCCGCCCGGGCGAGCACCCACGAGGCGAACATGGCGCAGTAGGCCACGCCGTTGGCGCCGTAGTCGTAGCCGCCCGGGCCGTCCACCTGCGCCTCGTACCAGCGGCCGTACTTCGTGCCGCGCTCGGGGTCGGAGTATCGGTCGTAGCCGACCTCGGCCCGCGCGATGCGCAGCACGTCGCTAGCGGTCGCCATCGCAGGCCCCCTCCGCCGCCTCGCTGAACTTCACGGACTTGGCCGCCGCCGCGGCGCACTGCTCCTCGTACTCCTTAAGGCCGTAGGCGCTCGCGTTGGGGGCTGGCCTCTCGTAGGCCAGGGCGCGGGCGCTGTCCCCGTAGCCCTCGGTGGTGGTGTCCACGGGCAGCCCCACGAGCACGAGCACCGCGAAGATGGTGCCGACGAGGGACAGCAGGGCATCCATGACGGGACCGTCGTAGAGGTGCCCCGCCTGGATGCTGCCGAGCACCGCGAACAGCCCCCACAGCTGGTCGAGCAGCAGCAGGACGGCGGGGATGACCGCCGCCCAGAACCACTTCTGCCTAATGCGAACCTTCCAGTTGATCATGACTGCTTCTCCTTTCGATGAGGTACTGGTCTATCTCGTTCACCGCGTCTATCACGTCGGTATCCTCGTTCAGGCCCAGCTGGGCCTTGAGCATGGTCTTCACGCTCTTGATGAGCACCGTGCCCTCCTCGCGGTGCTCGGCGATCTGGGCGTCGTGCAGCAGGGCCTTCAGCTTCAGCTCTGCCATGTCGCCCTCCAGCCGCTCGATAGCCCGCTTGTCGTTCGCGAACTGGCGGTCGTACCGCTCGTGCTCGGAGTGGGCCTCTCCGAACATGGCCATGATCTCCTCGCGCAGGCTCCCGTCTCCGGCCAGCGCGGCGTCCACGAGCTTCTTCTGCCTGCTGTCCACGAAACGGTGCTTGAGGCTCGCCCCGGCCTCCACCAGCTTCTCGAAGCCGATGACCACGCCGAAGAACGCGGCCACCACCAGGCAGGCCTGGTAGGGGTCTATCTGTGCAATGTCTGGCAAGCGGCCTCCTCTCGTCTCCCCCATAATCTCGGATGTGTCGCACGGAGTCCCAGAGCGCCGCCCTGGGGGTTCGGTGCGAACTCGTCTGGGATTTCCGAAGGGAGAGGAGCGATCTTATGAAGTTGGGCGACTACTACGAGGGCCACTACCGGGGCTACTACGCCCACCTGGCGCCGGGGACGGCGCGGGGCTACGACGGGGACTGGCGCAACCACATAGCGCGCGAGTTCGCCGAGTGGGAGATGGAGGACATACGCGTGCGCCACATAAACGCGTGGCTCGCATCCGACCACTTCGCCGGCGTCCCGGGCGCGGCCCGGAGCGCCTACAAGACGCTTCGGCAGGTGCTCCGCTCGGCCATGGGCGACGAGCTGTACAGCGACGAGGTGGTGGACCCCACCGCGCGCGGCGTCAGGCTGCCGCCGATGGACACGGGCTACGAGGCCCCCTACCTGCGCCCGGCCGAGGTGCGCGCGCTGGCGCTGGGCCTCGTCGGGTGGGAGTACGAGGCCGCCGCGGCCTGCGGGCTGTGGCTGGGCCTCAGGCGGTCGGAGCAGTGCGGGCTCCAGTGGGGCGACATCGACCTGAGGACGGGAGTCGTCCACATCAGGCGCGGCCTCCAGGTCGTCGGCGGCGAGGTCGTGGAGACCAGGGTGAAGACCCACCGCTCCAGGCGCCCGCACATGCTGCCCCGCTCGGGCCGCGGGCGCCTGGCCGAGATCAAGCGCGAGGCGAGGCCCCGTCCCGGGGACTGGCTGCTGGGGGAAGACCCGAACCCCGACCGCTACGCCCGCAGGCTCAGGGCCTGGTGCAGGCGCCGCGGCCTGCCCTACGTGGCCCCGAAGTACTTCCGGCACACGTTCCGCACGCTGCACGCCCTGGCGGGCACAGACGAGACCGAGGTGCAGAAGATGCTCGGCCACGAGAGCCTGGCCATGGGCTACCGCTACATGTCCCTCGACGAGGACGTGCTGCGCGAGGACCAGGCGCGCCTGGAGCGGCTGGTGCTCCGGGCGTGACCTCCGGGCTTACATGTCCCAG
>CANOCK010000166.1 GCA_947564525.1 uncultured bacterium | reverse complement strand
CCGGCTTCGCGGTGCCCACAGGGCTCCTGCGCGTGACGTTCACCGTGGACGCCACGCGCTACGCCTGAGGGCGGCGGTCCACTGCCGCACCTACGTTGCACCCGAGGCCGCTCGCCCCTAGCGAGCGGCCTCGGCGCCTTCTCGGCCATCGGTCGCGCGAAGGGGCTAGGGCGGCTGCGTCTTCCCTGTGGTTTTCGGCGGCGGCGCTCTTGGGGCGGCCTGGGTCTTCTATACTGGCGCCAGCAAGCTGACGGCCCTGCTCGGGCCGTTGTCGCGACGAGAGCGCGCGGACGGCGCGCGTGGTGTTCATCGTGGCCTTCGCCAGCTGATGCCCTCCAGGGTCCCTGCCTCCTCGGCGTGAGCTTGAAGGCGGGGACTCTGGCCTTCCCATCCCGCCCGTCCGCGACGCCGCCCCCGTCGCCAGGCTCTCCTATACGGTGAGCCTGGCCGGGGCGGGCATCTGAGACGCGCGGCGTGCGGTTCGGGGCAGATGGATTGCCAGGGCATGAATGGGGGACGTAGCGCTGTCCATCCGAATCATCTTCTGTGCGCCTTGGCGAGATTGGTCGCCATTGCGCCACAGCGGCTTGGTCTTCGGCTGCGGGCCCGTGCACGGATGACGTATCTCCAGTTGGACAGTGATTTGAGGGTGGTTTGGCGCCATGCCTGAGGCCGCCCGTGCTCTGCCTGATCGTTGGGCGAGCCCTCGACGGGCGGCTTTGGTTTCGGTATACTTAGCGTTCACGCGTGCCCGGGTGGCGGAATGGCAGACGCGTCGGTCTCAAAAACCGATATCGAAAGGTGTGTGAGTTCGAATCTCACCCCGGGCACCATCCATCGAGGCGGCATCAAGGGGCGCAGGGTCCCTGCCCTGAGGGTCCCCAGCCTTTCCCTCTGGCACCTCATGAAGAGCATCTCATCGTCGCACGATCCTCGTTCCTCTCTCTGACCAGGAATGCATTGGCGCGCGATGCTGACGTCGCTCTGTCGCCAGACTTTACTGCACAGCGAGCCGGGCGTGCCCTGGCATTTGAGCGCAGGACTTCAGCCGCCCCGTTGCCAGGCTCGCCTACACGGTGAGCCTGGCGCGCCCGGGCGCTTGAGCTGGAGCGGCGCCCTATCCGGCTAGCTCGGGCAGGCGGTCGGGCAGCAGGTCGCACTCGTAGAGCGGGACGTTCACCACCCAGCCCTGGTCCTTCCGGCCGGCGAGCGACAGGCGCAGCCCCTGCGCGATGGCGTACTTCTCCATGAAGCTGCGCAGGCTCTTCGCGCGAAGGTTCACCTCGGCCTTCACCTCGACGGGCACTACCTTGCCCGCGTGCTCGTAGACGAAGTCCACTGCGCCGCTCGAGTTCTCGGCCGACCAGTAGAACGGCACCACCTTGCCCGAGGCCACGAGCTGCTGGCAGACGTAGTTCTCCGCCAGCGCTCCCTTGAACTCGGTGAAGAGCTCGCTTCCCCTGATGAGCGTCGCAGCTCCCAGGTTGCTGGCGGCGCCGAGCAGCCCGGTGTCGAAGAGGTAGAGCTTGAAGGCGTCGCGGTCCGCGTAGGCCGACAGCGGCAGCCCGGGCTTCGCGATGCGGTTGACCCGCAGCACCAGCCCGGCATCCACCAGCCATTGGATGGCCTCCTCGTAGCCGCGGGCGCGGGCGCCCTTGCGCACGGCGGAGTAGACGAACTTCTTGTTCTGCCGCCCCAGCTGGGCGGGGGTGGAGGCCCAGATCATCCGGATCTTCTCGGCCAGTGCGGGGTTGGCGTGCTTGGAGAAGTCGCGTTCGTAGTCGAACAGGAGCCGTTCGTGGACGGCGCGCACCTGATCGTAGTCGCCGGTCTCGCGGAACGTCAGCACGGCCTCGGGCATGCCGCCGACGAAGCAGTAGCGCTTGAGCGCCTCGACGCAGCGGTCGGCGAAGGCCTCGACCAGGCTCGCGTCGTCGCCGGCGAGCACCTTGGCGAGGGGCGCGTCGGTGGCCAGCAGGTACTCGTGGAAGGTCATGGGGTACATGAGCAGGTGGTCCACCTTGCCCACGGGGAACGAGACGCCCCGGTGCAGCGCCACGCCGAGCAGGGACCCGGCAGCGATGACGGGCAGGTCGGGGCGCTGTTCGGCGAACATCTTCAGGGAGGTCAGGGCGCGGGGGCACTCCTGGATCTCGTCGAGCACCACCAGGGTACCTGGGTTGCTCGCGGCGATGCCGGTCTGGAGGGCGATGGCGTCCAGGATGCGCTCCGGGTGCAGG
Source organism: uncultured bacterium (assembly GCA_947564525.1). Classification (GTDB taxonomy): domain Bacteria; phylum Actinomycetota; class Coriobacteriia; order Coriobacteriales; family Eggerthellaceae; genus D16-63. The sequence goes on along the minus strand of CANOCK010000166.1, from coordinate 670 downwards.
TCGCCGTCGAACACGCGCGCCAGGCTCTCGTCGTCGAGGAAGTTCACGTAGGCGACCTGCTCGAAGCGCATGCGGCCGAGCTCCCTGATGGCCCACGTCTTGCCGACCTGCCGAGCGCCTTGCAGGAGGAGGGGCTTTCGCCTTGGCGAGTCGAGCCAGGCTTCGAGGCTTCCCATTATCGTTCGCTGCATGGGGGCTCCTTCGCCGGGGTGGCCGATGTGCTTTCAGTATGGCAGGAGAGGGGTTCGGATGCCATATCTACGTCCTTGTTTTTGGATTACAAGCCATAAATAAGGACGTAGATATGGTTTAGATGACGATTTAAAGGCCGTGGATATGGTAGGGCGAACGGCGACCATCGTGGTGCAGCTGCGGTCCTCTGGGAAGCTTGCGTAGGAGGAGAAGGGATTGAGCAGGTGGCGCTCCGCTTTGCCGCGCGGCGCGCGGGGCTGCGTAGCCGTGTGGGCTCCTGACGGGCACCGTAGGGCTCTCGCCATGGGCATGGGCCGCCATGGTCGCAGAGCGGCGGTTCGGTCGCCTTGGGTGGGATGGCTGGCCGCCCGGCGCGTGAGCGTCCCTTGACGGCCCAGAATGGCCCATGCTAAGGTTCGCGCTGTCCGACGCGGCCCCGGAATGCGACCCAGGGGGCACCTCGGGCACGGGAAGATTG
>CANOCK010000165.1 GCA_947564525.1 uncultured bacterium | reverse complement strand
GGCGGAAGGCGTTGCGCATGGCCTCGTCGGTGCGGGTGTAGCCGATGAGCAGGAAGGAGCACAAGGTGGTGACCTCCCAGCCCGTGAACATCCACTCCATGTCGTTGGCGAACACGATGACGAACATGGCCGAGAGGAACAGGAACATCAGCGCGAAGAAGGTCGGCCGCCGGTCCGGGGCGCCTTCGGGCTGGTGGACCTGGAAGTCCTCCATGTAGCCGATGGCGTAGATGCAGATGCCGCTGCCCACCACGCCGATGATGAAGGCCATGAGCACGCTCAGGGAGTCGTAGTACAGCGAGTACTCCACCGGCGCCTCCACCTCCAGGCCGAGCTCGAAGACGAGCACCGCCACCAGCTGGACCACGGCCAGCAGGGCCGCCCAGGGGTTCTTGTGCCGGGCGCTGAACGCCAGGATGACCGCCACGATGGCGACGGACACGCCGGTGCACAGCCAGTCCACGGCCTCGCTCTCGAAGGGGATGAGCACCTCCGGCGCACCGAGGTTGCCGAACACGAAGGCGCAGGAGGCCACGGCGGTGACGATGCCGCCGGCCCAGACGATGGCGTTGCGCGCTGCGTTGCCGCGGAACAGCAGCAGCAGAGCGGCCACCACCAGAGGGAACAGGATGAGAAACCCTATGAGTGCCACGCAGACCCCTCTCCTCTTGCAGCCCCTGGCCTGCGGCGCGCTGCCGCGGCGGAGGGGCCGAACAAAGCAAGCGAGAGGCCGACGTGCGCCTCTCTCGGTGAACCGACTTTAGCAAAGGGGCAGGACAGGGCGCCACGCGCCGAAGCGGGCCGACGGGGTTTCTCGGTAGGCGGGCGCGCCCCTCCAGCCGCCCCGAGCGAACGGCGCCCCCAGGCGCCCGAGCGGCGGCGGCCCCGAAGGAGGGGTCAGCGGCTCCCGTAATTCCAGACCTTATTCATCGTCTATCAGCTCGTGCGAGACGAAGCGCCCTTCCTCCAACGCCGCGATGGAGCGTCGCAGGTGCGCGATGTTCTCTTCGCTGTAGAACGGGTCGACCGTCAGCTCGAAGGGAATCCGACGCTCGCGGCCCACCTTCTTGGCGAAGATGGTGAATGCGGTGGTCATGCTCATGCCCAAGTCCCTGCAGACCGCCTCCATGCTCTTCTTGGTGTCGGCATCCATGCGGATGCTTATCGTCGCTGTGGCCATTCGAGCCTCCTTTCATCATAGAAAGTATATCACTTGTCTATCAAGATGATATTCAATGTATGGACATGTAACCATAGAGAAGCTGTCGATCACGCCATGCATGTGGGTGCATCATGAGAAGAGCCGCCCCGAAGGACGGCTCCGATGCTTCTGGTCGGGTTGACAGGATTTCGCGAAGCGTGCAGAGCGGGCGTCCAGTGGACGGCCGCGGAGCTAACCGTAGGTTCGAATCTCACGAAGGCCTTCCCCTACGAGAAGAGCCGCCCCGAAGGACGGCTCCGATGCTTCTGGTCGGGTTGACAGGATTTGAACCTGCGACCCCTTGACCCCCAGTCAAGTGCGCTACCAAACTGCGCCACAACCCGTAAAGCTCGCGCCTCGAAAAGCGCGCCTGAACATAGTAGCGCTTGCGCGGAGCTTCGGCAAGCAGGTTTTCCCGCGAATCCGGGAGATGTCACCGGGAGCGCTGATGGGCCGTCCCTGTCGCTTTTCCAACAGCTCTATGCAGCATGACCATCGTCTGCCCCATCAGCAGCCGTCAGAGGCCCTTCCTCCTGCATCAAGAGCTGCCCGAGGACGCCCCGGCCCGAGGATGCATCATCATGGAGCAGGTTCGCGCCCTTGACCTGACCGCACGTCATGCGAGGTTGCTTGGTCGAGTCGATGGCGAGACGCTGCACCAAGTCCTCGTCTGCCTTCGCTCGCTCTTCGACAAGGGCTAGGCATCCCTGCCCCTGATCGGTCGAGCCGTCAGCGTCGCCTTCGCCGCGTCGGCCTTGGCGGCCACGCGAAAGGGCGCGCTCGGGCGCAACGCCACTTATATATAAGGGCAGGCGCCCCACGGCGAAGGTCCCCCGCATGGGGCGCCTCGAAGGCTCGAGCTGAGGGCCTAGGCGCTCTCAGCTGCGTTCCCGATCGTCTCCTTGGGCGGCCAGCTCCCGAGGTCGGGCACCCTGGTGTAGCCGTAGTCGCGGTAGGCGATGTCCCACGTGAGCGACACTGCTGAGCCAAGGGGCTCGATGGCAGCGGAAGAGAGGCCCTCGACGGCCATCTCGCAGCGGGCGAGGTGGCCGTCGGCATCGAACCCGCAACGGACCTCGCAGGAGGCTATCTCAGAGAACAGCCCGTCGAGGAAGTGATAGGCGTCGAGCCTCTCGGGGTCGACCGTCATGGATGCGAAGCGCAGGCCGTCCTCCTCGGCGAAGGCCACGGCCTCGGCCTTCTCGTAGGCCTCCTGCACCTCGGAGGGCATGGAGGCGGCATGGGCCACCTCCCGGACGAGGGCGCTGGCCGACTTGGCGTCGAAGGTGGTGGACCCCACCAGTATCAGCCCTCGGTCCCCCACCACGTGGACGCTCTTCTCCATCGTCCGTATGAGCGGGTCGGTGGTCACGGTCATGAGCGCCCGCTGCTCGTCGAGCACCTGGCCCAGCAGCGCCAAGCGCTCGACCGTCCATTCCTGCGTCCCCTCCTCGGAGGTCGCGCTCACATGGATCCGCGATTCGGCGGTCACGTTGTCGTAGCTCTTGCCGATCTCCCGCTCCATGGCCCAGCGCGCTTCGCCCTTGTTGCCCTCCGCCATGTCCGCAGCGAAGAGGGCCCAGTCTGCAACGTACCAAAGCCCCAGGAAGAGCCACACCACCGCTGCGATGCGAGCAGAGGCGATGACCCGAGCCCTTTTCCGGCTGCCGGAGGCGGTCATTCCAGGTCGGGCACCACCGTGGTGCCGTAGTCGGAGTAGGCGGTGCTCGTGGCGA
>CANOCK010000164.1 GCA_947564525.1 uncultured bacterium | reverse complement strand
AGGCGCCCTATCGCCTGCCCTTCCAGGACACGACCTACTACGCTCGGTGGGAGGCCAACGTCATAACCATCACCTGGGACTACAACGGAGGCAAGGTGGGCTCGGCCACCAAGGGCACCACCTCGGCGACCTACTCGGCGAGCGCCAAGGTCCCGATGGCCACCGCGAGTCCCACGCGCGCGGGCTACCGGTTCGCCGGCTGGTTCACGGCTGCCTCCGGCGGCACCCAGGTCTCCAGCAAAACGGCTCTGCCTGCCTCGGCCATCACCTACCACGCCCACTGGGTGGCCGAGGGGCCACACGTGGACGTCCGCTTCTCCGGGGAGCTGTGGAGGTCGATAGAGAGGACGCTCAGCGGAGCCGTCGCCCCGGGCAAGCAGGGCACCTCCTACCGGCCCGCGTGCTATGCGAGCGAGGTGGCGCTGCGTGGCGGGCAGCTCGTGATAAGCGGCGTGAGCGACTATGAGCCAGCCGAGGAACTCATCTACCATGTCGGGTTCGGGTCGGCGGTCTCTGGGGTGGAGAGCGCCTGGCTGGTGACCGCCGACGCGAGCGGCGCCAAGAAGGGGCGCTATCTCGGCTCGTCGGCAGCATCGGTGGCTGGTGCTGCCTCGGCCGACGTCTACCTCAACGGCGCCGGCGCTGTGACCGTGACCTGGGATGCCCAGGGAGGGACGGTGGAGCCCGCCAAGACCGCCGGGGTGATGCCCTACGCCCCCGTCGGGGCCCTGCCGACCCCCACGAGGGCCGGCTACGTGTTCGTGGGGTGGTTCACGGCCAAGTCGGGAGGCGCGCAGGTGTCCCCCTCGACGCTGGTCGAGAGGAGCATCACCTACTACGCCCGCTGGGTGGCCGAGGGCCCATCGCCGAGGTACCACGCCTCCCAGGCCATCTGGCGCTCCATCGACTGGTCCGACGGAGGGCACTCCGCTGCGGCCCAGATGGGCACCACCTACTCCGGCGACATGACGGCCGCCACGCTCAGGCTCTCCTCCGGGCGCGTGGACATGGAAGGCGCCACAGGGGGCAATGGGGTCACCTACCACGTGGGCACCACCCAGGCCATAGGCGGGGTGTCCTCCGCGTGGCTCGTCAGGACCGACGCCTCGGGCGCCAGGTCCGGGCAGGCCCTCGGCTCGACGGCCGTGTCGGTCTCGGGGCTCAAGGCGGCCGACGTCTACCTCAACGGAGCTGGCGCCATGACGGTCACCTTCGACGCCAACGGCGGCTCCATCGACGGCAAGCCCACGGCCCAGGCCACCGGCATCATGCCCTACGCCACGCTCGGCACGCTGCCCGCCCCCACGAGGGCCGGCCATGTGTTCGCCGGCTGGTTCACGGCCAAGTCCGGCGGCGCGCAGGTGTCCTCCGCGACGCTGGTCGAGAGGAGCGCCACCTACTACGCCCGCTGGGTGGCCGAGGGGCCCTCGCCGAGGTACCACGCCTCCCAGGCCATCTGGCGCTCCATCGACTGGTCCGACGGAGGGCACTCCGCTGCGGCCCAGATGGGCACCACCTACTCCGGCGACATGACGGCCGCCACGCTCAGGCTCTCCTCCGGGCGCGTGGACATGGAAGGCGCCACAGGGGGCAATGGGGTCACCTACCACGTGGGCACCACCCAGGCCATAGGCGGGGTGTCCTCCGCGTGGCTCGTCAGGACCGACGCCTCGGGCGCCAGGTCCGGGCAGGCCCTCGGCTCGACGGCCGTGTCGGTCTCGGGGCTCAAGGCGGCCGACGTCTACCTCAACGGAGCTGGCGCCATGACGGTCACCTTCGACGCCAACGGCGGCTCCATCGACGGCAAGCCCACGGCCCAGGCCACCGGCATCATGCCCTACGCCACGCTCTCCGGGCCCGTGCCCGCTCGCGAGGGCTACGCCTTCCGAGGCTGGTGGGACCAGCCAGACGGCAAGGGGGCCCAGTACTGCGCCTGGGACGGATCGGGGGTGCGCGCCTGGGACAAGGGCGCCGACGCCACGCTCTACGCCCATTGGACGAAGATAGGCCCCCGCGCCATCGCGCACTCGCCCGAGCCGGGGATCTGGAGGATCTACGACATCGACGACAGGCCGCAGTTCGACTTCGGGCTGCTGACCCGCTACGACACGGCGAGGTGGTGGCTGGACGGCTCGGTCAACAGGGTGCGCCTGGAGGGCGGCTCCCTGGAGACCGACGGGCTGAGGTCCCTGCACGCCGGCCAGGAGGGCAGGCGCCTTCGCTACCTGGTGGGCGTGGACGATGCCTGCGCGGGCGTGTCGTCGGCCTGGGTGGTGGGCACCGCCGCCGACGGCTCCAGGCAGGGCCTCGCCCTCGAGCCGGGCGGCGGCTGGGCCGACGTGACCGACCTCGGGCTCGTGGACGTCTACATGAACGGAGCTGGCAACAGCACCGTCACCTTCGACGCCAACGGCGGCTCCATCGCCCATCCCGACGGCTCCTTCGGTCCTGCGGCCCCCACCGAGGGCGTCCGGCCCTACGAACGCGTCGGCCAGGCCCCCGAGCCCAGGCGCTACGGCTACGCCTTCCAGGGCTGGTACACCCAGCCCGACGGCGGCGACCGCGTCTGCGGGGCCGGCGGCTCCACCGGCCAGGTCTCCTCCGACACCACCCTCTACGCCCACTGGGCGCTGATCACCGACGTGGAGGTGCCCATCGCGCTGGACTCGGCCTCCTTCGAGCTCGGGGTGCCCGACGGCACGGTGAGGGTGGCCGGCACCGACGGCGATGAGCGCGCGCTGGGATGGCTGCGCTCCTCGATGCCGGTGGAGGTGGCGGTGGGGGCCGTCTCCTGCGAGGCGGCCCTGGACTCCTCAGGCGCCGCTCCCGGCACCCCCGAGGCCTTCTGGTCAGAGCACGCCGCCTTCGCCGATCTGGAGGTGGGGCCGGGCGAGGGGGCAGGCGACGCCGCGGGCGCAGCGGGCGGCGATGGCTCGGATGCCGCAGGCACCGGCGACGGCCCCTCCGCCCTGGCCGCGACAGGGGCGCTCTCGCTCAGGGCGGGCTAGATCGGAAGAGC
>CANOCK010000163.1 GCA_947564525.1 uncultured bacterium | reverse complement strand
CCGCCGCGGAACTCGCCGTCCTCGCCCTTCACCTTCCAGATCTGGGCCAGCGTCGACTCCACGAAGGCCGACGACGCGCCGATGAGCGCCATGGCCCACATCCAGAACAGCGCGCCCGGGCCGCCCATGGCCAGGGCCGTGGCGATGCCGGCGATGTTGCCCGTGCCCACGCGCGAGCCGGTGGACACCATCATGGCCTGGAACGACGAGATGGTTCGGCCGCCCTCGTCGGCCTTCTTCTCGAACAGCTGGACGACCATGTCCTTCACGTAGCGCAGCTGCACGAACCGCGTGCGCACGCTGAAGTACAGGCCCGTGAACACCAGCAGCGCGACCAGCACGTAGGTGTACATGAAGTTGTCGATGTCGCCCGATATGAGCACGAGGAAGCTGTTCACGTTCGTCGGATCCATTGCTGGCCCCCTTCATCAGTATCGCTACCCATGCAGACGGTCTTCGCCCAGCACAGCGACGCTGTGACGCGCTGGGCTGCGGGATGTCGGCAAATGCACCTCGCATTCTCGGTGGTCGCAAACCGCCCTGGAACCTGGTTGCACGCTTTGGCAGCAAGCCGTCACCGCGGCTTAACCGCGCGGTCAGCATCGTTGCCAAGGCGATGCCTTGGGCCTGACGCCTCCCACGCCAAGACGCCAGCGGCCTCCTTGGGTAGAATGGGCCGAGACGACGAGAGGAGGCCCCATGGTGGAGCTGGAGGTGCGCAAGGCCATCCCGGACGACCTGGACGCGGTCATGGACTTCTACGCCAAGATGATCGACGAGATGCAGGGCACCGACTTCGACATCCTCTGGAAGCATGACGAGCACCCCACCCACGCCTTCCTGCGGGAGTCGGTGGAGCAGGGCCGCATGATGCTGGGCATCGCCGAGGATGGCTGCATCGCCTGCGCCCTGGTGGTGGACCACAACCGCGCTCCGGGCTACGAGGCCGTGCCCTGGAAGGTCGATGCGCCGATCGACCAGGTGGGCATCGTGCACATCGTGGCCACGCGGCCGGCCTACCATGGGCGCGGGTTCGCCAAGAGGCTGTTGCGCGGAGCCATCGAGGCGGCGCGAGCCGAGGGACTGCGCTCGCTGCAGCTGGACACGTTCGTGGACAACGTGCGCTCCCACGGGCTCTACGAGGGGCTCGGGTTCGTCAACCACGGCCCATGGCCCGTCTACTACGACGACCTGGGCACCACAGAGCTCGACCTGTTCGAGTACGTGCTGTAGCGCCGCGCAAGCTTGACCCGAGCAGAGCCGCGAACGCCTGCGCGCAGCGACGCCTCGCCGCGCGAGCGGGCCGCTTCCTAGGCGTTGCCCCGCGGGATGTGGGGCAGCAGGGCGTTGACGAAGCTGGCCATGGGCATGGTCTGCAGCCAGATGGTACCCGGCCCCGTGAGCACGGTGTTGAACAGGCCCTCGCCGCCGAACAGCATGTTCTTCGCCCCTTGGACGCGCTGGATGTCGATGGAGACGGTGTGGGTGAAGGCCAGCACGTTGCCGGTGTCGACGATCATCTGCTGACCCGGCGCCAGGTCGTAGGTGACCAGGTCGCCGTCCACCTCGATGAACGCCGTGCCCTGGCCCGACAGCCGCTGCATGACGAAGCCCTCGCCGCCGAAGAAGCCCGAGCCCAGCTTCTGGTTGAAGTGCACCGACAGCTCGACGCCCATCTCGGCAGCCAGGAAGCCCGTCTTCTGCACGATGAAGTCGACGCCTGGCTGGATGTCGAGAGGGATGATGCGGCCTGGGAAGCTCGACCCGAAGGCGATCATGCCCGGTGCGGTGGCCGTGTACACGTTCTGGAACAGCGCCTCGCCAGCGAACATGCGGCCGAGCGCACCACCAAGGCCGCCGCCCGAGGTCTCCATGGTCATGCAGGGGTCCATCCACGCCATGGAGCCCCGCTCGGTGCGCATCTGCTCGCCCGCCTGCAGATGGCAGACGACCACCGGATACGCCTGGCTGATGATCTCGTAGTTCATGGAGCCCCTTTCGCCGCGCACCTCGTGCTGCGGCCCATTCTACCATCGGAACAGGCCAGCTTCGGGCAGCCATGAATGAACAAGGACGGTCCCGAGACCGAGGGTTCCGCATCGTCTATCCGACCCGCCCTTCGAGCCCGCGCTCCAAGGCTTTCGGATTGGGCGACCAAAAATAGCGCCCTGGCCGCCACGCCCTCGGATTCGCCGTTAGGTCACCATTGGCATAGCGCCCCTTCCTTGGGATAGGCGCGCAAGAGATGGCAGGCGATGAGCGAGAAGTAGGCGAAGGGCATTGTCCTGATCGCACCCGATCAGGAGCTGCCGCAAGCACGCGTCAACGGTGGTTTAGCAGCGACCCCTTCTGAAAATGGCAGAAAAGTTCGTTTCTTTGTCTTTCGGGATGCTTTCTTCGAAGGATTTCTTCCCCTTCATCGATATGAGAGAAAGATACGTACCCATCAGACATGCTTATCGATATCAATATATCATTTCGATATTACACCAAATTTTTCGTAAACCAAGTAACGTCATTTTCTGCCATTGCGATCCCCTTCACCATGCAGAAGCCGAGACCCCCAGAAGACAAGCGATGGCCCTGATGCCCAGCCTTATGGGGTGCCGCCCTTCGCGCCCTGCGCCCATCACGACCACCGTCGCGAGAGCTTCCCGTCCGGAAGCAACCTTCTTCTCGAGTCGCCAAGGGGCCTATCGCTTCTTGAGGGCTCGGTGGCCATTTTCGCACGAACCTAACCTCCTTGGCGCGCCCCGAGGGGTGGGGTTGGATGGCGGCGGCAAGGGCGGGGCGCTCCCATCGGGCACGATGCGCGTGGGGTGCATGCGGGGCCCTCGCGAGGCCCCGCAGCGCCCCTCGCGAGGGGCTAGATTCGCGCGGATATGGCCAGCAGGGCCAGGTGAGACGAATCACCCGACCCCGTCTCGCAGAGGGTGAGACAAATCACCCGACCCCGTCTCGCAGAGGGTGAGACAAATCACCCGACCCCGTCTCGCACTCGACGGCCGAGCCCCAGGCTAGAGGCGGCTC
>CANOCK010000162.1 GCA_947564525.1 uncultured bacterium | reverse complement strand
GCCCGCCGCGCCCCGCAGGCCTGCACGCCCGGCGGGTCCCGCAGGCCCGGTCGCTCGCCGCGCCCAGCAGGGCCGCCGCTCCCCGCAGGCCCGGCCAGCCTGCCGCTCCCCGCAAGCCCAGTAGGTCGGGCAGGTTCGGAAAAGCACCAAAGGGCCTCTTTGCGACATCGCAGATCGATTTTCTGTCTCAAAAGGTCGATTTGGTGCTTTTTCGAGTTCAGCAGCTTGATATTACATCGCTGTGATCAGGCATTATGGAGATTCTTGTTCCAAATATGCAATTTAAGACGCGAAAAGAAGCACCAAACATCCCGTATGCGACATGATTTTGAAAGCCGGTGTCGCAGAAGGTCAGTTCGGTGCCCTTGGGCGGGGCTCTGTCCTGGTCGGCGCGCCCTTCTATGCCCGTATCTGCCAGCCTGGTCCACGCTCCTTCCGCGGACATGGTTCGCTGCTGCTTGAAGGGCCAGCTCGCAGCCGGGTCCTAACTGCTCGGCTTGGCGGCATCCTGTGCGCTGCGCGATGCATGGGCCATTGCTGGTATACTGCTCTCCATGTTCATTGCCTCGGTCATAGTCGATATTCCCACGCAAGCGCTCGATGCGCCCTATTCCTACGCCGTGCCTGACGATATGGCTGCTGGCGAGGCCACGGCCGGACGCGACGGGCACCCGGCCCAGGTGGGATGCGCGGTGCTCGTGACGCTGGGCGGGCGCAAGGCCGTGGGCTACATAGTGGGCTTGGAAGAGGTCGCGGCCTCTTCCGACGAGGGCACCGATTTGTGGGGCAATCCCTTGGCGGCGGCAGAGTTGCGCCAGGTGGAGGCCGTGCTCTCGGAACCCTATTTCGACGAAGAGGGCGCGGCGGCGGCCCAGTACATCGCCGGGCGTTACGTAGCGCCCCTGTCCAGTTGCGTGCGCCTGTTCACGCCGCCCGGAGCGGTGCCGCGCGTGGTACGCTCGCGGGATGGCCGCTGGCGGTTGGAAGAGCCCAAGATTGGGGAGGTGGACGACCGCTGGGTGACCCAGGGGGCCGCCTTCGGGCAGTTCCAACCCCGGAAGAACGCCGTGAGGCAGCAGCAGGTGCTGGCCGCTGTGGCTGCCGGCGACGTGCGCGTGGCCGAGCTGACCTGTGAGTTCGGGTCAGTGGCTTCCACATTGAGGGCCCTGGAGGCGAAGGGGGCCGTGGCCGTAGAGCGGCGCCGGCGCATGCGCGGCATGGAGGGAGCCGTTGCCCCTGCCGCGCCGCACGGTCCGGTCGGAGCGCCGGCGGCCATGTCTTCAGCCGGGGCAGCGGCGGCTCGATCCGTGCCGCACGGTCCGGCCGGAGTCCCGGTGACCCCTGTATTTCCGGGCAAAATGCCGCTGCGTCCCGTCGCAGGGGATGGCTCGGCTGCGGCTTCCGCGGGTCCCGCAGTGCCCAACGGCCCGACCTCAGCCTCCGTGGGTCCCGCAGTGCCCGACGGCCCGGCCTCAGCCCCCGCGCGACCGGTGCTCACGGCGGGTCAGGCGGCGGCCCTGGCGGCCATCGGCGAGGCCCGGGCGGCGGCCGAGGGGCGCGTGGTGCTCGTGGACGGCGTGACCGGCTCGGGTAAGACCGAGGTGTACCTGCGGGCCATCGAGGAGGTGCTCGCCGAGGGACGAACGGCTATCGTGCTTGTGCCCGAGATCTCGCTCACCCCCCAGACCGTGGGGCGGTTCCGTGGCCGGTTCGGCGCCACCGTGGCCGTCATGCACTCGCGCATGAGCGCCGGCGAGCGCTTCGACCAGTGGGACTTCATCAGAAGCGGCGCGGCCCGGGTGGTGGTGGGTGCCCGCAGCGCCTTGTTCACGCCCTTGGCCAACGTGGGGCTCATCGTCATCGACGAGGAGCACGAGGGTTCCTACAAGCAGGACTCCGCCCCGCGCTACCAGGCCCGGGACGTGGCCCAGTGGATGATGGCCCGCTCCGGCGGGGCGGTGGTGCTCGGGTCGGCCACCCCCTCCATCGAGGCGCTCTACCAGGTGGCGAAGAATCCGTGCTGGACGAGTGCGGCCCTGCCCGAGCGGGCCAACGGGCGCCCCATGCCCGCCATCGAGGTGGTGGACATGGCCGCCGAGTTCGCCTCGGGCGCTCGCTCCATGTTCTCGGGGCGGCTGAGGCGGGCCCTGACCGAGGAGCTGTCGGCCGGCCGCAAGGCGGTGCTGCTGCTGAACCAGCGGGGCTTCGCGAAATTCTTGCTCTGCCGCGACTGCGGCTTCGTGCCCGAGTGCGCGAGCTGCTCCACGAGCCTCACCTATCACGAGCAGGGGGGCAAGCTGGTGTGCCACCACTGCGGCCACAGCGTGCCCGCGCCGCCCGTCTGCCCCGAGTGCGGCAGCCCCTACCTGAAGAAGTTCGGTGCCGGCACCCAGCGGGTGGAGGCCGACCTGCGGCAACTGCTGGACCAGATGCCCGGGGTGGGGCCGGAGGTGCCCATCATCCGCATGGATGCCGACACCACCAAGGCCAAGGGCGCCCACCAGGAGCTGCTGGAACGATTCGGCGCCGCCGAGGCCGCCGTGCTGCTGGGCACCCAGATGATCGCCAAGGGCCTCGACTTCGACGACGTGACCCTCGTGGGCGTCATCAACGCCGACACCCAGCTGCACCTGCCCGACTACCGCGCCGGTGAGCGCACCTTCCAGCTCATCGAGCAAGTGGCGGGCCGCGCCGGGCGGGCCGAGCTGGACGGGCGCGTCATGGTACAGACCTACGAGGCCGACGACGTGGCCATTCGTGCCGCCGCCACCTACAACCGCGGTATGTTCCTGCGCGCCGAGCTGCCCAAGCGCAAGCTTCTGGGCTACCCGCCCTACGTGCGCATGGCCAACGTCCTCATCTGGGGCGCCGACGAGCACGAGGTGGCTACCGAGGCCGAGCTCATTCACGGCCAGCTCGCCGAAATCGTGCGCAACGAGGTAGGGGAGCGCTGGAGCGTGCTGCCCGCAGTGCCCTGCGTGCTCGGCAAGCTGCGCAACACCTACCGCTACCACATCGTGGTGAAGGCCCCGCTCGAAGACGATCTCTCGGCTCCCCTCGTGCGCCTGTTCCGCACCCGCCATCCCAACCCCAAGGTCAGCGCCGCCGTCGACATCGACCCCATGGACCTGCTGTAGGGAAGGGCGACCCCTCCGTCTCAAAACTTAAGCCCCCAATCCCGGATTGCCCCCTTGCGGGTGAACTAGACCCCAAAAGTGAGACGGTAAAATAAAGTTCTCAAGCGGCTCTTAT
>CANOCK010000161.1 GCA_947564525.1 uncultured bacterium | reverse complement strand
GGGCGGCTGGGGCCGCTCAGAGCCCGAGGGCCTCCCCCAGGGCGCGCAGGGCGTTGCCGCGGTGGGACACCGCCGCCTTCTCGGCCTGGGGCACCTCGGCCAGGGTGCGGCCGTCGGCGAAGGCGTCCGGGCGGAACAGCGGGTCGTAGCCGAAGCCCTCGGCGCCCCGGGGCTCGCGCCCGATGCGCCCCTCCACGGTGCCGCGGGCCACGGTCTCGGCCCCCTCCTCGTCGAGCATCACCAGCGTGCAGGCGAAGCGGGCCGTGCGCTCGGCGTCGGGCACCGCCTCCAGGGCCGCCAGCAGCTTGGCGTTGTTGGCGGCGTCGTCGGCCTCGGGGCCGGCGTAGCGGGCCGAGTAGACCCCCGGCTCGCCGCCGAGGGCATCCACCTCCAGCCCCGAGTCATCGGCCAGCACGGCGCAGCGCATCCCCGCCGCCCGCGCCGCCTCCCAGGCGGCCTGGGCCTTGATGCGGGCGTTGCCCTCGAAGGTGCCGGCGTCCTCCTCCGGGTCGGAGGCCAGGCCCGCCTGGGCCAACGTGGCGAACTCCCAGCCCTCCACGGCCAGGGCGCTGGCGATCTCGTCGGCCTTGTGGGCGTTGTTGGTGGCTATGACGACGGTTCTCATCGGGCCCTCCTCTCGTCGCGGGCCGCCCCTGTCGGAGGGAGCGGCGGCAGGGTCAGGTGCCCCACCCGGTCCATGGGCGTGTCGAGCACCCGCGAGCCGAAGCGCGCGAAGCTCCCCACGTCGTCTCCGGTGGTGTAGAAGGCGCGCACGGGCTGCCTGCCCGCCGGCGCTAGGGCCCGGCGGCGCCCCAGGATCTCGCGCACGTCCAAAGCGGTCTCCTCGGCCGAGGAGACCAGGGTCACCCCGGGCCCCATCACCTTGGCTATGAGGGGTTGCAGCAAGGGGAAGTGGGTGCAGCCGAGCACCAGGGTGTCGATGGCACAGCCCTCCAGCGGCGCCAGGCACTCCCGCGCCGCGGTCTCGAAGGCCGGCTGCATCATGAGCCGGGCCAGGGCCGGCCCCCCGGACGCCCCGTCCTCGCCTTCGCCATCGCCGGCTCCCAGGCTGAGCCCCTGCTCCACCATCTCCACGAAGCGCGGCGTGGCCACGGGGAACACCTCGATGCCCGCATCCATGTGGTGGATGGCCTCGGTGTAGACGCCGGATGCCACGGTGCCCTCGGTGGCGATGACCCCCACGCGCCGGCTGCGGGTGGTGTGGGCCGCCGCTCGGGCCCCGGGCGCCACCACCCCCACGATGGGCACGGAGAAGGCCTGCTGGGCATGGGCGAGGCCGGCGGCCGTGGCGGTGTTGCAGGCGATGACCACCAGCTTGCAGCCTGCCTCCACCAGATGGCGGCAGATCTGCTGCACGTAGCGGTCCACGTCGGCCTGGGGCTTGGGGCCATAGGGGCAGCGGGCCGAGTCCCCCACGAAGGTCAGGCTCTCCTCCGGCAGCAGGGCCGCCACCTCGCGCAGCACGGTCAGGCCGCCGTAGCCGGAGTCGAACAGTCCGATGGGGGCGTCGGCGGCGAGGTGCGGGGGTGAGGGGGCGCGGGTTTCCATAGGGCAAGAGTATAGCGCAAGGCCACCGTCTGCCGGCCCCTGGGGCGCAGGAGCCCGGAAGGGAGGGCAAGGGCCATGGCAGCTGGCGGGCCCTAGTAGTGGACCACCACCACGTCCCCCACGCCGATCAGGCCCCACAGCGCCTGGGCCGCGGAGTAGGAGATGTTCAGGCACCCATGGGACCCGGCGCCGTTGCGCCAGCGGCTGCCGCCGAAGGAGCTCTGCCAGGTGGCGTCATGGAAGCCGATGGAGTTGCCGATGAAGGGCATCCAGTAGGTCACCACGGTCTCGTACTCGGGCTCGCCGGTCTCGGGGTCGCGCTGGCCGATGAGGGTCGATGGGGACGCCTTGGAGTTGACCACCCACACCCCGGTCGGCGTCTCCCAGCCACCGGGCTTGCCGCTCACGATGGCCGTCTCCCAGATGATGGAGCCGTCGCTGCCGTAGAAGCGGGCGTACTGCTCGGACAGGTCCACGTCCACGTAGCGCACGGGCCAGTCGGGGTTGCCGTCGGTGACCGCCCGCGCCGCAGACTGGGACACCGGCAGGTCGATGGTGCCCTTGGTGCCGTCGGCCACGGAGCGGCGCACCTGCTCGGCCAGGCCATCGCCGTCGATCACCCAGCCGTAGGTGCCGCCGGACACCGTGACCGCCTTGCCGTCGGCCCGCACGTAGGAGCGGCGAGCGCCCAGGGTGGAGTTGCGGTCCACCAGCTCCTGGGTCCACGCGCCCAGCTTCTCGTCGTCGAGCTTGGGCACCAGGTTCTCGTCCAGCACCACCCACTGGGCGATCAGCGGGCCGTCCACCGTGGCGGCCACCTGGCCCGACAGCAGCACGTCCACGTCGGCCACCAGCATCTCGTCGGCGGTGGAGCAGGCGTCGGCCAGGCGCTTGTCGGTCTTGTAGACCTTCGGCTGGACCAGGGCCTCCTCGTCGAGGGCGATGGTCGGCTCGAAGGTCATGATGCCCAGGGCGATCTCGCTGGCGATGCGGTCGGCGTCCAGGGCGGTGCCGTAGGTCTCGGGCACCACCTCGAAGGAGGCGGTCTCCTCGTCGTAGGCGATGGTGGCGTCCACCGGCTGGGTGGCCTCGGCGTTGACCGCCTCCACCTCCGGCGCGATGCGCGCCAGGATCTCCTCGGTGGCGCAGGTGGCGGCCAGGGACCCGGTCTCGTCATGGGATCCGAAGGCCTGAGCGGGCCACAGCCATGGGTTCATGGAGGTGCGCATGCCCTGGGATATGGCCTGGGCGTCCAGGTCCATGGCTATGTCCTCGGCAGTGAATATCATGGAGAAGCCCTGGCCCTCCACCTCGAAGGCGTAGCCCTCCAAGGCCTCGACCAGCTCCTGCTGCACAGCCTCGGGAGTCTTCCACGACAGGTCGAAGGAGGCGGCGTGGGTGTTCGGGTAGAAGCGGGTGGAGAACACGAGGACGCCCGCCAGGTAGGCGGCCAGCAGCACCCCCACGACGGCAGCCAGGGCGATGAGGGCCACCTTGCGGGCCTTGCCGTGGCGCTCGGCGGCCTGGACCTCGCCTACCTGGTCCAAGCCCACGAAGCCGCCTGCCGCCGCGGGAGCTGCCCCGTGGGTCGGCTGGGGGCCCGGGGCGGGCGCGGGCTCGGCCTCCGCCGCCGCGGGGGCGAGGGCCTGGGTCTCGTCGGCCCCCTCCCCGGCAGGGGCGTCGGCCAT
>CANOCK010000160.1 GCA_947564525.1 uncultured bacterium | reverse complement strand
ACCAGCAAGCCCCCCGCGACCATCGAGTGGGAGTAGGCTGATAGGGTTCTGACCTGCACTTTTGAGTGCCGCACTGTGCTCTTGAGTTTCGTTTCGTACGAGAGTCACGGCAAAGCCACCAGCGACATTGGTGGGTAAATCCGATTACCGAGCCTCCGTTCCCGTGCTGGGACGGGGGCTTTTTCTTCGCCTTTTACTCCCCTTCACCTGCGATTTCGCTATTTACTCCCCGTATTTCAAGATGGAAGCGTTTGGTTGCGAGCCACGCCGGTGTGAGGGCCTGAGTCGTCAGGTCCCGCACAGGGGGACTGCGATGGTGGCCACCGCGCCGCCCGAGGGGCTGTTGGCGAGCGAGACGGAGCCCCCGTGGGCGCTCGCAGCCTCGGAGGCGGCGTGGAGGCCGAGCCCGTAGTGGCGGCCTCCGTCGCGCGAGGAGCGGGAGGAGTCGTCTGTGAAGAGGCGCTCGCAGCCGCGTTCGAGGGCGGCGGGAGAGAAGCCCGGTCCGTCGTCGGACACCTCGATGACGAGGTGTCCGCCCGCGACGTCGCAGGAGACCGCCACGCGCGAGCGCGCGTGCTCGGCGGCGTTGGCCACGAGGTTCGCGGCGGCTCGCGCCAGGGTGGTTCGGTCGAGTGGGGCCTCGGGCGCGCCCGCGACAGCGGGGCCCGTGGCCGCGTCGAACATCACGCCTCGCGCCCGGGCGATCTGGGCGGCCTCGGCGAGGACCTGTTCGCAGAGCTCGGCCGGCCGCATGGGGGCCCTCTCCGCCCCGCCGGACCCGCGCGAGGCCTCGATGAGCAGGCGCACGTAGCCGTCGAGCCTTCCGACACCGCCGGCTATGTCGCGCGCGGCGGCCGCGAGGTCGGCGTCTTTCTCGTCTTCCAGCTCCTCCGCCACGAAGTCGGCGTTGGCGCGCAGCACGGTGAGCGGCGTCTTGAGATCGTGGGCGAGCGACGCCACCTGCTCGCGCTGCCCCCGCTCCGCGGCCCAGCGGGCCTCGAGCGACTCGGCGAGGGAGGCCCGCATGGCGTCCATCGCGGCGAGGACGTCGTTCACCTCGCGCACGTTGGTGCTGCCGACCGCGAAGTCGAGCTCCCCCGCGCCGACGCGCCCCGCCGCCTCCGCGAGCGGCGCCATCTTGCGCGAGATCACGCGGCTCGCGCGGCGCGCCACGAGCGCGAGCGCGAGCGCGCTTCCTCCCGCGGCGCCGACGAGCATGAGATTCTGCGGGTTGGGAAGCAGGCCGGCGAGGTCGCGCGAGACCCACTGCGGCAGGTACTCGCTGACGAGTGCGCAGGCCCCGCCGCCCTTGAGCGGGAACGCGGCGTAGGTGAGGCCCGAGCCCCCGCCCTCGATCTCCACTGTGCCCGGATCCGCGGCGAGTGCCGCACGGGCCATTTCCGTCGCGCCCTCGAGCCGCGTGCCCTCGAGGTCTGTCATCAGCACGTATCCGTCCTTGTTCAGGATGAGGTAGCGGTACGCCGTCGGCACGTCCTGCTGCCCGCAGACGCCGTCGCGTGCCAGGCCCTCCGCGACCTCGCGCGCATTGGCCGGCCCCCAGCTTGCCTCGTAGACGAAGCCCGCGTTGATCGCCGCGGAGAGCGCCATGAACGAGGCGAGCCACGCCGTGGCGACCGCCGCGAACGCGTAGGCGAAGTAGCGCGCGATGACGAAGGAGAGCGGCATGCCTCCGCGACCTCGCGCCCCGGTCCTCAGAGCTGCCACTTGTACCCCATCCCCCAGACGGTCGCGATCGGATCGGCGCCGGCCTCGGAGAGTTTCCTCCGGGCGCGGCTGACCTGCATGGATATGGCCGCGTCGTCGGCGTCGCTCTCCCAGCCGAGCACCGCCTCGCGTATCTGCGCGCGGCTCATGACCTGCCCGGGGTGGCGGGCGAGGTACTCGCAGATGGCATACTCGGTGGGCGTGAGCGGCACGGCCTCGCCGCCCACGGCGAGGCCGCGCGCCCCGAGGTCGATCCGCACCTCCCCGAAGGAGAGGGCGTGCGAGCGCGGCCGGCGCTCACGGCGTAGATGGGCCGCGACCTTGGCGCGCAGCTCCGCGGCCCCGAAGGGCTTGCGGACGTAGTCGTCGGCGCCCAGGCCGTAGCCGGCCACGGCGTCCTCCTCGGCCACGCGCGCGGTCAGGAAGACGATGGGCCCGTCGAAGTCCGGGCGGATCTGCCGCACGAGCTCGAAGCCGTCGAGCCCCGGCATCATGACGTCGCAGAGCACGAGGTCGAAGCGCGAGAGGTCCATCCCCGGGACCGCCGTCGGGTCCGCCGCCCTGACGACCTCATGGCCGTCGCGGCCGAGGACGCGCGCGAGCGCGTCGAGGATCGCCCGTTCATCATCCACTGCCAGTATCCTCGCCATGTTCGACCTCCTGAAACTTCCGTCGGAATTGTACTAGCGCCGCGCTCAGCGGTCCAGAGCCCCGCGCGCAGCTGCGGGTGCCTGGGCCGCGTCGCACGCGCGGTAGCGCACGCCCGAGCCGCCGCGCGCCTCGATCTCGAGCCAGCCCTCGCCGTCCGACTCCCGCCCGAAGAAGATGAGCTGGAGCTCTCGGACATTGCCTCTGTCGTCCGCCGCGTCCACCAGGTAGACGTAGTTTGCCCCCGCCCCGGTGGCGTCGGCGTAGGAGCTCGCGTGGCTGCCGGGCTCGGGTGCGGGCGCCCACATGGCGATCTCAGGGTTGGGCAGCACGCGGTCGGCGATCGAGCGCAGCGCCGACCCCCAGCTGGCGTCGAGCAGGGCATTCCCGCCCAGGACGAGCGCTGCGGAGAGGAGGGCGAGCACGGCGGCGAGCGGCTTCCTACGCATCTGCCCTCCCGTCCTCGAAGCGGCAGAACCAGGCGATAAGGACGGCGGCGGTTGCCAGGGTGAGCACGAGGCTGGCGAGCGCAGTCGTGAGGAGAGGGCCCGCCGCGCGTGCGGCATCGATGAAGGCCTCTACCCCGAGCGACCCCAGGCGCGCGGGCCAGGCGAGTGGCACCCAGCTCAGGGGCGTCGCCAGGGCACCGGTGAGCTCGCCGGTCATGAGGCCGTGCGCAAGTCCGCCCACTGAGAAGAACGCGAGGAGCATCCCCGCCGCGCCGGCGCCGATGGCGGCGTTGCGGCCGAGGCGCAGGGCCACGCCGAGCCCCAGCGCGTAGAGGGGCAGGCTGCCCAGCACGATGCCCGCCCAGGCGGCCGCAAGCGGAGCGGGCCCGAGCGGCAGGCGCCCGGCGACGGCGAGCACGGCCCCGAACACGCCGAGC
>CANOCK010000159.1 GCA_947564525.1 uncultured bacterium | reverse complement strand
GCAACATCCAGTCCATCGACATCGACCACATCTCGGAGGGCAACGCCGTGCTCTCGCTGGTGCTCACCGACGAGGGCGACGTCGGCCAGCTGTCGGCCCAGCTCATCAACGCCGGCTTCAGCGTATCCTTCAGGCCCCTGTCCGCAAAGGAGCACACCCATGTCGACTAGCGAACCCGTCCTCATCGAGCCTCTGGGCGCCCCCTTGCGGGGCGTGGCCCGCGTGCCCGGGGACAAGTCCATATCCCACCGGGCGGTGCTGCTCAGCGCCATGGCCGAGGGCACCTCGCGCCTGGCCGGCGTGCTGGACTCCGAGGACGTGCGCTCCTCCATCGCGGCGGTGCGGGCCCTGGGGGCCACGGTGGACCTGGCCGAGCAGCCGGACGGCTCGCTGGCCGGCACCGTGGAGGGCTGGGGGGCCGCCGGCCCGCGCCAGCCCGAGGGTCCCATCGACTGCGGCAACTCCGGCACCACGGCGCGCCTGCTCATGGGCATCCTGGCGCCCTGGCCCATCCGCGTGGAGCTCACCGGCGACGCCTCGCTGCAGAAGCGGCCCATGCGCCGCATCACCGCCCCGCTGATGAAGATGGGCGCCCGCTTCGAGCCGGCCGGCCAGGAGACGCTGCCCATCACCGTGGCGGGCAGCGAGCGCCTGCGGGCCATCGCCTACGACGCGCCCATGGCCTCGGC
Source organism: uncultured bacterium (assembly GCA_947564525.1). GTDB lineage: Bacteria > Actinomycetota > Coriobacteriia > Coriobacteriales > Eggerthellaceae > D16-63. The sequence continues at coordinate 2,633 of CANOCK010000159.1, read as the reverse complement.
CCAGCTGAAGACCGCCGTGCTGCTGGCCGGCGTCTTCGCTGAGGGCACCACCACCCTGAACGAGCCGGCGCCCTCGCGCAACCACACCGAGCTCATGCTGCCCGACTACGGCGTGCCCACCACGGCGGGCACCCGGGTGGCGTCGGTGACGGGGCCGGCCGCCATGCGCGGCTGCGACCTGCAGGTGCCCGGCGACCCCTCCTCGGCGGCGTTCCTGGCCTGCGCGGCCCTGCTCGCGCCGGGCAGCCGCGTGGCCATCGAGGGCGTGTCCCTCAACCCGGCGCGCATCGGCTTCGTCCGCACCTTGGAGCGCATGGGAGCCGACGTCTCCACGGCCCACGAGGGCCAGGACGGCAAGGAGCCCTTCGGGTCGATCGAGGTGGCCTACACCGAGCGCCTGCGCGGCTGCGAGGTGCCGGCGCAGCACATCGCCTCGCTGGTGGACGAGATACCGGTGCTGGCCCTGGTGGCCGCCCACGCCCATGGCGTGACGGTGTTCCGCGAGGTGGGGGAGCTGCGCGTGAAGGAGACCAACCGCCTGGCCGCCGTGGTGGAGGGCCTGGCGCGCCTCGGCGTGAACGCCTGGGTGGAGGGCGACGACCTGTGCGTGGAGGGCGACCCGGGCCTCGTGGTGCCCGATGGCCTGGCCCTCGACTCCCTCGGCGACCACCGCCTGGCCATGACCTGGGCGCTCCTCGGGCTCACCGGCTCCAAGCCCGTGGCGGTGGAGCGCTTCGAGAGCGTGGCGGTGAGCTACCCGCGCTTCCTGGACGACGTGAGGGGGCTCGCAGCATGATCGTGGCCATCGACGGCCCCTCGGGGGCCGGCAAGTCCACCGTCGCCAAGGCGGTGGCCAAGAGCCTGGGCTTCTCCTGCCTGGACACCGGCGCCATGTACCGCGCCGTGGCCTGGCTGGCCGTGGAGCGGGGCGTCCCTGTCGACGACGACGCGGCCCTGGGCGAGCTGGCTCGGGGCTGCCGCATCTCCTTCGGCCACGAGGAGGGCGAGCCCGTGCCCAAGGAGGTCTTCGTCGACGGCGCCGACGTGACGCGCGCCATCCGCACCGCGGCCATCGACAAGGCGGTCTCGCCGGTGTCGGCGGCCCCGAGCGTGCGCGAGGCCATGGTGGCCCAGCAGCAGCGCATCGGCGCCTCGGGCGACTACGTGGTGGAGGGGCGCGACATCGGCACCTGCGTCTTCCCCGATGCGGCGGTGAAGGTGTTCCTGACCGCCAGCGACGAGGAGCGCGCCCACCGGCGCGTGCGCCAGAACGTCGACCGGGGCGTGGGCTCCATCGACTACGCCGAGGTGCTGGCCGACCTGGTCCGCCGCGACCAGGCGGACTCCACCCGGGCCACCTCGCCCTTGCGGGCGGCCGAGGACGCGGTGCGCCTGGACTCCACGGGCCGCTACATCGAGGACATCATCGCCGAGATCTGCGGGCTGGCCCTGGCCGCCCGCGACGCCGGGGCGCGGTGACGCCATGGGGGCCTTCCTTCGCTACGAGGACATGTGGGACATGCCCCTGGACGGCCAAGGGCCGGGCAAGCGCATCCCCCATTGGTTCGGCAACCTGGCTTGGGTGCTGGTGGGTGCCGTGTTCAAGCTGCTCTTCCGCTATCGCGTCGACAACCGAGCGGCCCTGCGGGGCTTCAAGGGGAAGAGCGGCGCGGTGTGCGTGTGCAACCACACGTCGTTCTTGGACGTGGCCATGATCTACGTCTCGGCGCGGCCGGCCCAATGGGTGCGGCTCATGGGGCGCGACACCCTCTTCGACAACGCCGGGGGGCTGGTGGGCCAGATCCTCTCGCGGGTGGGGGCCTTCCCCGTGAGGCGCGACGCCGCCGACCGGAAGGCGGTGAAGCGCGCGGTGCGCATGCTCAAGGACGGCGAGCTGGTGGGCATCCTGCCCGAGGGCACCCGCCGCGGCAAGAGCGACCGGGCGCCGGAGCTGCATGCGGGCGCGGCCTTCATCGCCCGCATGGCCCACGTGCCCATCCTGCCCATGTGCGTGCGCAACGCCGAGAAGATCAAGCAGAAGGGCAAGATGGTCCGGTTCCCCAAGCTGTCGGTGGAGTTCGGCGAGCCCCTGCTGGTGGGGGACTTCGACTTCCTGCCCAAGGAGGACCGCCTGGACGGCTGCGCCTGGTACGCCATGCGCGAGTGCTTCGCCCTCCACGACCGCGTGCCGCGCGAGGCGGTGGACATGGCCGCGCTCTTCCCCGGGGCCCGGGACTTCAGCGCCGCCTTCGCCGAGCACCCGCTGCCGGCCCACGCCACGGCCGAGGTGGCCGCTGCCCTGGCCGCGCCTGAAGGGGAGGCCTGATGGAGGTGGTGCGGGCGCGCCACGCCGGCGCCTGCTACGGCGTCCAGCGGGCGCTGGACCTGGCCGCCGAGGCGACGGAGGGGCAGCCCGAGGGCGTGGTCACCTTCGGGCCGCTGATCCACAACCCCACGGTGGTGGCCTCCCTCGAGCGCCGCGGGGCGCGGGTGGTGGGCTCCATCGCCGAGGCCGAGGGCGAGGTGGTGGTCATCCGCAGCCACGGCGCCCTGCCCGCCGAGCGCCGGGCCCTGGAGGGCTGCGCGGCGGCGGATGACCACCAAGATCGGAAGAGCACACGTCTGAACTCCAG
>CANOCK010000158.1 GCA_947564525.1 uncultured bacterium | reverse complement strand
GGCCATGCGGATGGACACCGGGCAGAACTCGCCGCCCATGCGCTTGCAGCACAGCACCTGGCCGCAGTGGCCCAGGCCGCCGACCATGCGGGCCTCGTCGCGCACGCCGATCTGGCGCATGTCGATGCGCACGTGGAAGTGGGACGCCAGCCGGCGCACCAGCTCGCGGAAGTCCACTCGCTCCTCGGCCTCGAAGTAGAACACCGCCTTGTCGCCGTCGAGCAGGAACTCCACGCACACCGGGTGCATGTCCTGGTTGACCTCGGCCGCCAGCTCCTTGAAGTAGGGCAGCGCCTCGCGGGCGCGCCGCTCCATCTCCGCCGCCGCCTCCACGTCCTCCTCGGTGGCCAGGCGCAGCACGGGCCGCAAGGGGCTCTTCAACGCCTTCACCTGACGCTCCTCCACCTCGAAGGGCTCGTCGGCGGCGCGGCCGAACTCGATGCCCCGGGCGGTCTCCACCACCACGGCGTCCTGGGCGGCCACCTCGAGCTCGCCGGGGTCGAACCACAAGGCCCGGGGATTATAGGCAAGGTTTATCGGAATGACCCGAACCATCAAGGACCTCTTTCATTTCGAACAGCAACGCGTCAAGGCACGTTTCTGGGGATACATTATACGCAATCGCCTGGTTGCACCGGCGAACGGCGGCCAGGGCCGCGGCTAGGCGCGCCTCGTCGGCGGCGGCCGCCACGCGGCCGATGGCCTCCCGTGCGTCCCGGTTCACCACCAGCTCCGGCGTGCCGGCCCGCACCATCAGGGTGTCGCGCAGCCACGAGGCCATGATGGCCGTCGTCTGCATCAGCCCCTCGCGGGTCTTGGCGGTCAGCTGCCGCTTGTGGCGCGCCTCGACCTGGCGCAGGGCCGAGCGGGCCAGGAAGTCGGCGTTCTCGGCCAGCTCGGCCTCCTGGAGCGCCCGCATCTCGTCCAGGGGCGCCTTGGAGAGCTCCAGCAGCCGGCGCGCGTAGCCCACCACGTCCCAGGCGTCCGCCGCCGCGAGCCGCTCCATGATGGAGAGCACCTCGGAGCGGAAGGCCAGGCGCTCGTTGCCCGGCGACCGCAGGAACTCGATGGACCCGGTGATGGAGCCGCCGCAGGCCGCGATGGCCATGGCAGCCTGCTCCAGGGACGCGCCGGTGTTCTGGCGCACGATGCCCGCCGCCTCGGACACGGGTATGTGCCGGAACGGCACCACCTGGCAGCGCGACACGATGGTGGGCAGCACCGAGGCGCGGGTTCGTCCCAGCAGGATGAGCACCACCCCCTCCGGCGGCTCCTCCAGCGTCTTGAGGAAGGCGTTGGCGGCCGCGGTGCCCAGGGACTCCACGGCATCGAGGATGTAGACCTTGCGCTCGGCCTGGATGGGGGCCAAGGCCGTGTCGGCCATGATCTCGCGGATCTGCTCGATCAGGTAGCCGTTGGCGCCCGCCGGGGCGTAGAAGCGCACGTCCGGATGCCGGCGACGCCCCACGCGCCCGCAGGCGTCGCAGGACCCGCAGTTGCCGCCCCGGGGGCCATGGGGGCCCTTGGGGCATAGCAGCGCCTGGGCCAGGGAGAAGGCGGCCAGCGTCTTGTTGGAGCCGGTCGGCCCGGTGAACAGGTAGGCATGGGTCACCGACTCGCGCACCACGCTCTTGCGCAGGAAGTCGCGCACCTCCGGCTGGCCGAGGATGTTCTCGAAGGCGTCAGCCATGGGCGCATCCTCCCTCCGCCGCGCCGCCGAGCGCCCCCTCGGGCCTGGCGCTCGGGGCCCCCTGGGCCGCCTTCTCGTCCGCTGCAGCCAAGGGAGCGAAGAACGCCTCGTCGGCCATCGCCTCGACCAGCTCCGGGAACAGGTCGGCCACGGCACCCGCCACCGCGTGGGCCGTGGCCACGCGGCTGCCGGAGGAGTCCACCACCCGCACGCGCCCCTCCTCGGAAGCCGCCAGGGCGGCGAACCCCTCGGCCACGCGACGGTGGAACCCCTCCCCCGCCTGCTCCAGCCGGTCTGCCTCCCCCGCCTGGGCGGCGCGGGAGAGCCCTGCCTCCGGGGACCCGCAGACCATGAGCACGGTGCGGTCGGGCACGAGCTGGCCAGTGGCGAAGCCGTTGGCGGCGTCGACGAAGGCGCGGGGCAGCCCGCGGCCGAAGGCCTGGTAGGCCACGGTGGAGTCGGCGAAGCGGTCGCACAGCACCACCGCGCCCCGCTCCAGCGCCGGCGCGATCACCTCGTCGACCAGCTGGGCCCGAGCCGCCTCGTAGACCAGCAGCTCCGCGCGGTCGGACAGCCCGGCGTTCGCCGGGTCGAGCACGAGGGCCCTCAGGGCCTCCCCCACGGCGGTGCCGCCGGGCTCGCGCAGGCGCAGCACCTCGCGCCCGCGCTCCCGCAGCCTCTCGGCCAAGAACCCGATGTGGGTCGACTTGCCCGTGCCGTCCGCCCCCTCGAAGGTGACGAAGGCCCCCGAGCCGGCCCCGGCCCGTGCCATGGCGGTCACCTAGCGCCCCGCCTCGGCGCACGCGCGCACGGCCTCGGCCACGGCATCGGCTGCCCGCGGGTCGAAGGGGTCGGGCGTGATGAAGTCGGCTGCCAGCTCCTCGTCGGAGACCAGGGCCGCCAGAGCCTCGGCCGCCGCCAGCTTCATCGGCTCGGTGATGCGCTCGGCCCGCGCCTGCAGCGCGCCCTTGAAGATGCCCGGGAAGGCGATGACGTTGTTCACCTGGTTGGGGAAGTCGCTGCGGCCGGTGCCCACCACCGCGGCCCCGGCGGCCTTGGCCTCGTCGGGGAAGATCTCGGGCGTGGGGTTGGCCATGGCGAACACGATGGCCCCCGGCGCCATGGAGCGCACCATGGCCTGGCTCACCACGCCCGGCGCTGACACGCCCACCAGCACGTCGGCCCCTTCCAGGGCGTCGGCCAGGGTGCCCTGGCAATCCGCCAGGTTGGTCACCGCGAGCATGGCGCGCTGGGCGTCGTTCAGGCTCGGGTTGGCCGAGCTCACGATGCCGTCGATGTCGCAGAGCGTCACGTCCTCGAAGCCGTAGGCTAGAAGCAGCTTGGCTATGGCGATGCCGGCGCTGCCCGCGCCGTTGATGACCACGCGGCAGTCCGGGGCGCCCTTGCCCACCAGGCGCAGCGCGTTGATGATGCCCGACAGCACCACGATGGCGGTGCCGTGCTGGTCGTCATGGAACACCGGGATGTCCAAGGCGTCGTTCAGGCGCTCCTCGATCTCGAAGCAGCGGGGGGCGGCTATGTCCTCCAGGTTGATGCCGCCGAACACCGGCGCCAGCTGGATGCAGGCCCGCACGATCTCGTCGGCGTCCTGGGTGTCCAGGCAGATGGGGAACGCGTCCACGCCGCCGAACGCCTTGAACAG
>CANOCK010000157.1 GCA_947564525.1 uncultured bacterium | reverse complement strand
CAGTTCGGCTTCAAGTACGGCCTGGCGGCCACGTGGGCCGGCATCGGCAACGCCATACTGGGCTCGCTGCTGGCCTGGTGGGTGCTCGGGCCGCGCACCCGCGAGATGACCCATCGCCTGAAGGCCCAGACCATGCCGGAGTTCTTCGGCAAGCGCTACGACTCCAAGGCCCTGCGCATCGCCGCGGCGGCCATCATCTTCGTGTTCCTCATCCCGTACACCGCGAGCGTCTACAACGGCCTGTCGCGCCTGTTCGGCATGGCCTTCGGGCTGCCCTATGACGTATGCGTCATCGCCATGGCGGTGATCACGTGCATCTACGTGGTGCTGGGCGGCTACATGGCCACGGTCATGAACGACTTCATCCAGGGCATCGTCATGCTGCTGGGCATCACGGCGGTCATCGTGGCCGTCATCCTCAACAACGGCGGCTTCACCGAGGCGGTCACCCAGCTGTCCTACATCAGCTCGCCCGACTCGGCCATGGCCGGGCCCTTCGTGAGCTTCTTCGGGCCCGACCTGCTCAACCTGCTGGGCGTGGTCGTCCTGACGAGCCTGGGCACCTGGGGCCTGCCCCAGATGGTGCAGAAGTTCTACGCCATCAAGAGCGGCCCGGCGGTGAAGCAGGGCGCCATCATCTCCACCATCTTCGCCTTCGTCGTGGCGGGCGGCAGCTACTTCCTCGGCGGCTTCGGGCGCCTCTACGAGGGTCAGATCGAGTACGCCGCCAACGGCACGCCCATCTACGACTCGGTGATCCCCACCATGCTGTCCACTCTGCCCGATGTGCTCATCGGCCTGGTCATCGTGCTGGTGCTGTCAGCCTCGATGTCCACGCTGAGCTCGCTGGTGCTCACGTCGTCGTCCACGCTTACCATCGACCTCATCAAGGGCAACGTGGTGAAGGACATGTCGGAGAAGAGGCAGCTGGCCACCATGCGCGTGCTGCTGGTGGCGTTCATCGTGGTGTCGGCGGGGATCGCACTTCTGCAGTATCACTCGTCCATCGTGTTCATCGCGCAGCTCATGGGCTATTCCTGGGGCGCCCTGGCCGGTGCGTTCCTGGGGCCGTTCTTCTGGGGGTTGTACTCCGGGCGCGTGTCGAAGGCGGCGGTGTGGTGCTCGTTCGCCATCGGCGTGGGGCTCACGGCCGTGAACATGGTCATGGGATTCGCGGGCACGCCGCTCATCGCGAGCCCCATCAACTGCGGCGCGCTGTGCATGGTGCTCTCGCTGGCGGTGGTGCCGCTGGTGAGCCTGGTGACCAAGCGGGTGCCCTTCGAGGTGGACCCGCCGAGCGCCAAGGGTGCCGTGGACAAGGAGTACGAGCGCGAGGTGGCCGAGGAGGAGCGCCTGGAGGGAGCTGGGGCCGCCACCTTCTAGGGCAAGCAGGGGAGGGCGCGGCGCGGGCAGGCGGCCCCAAGCTCGCGCTCGCGCCCTGCGCGCGTCCACGCTCGCGATTCGGCGACGAGCCGCAGGCGCGTCCGCGCTCTCCTCGCGCTCCGGCCGGCGCGCTGCCCTGCGGCTCGCCCTAGAGCCGCACCTCCCCGTAGGCCAGGCCGCACTCGGCTCATGGGCCCAAGGAATCGCGATCGCTCGTTGTTGGGAAAGCTTGCCGCCGTCAAGGGGGAAAGACGAAGGGGCGACTTGCCGTTGCAAGCCGCCCCTTTGTAAGACGAGGAATTCCGTCCCCTCCACGAAAGCAGAATCCCTATCTTGGTCGAAGCCTTGAAGTGAGGCTTCCGCGTAAATCGTGGATATTATACAGCTTTCCTTCGATTTTAGCCAACCGGCACCTTCGCGTCGCTGCGGCGCCCCCTGGCAATGTTAAACTAGACCGGTTGCATCCGTGATGGAAGCGGGCGCGCGGCCCTGGTGGCCTGCGCGGCGCTGGAGCGGGAAGGGCCCATGCAAAGCGACGACATCTCCCAAGTGCTCTACACCGAAGAGGACCTCGCCCGACGGGTGGCCGAGATCGGCGCCGCCATCACGGCGGACTACGCCGGCGAGCCGGCGCGCCAGGGCATCGTGGTGCTGTCGGTGCTGCGCGGGGCCGCCATCTTCATGGCCGACCTCTGCCGTAGGATCGACCTCCCCCTTGAGATGGACTACATGGCCGTGTCCTCCTACGGCAGCGGCGCGAAGAGCTCCGGGGCGGTGAGCATCCTGAAGGACGTCACCGCCGACCTGACCGGCAAGCACGTCATCGTCGCCGAGGACATTCTGGACTCGGGCCTGACGCTCACCTACCTCCTCGGGTACCTGGCCTCCCGCGGGCCGGCCTCCGTCGAGGTGGCCACGCTGCTGCGCAAGCAGCGCCAGGGCCAAGCCCCCATCGACTGCCGCTACGTCGGCTTCGAGTGCCCGGACGAGTTCATCGTCGGCTACGGCCTCGACTACGCGGAACGCTACCGCAACCTTCCCTACATCGGCATCCTCAGGCAGGACCTATACCAGTAAGGTACCCACAGCATGGCAGACAAGAACAAGAAGCAACCGAACCAGCCCGCGTCCAACCGCACCAGCGTCATCATGGTGGTGCTGATCTGCCTCATGGCCCTGTTCGTGGCCGGGCAGTTCTTCGCCATGAACGCCACGGAGCAGCGCCAGACCGACACGCTGCTGACCTCGGAGTTCGTCCAGGCCGTCGAGCAGGGCCGCGTGAAGAGCGTCTCCTACGCCGCCAGCGACTACACGGTGTCGGGCACCTACTACCCGGCGGCCACGGCTGGCGCAGCGGCGGTCGAGGCGTTCAACGGCGCCTTCGACGCCCTGAACGCGCTCATGGCCGCCACCTCGGACGGGACGGGTGCCGTGCGTGCCGGCGTGGGCACCCAGACCCTGGAGCCCGCCACCCTCGGCGCCGAGCACAACTACGCCTCCACCTACGTGGGGGCCGACTCCCTGGGCGAGCTGGTGGCCAGCCACCCCGAGATCCAGTACCAGGTGACGCTGCCGAGCCCCTTCCTCGAGGTCATCATGTCGCTCCTGCCCATCATCCTGATCGGCGTGTTCCTGCTGTTCTTCTTCAACCAGATGCAGAAGGCCAACAACTCCCAGCTGAGCTTCGGCAAGAACAAGGCGAAGAAGACCCTGGAGGAGCGTCCCGACGTCACCTTCGCCGACGTGGCGGGCGTGGACGAGGCCGTGGAGGAGATGAAGGAGGTCAAGGACTTCCTGGCGAACCCGGCCAAGTACCAGTCCATGGGCGCCAAGATCCCGCGCGGCTGCCTCTTGGTGGGCCCTCCGGGCACCGGCAAGACGCTGCTGGCCCGCGCCGTCGCCGGCGAGGCCGGCGTGCCGTTCTTCAGCATATCGGGCTCTGACTTCGTGGAGATGTTCGTGGGCGTGGGCGCGAGCCGCGTGCGCG
>CANOCK010000156.1 GCA_947564525.1 uncultured bacterium | reverse complement strand
TAGGTGGAGAACTTGAAGCCCTTGGTGTAGTCGAACTTCTCCACGGCGCGGATCAGGCCCAAGTTGCCCTCCTGGATCAGGTCCAGGAACAGCATGCCGCGGCCCACGTAGCGCTTGGCGATGGACACCACCAGGCGCAGGTTGGCCTCGATGAGCTGCTGCTTGGCGTCCAGCCCCACCTGCTCGACGCGGCCCAGGCGCCGGCGCTCGCGGCGCGGCAGCTCGACGCCCTCCTCCTCGGCCTTCTCGAGCTCCTCGGTGGCCGCCACGCCCGCCTCGATCTTCATGGCGAGGTCGATCTCCTCGGCGGCGGTGAGCAGCTGCACCTTGCCGATCTCCTTCAGGTACATGCGCACCGGGTCGCCCGTGAGCATGGTGACGTTCTGCTCGGCCGAGCGCTTGGAGCGGCCCTTGCTGACCTTGGTGCGGGGCCGCACGGTGGGCAGGGCGCCCGCCTCCACCGTGGCCTTCAGCTCCTCCTCGGGGATGCCCTCCAGCAGGTCCTCGTCGTCCTCGGCGGCATCGGCCTCGATCTTGTCGTCGGCGTCGCCCAGCGCCGCGTCGGCGGGAGGCTCCACGTCCAGGTCGTCGTCCTCGATGGCGTCGAGCTCCACTTCCTCCACCAGCGGCGCGGCCTTCTCCGCCGCCTTCTTGGCCGGGGCCTTCTTCGTCGCCGGCTTCTTGGCCGCCGGCTTCTTGGCGGTCGTCTTCTTCGCAGCGGGCTTCTTGGCGGCCGGCTTCTTCGCCGCTGCCTTCTTGGCTGCGGGCTTCGCGGCGGCCTTCTTGGCCGTCGCCTTCTTGGCGGGGGCCTTCTTGGCCGGCGCCTTCGCCGTCTTGGTCTCTGCCTTAGCGGAATCCTGTGCCACGCGTGCTTCCTTTCCGACGTGCTGCCTCAAGGCGAAGCCGTGCGCTGTCCAGAACGGGTTTTGGGTAGAGCTTCGCCATAATATGTGCGCGAACGCAAATGTGCATCATAGCGCGTCTTGCCCATGAGCGCAAGGGGCCAACGGTCGCGAGCGACCGCGGGCGATCCTGCCTCCGCGAGGCCGGAAGGGCCCCGATCGAGGCCAGGGGATGGGGCCAGGGCTGACGCCGAAGGGCCAGGGATTGCGCCGGGAGCCGAGCCGGGGGGCCGAAGCCAGCCGCTTCGTCCCGAGGGCCGCGCGCTCGGCCAGGCGCCCCGCCCTGCCGGGCCCCTACCCTGCCTGCTGGGCCTCGCGCAGGCCGAGGCAGAGCTGGTCGGCGCAGGAGGTGGAGCGGCGGCCGCAGGTGTTGCCCTCCAGCAGCGCCACCACCTCGTCCACGGATTGGCCCTGCACCAGCTTGCCGATGGCCTTCAGGTTGCCGTCGCAGCCGCCGGTGAACGTCACCTCCCGGATGGTGTCGCCGTCGAGGTCGATGTCGATGCGCTGGGAGCAGACGCCGCGCGGGGTGAAGCTGTGCATGATGGCCTTCCTTGGGTCGAGGATGCGTTGTCCGTTGGCGCCATTGTGGCACAACGGGGCGCCCGCGGGGCCGCTCAGGCCGGCGGGACGCTCACCAGGAAGTGCTGGGCGGCCACCTGGAGCCCCGCCCCATGGCCCCGGCGGTCGAGCACGGCCTGCAGGGCGCGCTCGACGAGGGAGGGGCGGTTGTTGTTCTCGGAGAGGTGCATGGCCACCACCCACTCCAGCCGCGGGCCCAGCAGCTCGTCGAGGGCGTCGGCCGCCTGCTCGTTGGACAGGTGCCCGCGCTCGCCGCCCACCCGCGCCTTCAGGAACGCCGGGTAGTCCCCGCCAGCCAGCATCTGCGGGTCGTGGTTGCTCTCCAGGGCCAGCAGGCGCACGTCGCGCAGGGCCGCGCGGGCCGCCGGGGTCAGGCAGCCGGAGTCCGTCAGGTAGCCGATGGCGTCGCCGCTGGCGTGGTCGATGCGGAGCCCGCAGGAGGCCGCCGCGTCATGGGAGGTGGGAAACGGCGTCAGGGCCATCTCACCCACGGCCACGGCCTGGCCCAGGACCAGGTCGCGCACTTCGGCGCACTGGGCTGCCTCGGCCAGGGCGCGGCAGCGCTCGCGCACCTCGGGCAGCGCCCACACCTCCAGCGCCGGCGCGGGCGCCCCGAGCCGCTTGGCCCGGCGGCCGAGGCCGCGCAGCACCACGCCGAGGCCCTGGGTGTGGTCGCTGTGGTCGTGGGTGACCACCACGGCGCGCAGCCGCAGCGGCTCGAAGCCGGCCTGCTCGCAGCGCTCCTGGAGCACCTTGCCGTTCACGCCGCAGTCCACGAGCACGCCCGCGCCGGACGCCGCGTCCTCCACCACCGCGGCGTTGCCCCGCGAGCCCGAGGCCAGCACGTGCAGCCGCAAGGGGCCGCCGGCCACCGCGCCGCCGGCCGCGACGCCTCCCCTGGCGCCGAGCACCTCGCCCATCGCGCCTACAGCCGCTCGACCAGGCCGCTCACCAGGGCGCAGAAGTCCCCTTCGCGGCGAGCGGCCACCTCCAGCACCTCGACGTCGTTGGGGCTGGCCCCCTCCACGCCGCAGGCCATGTTGCTCACCAGGGAGATGCCGCATACGGCCATGCCCACGTGGCGCGCCGCGATGACCTCCTCGCACACCGACATGGCCACGGTGTCGGCCCCCCAGGCCCGAAAGGCCCGTATCTCCGCCGGGGTCTCGAAGCTCGGCCCCAGGAGCCCCAGGTACACGCCGTTCTGCACGGGGATGCCCCGCTCGGCCGCCACCTCGTTGGCGATCGCCCGCAGGCGCGGGTCGTAGGCGTCGAGCATGCTGAAGAACCTGAAGGCGATGCCGTCGGGGTCCGTGCCGACCACGGGGTTGCGCCCGGTGAAGTTGATGTGGTCCGTCATGAGGCAGAAGTCGCCCACCTGGTAGGACTCGTTGATGGCGCCGGCGGCATTGGTGGTGACGAGGGTGCCCACGCCCAGCTCGTGCATGAGCCACACCGGGAAGGCCACCTGCTGGGCGCTGTTGCCCTCGTAGCCGTGGAGGCGCCCCTGCATGGCCAGCACCGGCTTGCCGCCCAGGCGCCCGCTGACGAAGCGGCCCACGTGGCTGGTGGCGGTGCTCTCCTGCATGTGGGGCACGTCGGCGAAGGGCAGAAACGCCGGCTCCTCGATGCGCTCGGCCAAGGGCCCGAGCCCCGAGCCCAGGATCAGGCCCACCTCGGGCCGACGCCCGTCCAGCCACCTCTCCATGACGGCGGCGGCCTCCTCGATCTGGGCCTTCAATCGGTTGCGCGGCGCTTCGGCCATGGGCGCTCCCTCCTCTTCCACATGCGCGCTGGGCGCGGGCCAACGACGGCCCGCATCATACCACGGCAGGGGCCGGGGGAAGGCGGCGGCCAGCGGCCGCAGGGGCCGGGAGCGGGCGCCTGAGGGGCGCGCCGAGGCAGCGGCGG
>CANOCK010000155.1 GCA_947564525.1 uncultured bacterium | reverse complement strand
CATCTACCTGCTGCTGCAGGTGCCGCTCGTGTTCTGCTGCGGCATCCTGTACCTGTTGAAGTTCCCGACCTTCTACTCGCTGCCCATCATGTGCGCGCTTGCCTTCAGCGTGTGGGGGCTGTACTGCTGGATGCGCGGGCGCTTGTCGCGCCATGCGGGCGCGTGGTACTTCGCCGGGTCGCTGTGCATGGCGCTGGTGGTGGGGTGCCGTCCGCAGTTCGTGCTGCTGTCGGTGCTGGCGTTCCCGCTGTTCTGGCGGACGTTCATCACCGAGCGGCACATCGCCACGCCCGCAGGCGCGCGGGAGTTCGCCTGCCTGGTGGCGCCCTACGCCATCGTGGCGGCGGGCATCATGGGGTACAACTACGCGCGGTTCGGGTCGCTGACGGACTTCGGCGCCAACTACAACCTCACGGTGAACGACATGACCAAGCGCGGCATGAACGTGGGGCGCCTGGCTCCGGCGTTCTTCTCCTACTTCCTGCAGCCGCCGTGCGTCACCGGGGTGTTCCCCTTCATCCAGCCGGCGCCGTTCGAGACCACCTACATGGGGCAGACCATCAAGGAGGTCACCTTCGGCGGCGTGCTGGCATGCCTGCCGGTGCTGTGGATCCTCGGCTTCGCGCCGCGCATCCTGGCCCTGCGCGGGCGCACGCGCTCCACGCGCACCATCCTGGGGGTCATCGTCGTGCTGCTGGCCTCGGCGCTAGTGGTGGCGCTGCTCGACGCAGAGATGGCCGGCATCCTGCAGCGCTACTACGCCGACTTCAGCTTCATGCTGCTGGCGGCCGTGGTGCTGCTGGTGTTCATCGTGAACGAGAACCTGCCCAACGCCTCGGCCGCGCGCGGCCTGCTGCTGAAGGTGATGCTGGTGCTGGTGACGGTGAGCCTGCTGTACAGCACGCTGCTGTGCTTCGTGCCCGAGACCGGCTGGTACTCCGACATCTACCCGTGGGCCTACCAGGACCTGATCGAGACCTTCCAGTTCTGGACCTGAGGGCGAGCACCCTAAAAGCTTGCAGATCCTGTAGGCTTTGAGATGGCATCACCCATGGATTTACCTGGTGATTTGTGGCACGATTTGGAAGACTTGCAAAAATCGAAAGCTTTTCAGATGGCTCGGGCGCGCCAGGCGGGAGCTAACGGCCCCGCGCCCGAGCTATCTCGGCGAAGCGCTCCATGCGCTCGGCCTCAGCGGCGGATAGGCGCTGGAGCATGGCGACAAGGCCCCCGGCGTCTCCCTGCGCGAGGCATTCCATGTGCTCCGCACGTGCCTTGATGGGGTCACGACCGGCGCCGGCCCGCTCCCCATGAGGCTGCGGCTGATCAGGATGTACCCGGTGCGCCCGTTGCTGCCCTCGAAGGGATGGATGCGCTTGAAGCGGATGTGGGAGCGGGCCTCGCGCGGGAACGGCTCGTCATCCCCGCCGTGGCCGCGCTTCCGCTCCAGCCGCATCATCAGCTGGTTCGCCTGGTTGGGCGCCGGGGGCAGGTGCTCCGCCCAGCGTTCTCTCGCATCATGGGGGAAGGGGTCCTGATGCGTGGTGGGTTCTGGTGCCAGCAGGGACTGTTGCTGCGGGCCCTGCTGGCCCATGGGCGATGCATCGCGCCTTCGCGCCCCCCCCGTCGCCCTCAGGATCAGACACATGCTCTCGTGCTGCCGCATTATCATGCGCGCCGTGGTGTCTTCGAACATCTTCTCCCAGGTCGGTCCTGTGGATGATGGGAATCGGCCTTTGACGCCGAACCGATGCTCGGGTACGGTCGAGAGCGAGGGGGGCGGAGCCTTGCGGCAGGGCGGAGCGCCGCGTCGCTCGCCGTCGTTCCCGCTGGGCCAAGGCGTGCCCTCGCTCGCGGGCCTGTCCATCTCGGCTGCGGCCTCCCACGACGCTCCTGGTCGCATCCCGGTCGCCTACGGCCTGGAGCCCGACCCCGACTTCGCCATCCCGCCCGTCCGCGACGCCGCCCCCGTGGCCAGGCTCGCCTACACAGTGAGCCTGCCCGGGGTTGGCGCGTGAGGCATGCGGCGTGCGGCCCGGGGCGGGCGGGCCGCACGGGCGCGAACAGTTCCCTGTTCGCGATGCGCCTCGACCGCCTTCAATGCTGCTGAGGCGTTCCGGGTGGCACAAAATGGCGTTTCTTGGTTGCCTTGGAGGCATAGAACGGCTTGCCTTCGCGTTCTCAAGCGAGGACACAATCGAAGCGCCTGCTCGATGGCCTTATCGGAGATCGTGTCGCTGTTCTTCGAGGCTTTCGGCGGCTTCTTGGAACCAAGAAACGTCATTTTGTGCCATTTCTCGTAGGATTGTCGGCACTCAGCAGGCAGCAACCCTTGCTCGCCCCAGGGCTGGCGTTTAAGCCCGCGAAGCCTGGCCTTCTGCTCTTCGGCATCGTTTCGATGACTTTTTCTCCTTGTGGGGACCGTGGTCAAGGGGTGGCCGAAAAATACCTCTTGCAAACCCAAGGCACGGTTGCTATTCTCGGCGAAGCTAAACTTCAAGCGTGCTTTGCATGCGTTGAGAGCAATCGAATAGGGCCTTCTCCTTGAGGGTCAGTCTGGGTTTGAATGCAGTAAAGAGGGCATCTGCCATTCATGTGCATTCATTCCGGAACCTGTTCTGGTTTGCTTTCAACATTGAAGTTTAGCGACTGCGGTGGATGCCCTCCTTACTGCATGTTGCTAACGCGCTTCGCCAGACGACAGGGGCTTCCTTCGCAGCAGTAGTGACTATTGAGTCGGAAGGAGCAGCCCGAGATGCGCAGTGCCGTCATTTCTTTCCGTTATAGGCTTGTCCCAGCTTTTGTGCTCGTGCTGGTAGTTGGCCTGCTGCCGTTGGTTGGTGCGCTGCCTGCTGCCTCCGCCGACGAAGCTGACGCTGAGGCGATGCCGCTGGTGGCTGCATCCCAGCTCGTCCGCGAGGTGTCGTTGCAGCCGCTCTCCGAAGGCGGCTCCGGCGTGCCGCTCGTGGCCGACGCGCTGGCTGGCCAGCCCACGCGCTTCGTCAACCAGGTGGTGGCCCTCGACGGCGATGCCTCCGTGCTCGGCTCCTTCACGGTTGATGGCATGACCTACGCCGTCACGGGCGAGGGGACCGTGGAGCTCGTGGCCGTCGCTCCGGTCACCTTGGCCAGCGACCTCGCCGCTGGCCTGGCGGGGGCTGCCCCTGCCGGCTCCGACGGAGCCCCCTCCGGAGAGGGCTCCGGCTCAGGGGTGCCGACTTCGCCTTCGCCCTCTCCGGAGGGGGAACCTTCCGATGGCGCCGAGGGCGAGGAAGCCTCCGAGCCCGTGACCCTTGACATCCCCGACTCCGTCGAGCATGACGGCATCGCCTACTCCGTGACCTCCATCGGCCCTCGCGCCCTCGCCGGCTGCGATGCCGACGTCGCGCGCATCCCGGCATCCGTCGCCTC
>CANOCK010000154.1 GCA_947564525.1 uncultured bacterium | reverse complement strand
CCCTTCGACGCCGGCGACGCCATCCTCGCGGTGAACCCGGGCCAGGGCGGCCTGGAGGCCCAGGACTGGACCGAGATGCTCTACCGCATGTACGTCCGCTACGCCGACGCCAAGGGCTGGAAGGTCACTGACCTGGACGTGGTGCCGGGCGAGGGCATCGGGCTGGACAAGGCCACCATCCAGGTGGAGGGGCGCAACGCCTACGGCATGCTGCGCAGCGAGATGGGGGTGCACCGCCTGGTGCGCATCAGCCCCACCGACGCCAAGGCCCGCCGCCAGACCACCTTCGCGAGCGTGGAGGTGCTGCCGGTGCTGCCCGACGACATCGAGGTGGACCTCAACCCCGCCGACGTGCGCGTGGACGTGTACCGCTCCAGCGGCCCGGGCGGCCAGTGCGTGAACACCACCGACTCCGCCGTGCGCCTGACGCACCTGCCCACGGGCCTGGTGGTCACCTGCCAGAACGAGAAGAGCCAGCTCCAGAACAAGGAGGCGGCCTTCCGCGTGCTGCGCGCCAAGCTCTACGAGCTGGAGGAGCGCAAGCGCCAGGAGGAGCTCGACGAGCTGCGCGGCGAGCGCATGGAGAACTCCTTCGGCAGCCAGATCCGCAACTACGTGCTCTACCCCTACCAGATGGCGAAGGACCTGCGCAGCGGCGTGGAGACGGGCAACGTGGACGCCGTGCTCGACGGCGACCTGGACGCCATGGTGCTCGGCTACCACAAGTGGAAGGCCGCCCAGTAGCGGCTCGCCCGGCGCCTCGGGCGGTCGAGCCCTCGGGCGCCCGAGCACCACGGGCCTCCGCGCCCGTTCTGGTGCCCCCAGGCTCCCGCGCCCAACCCGAGCAGGCGGCGCGCCTGCCCCGCCGCCTGCGGGAGCGGGAGGGAAACCTTCCGATGCGCCGCCGTGCGCCGGGCTTCCTTCGCTACAATGGAACCCGCAGACTCTAACGGGGAGAAGGGGAGGGCCATGGACACTCAAGGGCTCGAGCGGCGCGCGCGGGAGATGCGCGTCGACATCGTCAAGATGATCGCCGAGGCGGGCAGCGGGCACCCAGGCGGGTCGCTCTCCTGCATCGACATCCTCACAGCGCTGTACTTCGGCGGCGTGATGGCCTACGACCCGGCCGACCCCAAGCGGGCCGACCGCGACCGGTTCGTGCTGGCCAAGGGCCATGCGGCCCCGGCGCTCTACGCCACCTTGGCCCATGCCGGCTTCTTCCCGCGCGAGGAGCTCATGACCCTGCGCAAGCTGGGCAGCCGGCTCCAGGGCCACCCGGACTCCAACCTCTGCCCGGGGGTGGAGGTGTCCACGGGCTCCCTCGGCCAGGGTCTCTCCATCGCCGCCGGCATGGCGGCCGGGCTGCGCCTCGACGGCTCGGCCTCGCGGGTGTTCGCCCTGCTGGGCGACGGCGAGTGCCAGGAGGGCCAGGTGTGGGAGGCGGCCATGTTCGCCGCCCATCAGAAGCTGGGCCACCTGGTGGCCATCATCGACAACAACGAGCTGCAGATCGACGGCTGCATCCACGACGTGTGCGACCCGGGCGACCTGGCGGCGCGCTTCGCCGCCTTCGGCTGGGACGTGCGGCTGGTGGACGGCCACGACCTGGCGGCCCTGGTGGCGGCCCTGCAGGAGGCCAAGGCTGACGACGGCGCGGCGCCCAAGGCCATCGTGGCCCGCACCGTCAAGGGCAAGGGCGTGCCCTTCATGGAGGACCAGGCGGGCTGGCACGGCAAGGCGCCGAACGCCGAGGAGCTGGCCGAGGCGCTGGCCGCCCTGGAAGCGGCCTAGGGCCAGGAGGGAGAGGACCATGACCATGCTTGCAACCCCCGAGGAGAAGGCCGTCAAGCGCGCCACCCGCGCCGCCTACGGCGCCACCCTGGCCGAGCTGGCGGCGGAGGGCGTGCCTGTGGTGGCCGTCGACGCCGACCTGACCGGCTCGACCACCACGGCCAAGTTCGCCGCGGCGGCGCCCGGCAACGCGGAGCGCCTGTTCAACTGCGGCATCGCCGAGCAGAACATGATGGACGTGGCGGCGGGCCTGTCGCTCACGGGCAAGGTGGCCTTCACCGGCTCCTTCGCCGTGTTCGGCACCGGCCGCGCCTACGACCAGATCCGCAACACCGTGTGCTACGCCGACCTGGACGTCAAGGTGTGCCCCACCCACGCGGGCATCTCCGTGGGCCCTGACGGCGGCACCCACCAGATGCTGGAGGACGTGTCGCTCATGCGCGGGCTGCCCAACATGCGGGTGCTCGTGCCCGCCGACTACGCGAGCGCCCGGGCGGCCCTGCGCCTGGCGGCGGCCACGCCCGGCCCCGTCTACGTGCGCCTCGGCCGCGCGAGCGTCCCGGCGGTCTACGGCGAGGGGGCGGCCCTCTCCCTCGGCGGCGCCAACGTGCTGCGGGAGGGCGGCGACGTCACCCTCGTCGCCAACGGCGTCGAGGTGACCGAGGCCCTCAAGGCCGCCGACATCCTGGCTGCCGAGGGGATCGAGGCCGAGGTCATCGACGCCTACTCGGTGAAGCCCCTCGACGGCGAGACCATCCTCACGTCGCTGGGCAAGACCGGCTGCGCCGTGGTGGCTGAGGAGCACTCCATCCACGGCGGCCTGGGCTCGGCGGTGGCCGAGCTGTGCGCCGAGCAGCGCCCTACGCCGCTGCGTCTCGTCGGCATGCGGGACCGCTTCGGCAAGTCCGGCGAGTTCGCCGAGCTGCTCGCCTACTTCGAGATGGACGCCGCTGCCATCGCCGACGCGGCGAGGGCCGTGCGCGCGAAGCGCGGGTAGTGCCCAGCTAAGGCATATCTGGTACCATATATAAGTCTATGCACAAACACGGCAATTCGAACGGAGCAACAAGCCATGGCCTATGAGGCACGTCACAGGCAGCAGGCCCGGCCCGCCGGCCACGCCCGCGCCGGCCACGCCCGGAGCAGCGCCCAGGTAGCCGCCGACCTCTCCCAATCCCTTCCACAGCTGGACATCAACGACATACCGGTGCAGATGGGCACGCCGGTCATCACCTTCGACCACGTGACCAAGGTCTACGAGGCCCAGCCCAACCGCCCTGCGCTGTCGAACATCTCGCTGCAGATCTTCGCGGGCGAGTTCCTGTTCCTCATCGGGCATTCCGGCAGCGGCAAGTCGACGTTCATCAAGCTGCTCACCCGCGAGATCACGCCCACGAGCGGCCGCATCTACGTAGCGGACGAGGACCTGTCCACCATGCGCAACTGGCGCGTGCCCTACCTGCGCCGCAACATCGGCTGCGTGTTCCAGGACTTCAAGCTGCTCCCGAACAAGACCGTGTTCGAGAACGTGGCCTTCGCCCTGGAGGTCATCGGCAAGAGCCGCCACGTCATCAAGACCCAGGCCCCCGAGGTGCTGCGCCTGGTGGGCCTGCAGGACAAGATCAACAAGATGCCCGACCAGCTCTCCGGCGGCGAGCAGCAGCGCGTGTCCATCG
>CANOCK010000153.1 GCA_947564525.1 uncultured bacterium | reverse complement strand
CGCCGCCTGCGAGGAGCGCCACGGGCGCTACCTCAAGGTGTTCGAGCTGTTCCGCAACCCCGGCAGGGGGTTGGAGCGGGCGCAGGAGGAGACTTTGACGACAGGCGCCATGCCGTTCGGAGGGAGGTTGCCATGAGGCTGCTCTGGCGGTTCCTCAAGTGGCTCTTTCGTGCCGTAGCCCGCTTCATGTAGAGACGCAACCGAGGGCGCGGTTTATAACGAGAGAGTCGCCCTAATCGAATACGTACGTCAATTACCGGGCCGAGGGGCATCTGCCGTTTGGGTAATTGACGTACATTTCCCAACAGGGTGACAACTGAGGTGGATGCCTCTCATCTGACATTCACAGGGGCTACCATCTTCCTTATCCCGAATACGGAAAGGTGGCCCCATGGCAGCAAGCGCAGAATACGCCCCGCCGAAAGAGCTCGTCAATGTTGTGGTGCAGTCCTCCGAGAAGCTGGAGGGCGCGGCGTCCCTCCTCGAAACGCTGGAGGATAAGGCCAACGATCAGCAGATAACCGCAGCCGAGCTGGCAGCCGTTTGTTGCATAGTGGAAACCTGCGCAAGCGATCTCGATGTGGTCTTGGAACGGGCCTAGATAAAACTAGAGCCAGTCCCAGCAGGACCGGCCCTTACAAAACCCCCAAGGGTTTTTCACGTGCAATCATAATCCCAAACTCAGCCCATGTTGTCAATCGCCTTGGCGATAAACGACAGGTACGACACGAAGCTGTTTTCCTGACCGTAGCGCCCAGCCCTGTCGCTCAGCGACTCTCCGAGCCGCACAAGCTCCTCGATGGTCGAGGTCGAGGCATCGCTCCTCACGCCGTCTAGCGCAGCGAGGCAGGTCACGAGCTGCTGAGTCCGGCGGTTGCCCATCTTGGCGCGCCTTGACTTGCCGCTCTTGAAGCCGTGTTCCGCAAGCCACTCTATCACCAGGTGCGGCGTCTCGTACTCGGAGGACTTGCCCTCTGCCAGACCGTTTATGAGGCATGTGCCGTGAGAACAGCAATTCCTCACCGCCTTCACCTCCGTCAGCATGCTGTGGCGCATCCTCATCGCGCGGTCGTCCCATCGCGATGCGCAGAAGAGGTAGAAGGCCAGCAGGGTGCCGAACGGCACGACCTCCAAGAAGACCCATATAGGCATCGCTTCGCTGTAGTGCGCTATGAGCGCCCCCGTGTACTCGTCGGCGGAGCCGTGCTTGCCGATGCGACCCCTGAGGTTCCGCTCGATGCTCACGCGATAACCTTTCACCTGCGATTGCATGAAGTCCGCGAGGATACCGTAGCCGTCCTCTCCTGGCGTGAGCGATATGCGCTCGATCAGCCTCGTCTTCACGATCCGCTCCACGTCTTGCGAGGCGAGCAGAAAGCACCTGCGCACTTCGGCATCGAGTTCGTCCATGTCCAGCAGGTCGGCGAAATCGAGGCTTACGTACTTTCCGGCGTTGTCGCCGTCCGCATGACGCTGGAACATCTTCCTGAATGCTGCGATGTGCAGGAACGTGTCCCTGCTCGACAGCGCCTCGATGGCCTTTGCCTCGTCGCAGCGCTCGAACGTGACGCCCTTGGCCTTCAAGAGCTCCACCTGCTCCTCGGGCGTGAGCATAGGCTTGAGGTTCCGCGCCTCGTGGGCGCCGTCGTTTAGGCCCCACGCGATATATGTTCTGTCCGTTTTCTCCATGCTTCCATTCTACCCGCCGCGTCATCGCCTCGAAAACCATGGGTTCCCGAAAGCGGGACATCGACGCAATGGCGGGACCCGGGCCGCGCCATCAGGCCTCCCGGCTACGCCTCGGCCCCCGGTCGCCTTGAGCCCGCACGTTCGCACGGAGCCGCCGCCCGCGCAAGGGCCGCGAAAACTTTTCAGTCGGCCGAGCGACCTTCCAAGGCCTCCCGAAAACTCAAGCCCTGGCGGGTTTCGCTCTCCTCCCTTGCGCCCTTGCCGCCGCCGTGCGGGACACGTGCCACAAGGCGAGCCCGAAGGGGGCGAGCCGACAAGGCTAAGGAGGTCTGAAAAATGGAAACGACCAAGATCCCGCTCTCATCGTGCGTCGAGAGCAGCTACCAGAACCGCAAGGAACTGGGCGATGTCTCGGGGCTCGCCCGCAGCATCGAGGTGAACGGCCAGATCACGCCACTCATCGTGGTGGCCGACGGAGGCGCCTACCAGCTGGTCGCCGGGCACCGCAGGACCGCCGCCATGAAGTCGCTCGGGCTTGAAGAGGCCGACGCCTACGTGATGGACGGCTGGGACGACGCCAGGATCGCGCAGATCCTCAACGCGGAGAACAACCACCGCCGCGAGCTGACCGAGGCCGAGCGCGGGCGCGGCATCCAGACCATGCTCTCCCTGGGCGTGCCGGTCGCAGACGCCGCCGTGAGCGCCGACATCCCCAAGGCGAAGGCCGAGTCCTACGTGCGCGGCACGAAGCTGGTGCCGACGGACGCCGTGAACCTGGACATCGAGGCCGTGGCGCTCATGGGCGAATACGACGATGTGCTCACCGAAGACGACGTGGTGGCCATCCTGTCGAAGAAGGGCCACTGGGAACGCGCGGCGATCTGTCAGGCGGCCCGCGCACGGGCAGCCGCAGAGAGCGCCAGAGCCGAGCTTGAGGAGCGCGGCATCCGGATCGTCGAAGACTCCGACATCTGCGAGGGCGGCTACCACCACTGCGACGGCGATTGCGGGCACGCGGGGCTCGTGGCGACCGTCTCTGCGAACCGCTGGTGCGAGAGCGCGAGCGTCCACTTCTACTGCGACGACAAGGCCCACGTGCACCAGCCCACGCCGGAGGAGGTCGCGGAGACGGAGGCCTTCCTGGGGCGCAAGACGACGCTCGACGCCATGGGCGGCCGCATCGCGGAGTTCGCCAAGTCCGTTTACCCGAAGTTCCCGGCCAAGGGACAGTTGAAGCTGCGCCAGTGGGCGCACGAGGCCTTCGAGGCCTGCTACGAGTGCGAGCCCGACGACGCCTGGGAGGGCTTCAAGGAGCCGAAGGCTAAGGCCCTCGACCAGTTTATCCTGATGCGCATCATCCCGGCCTGCGTGCCCGACCTGTCCCAGAGCGCGTCCTCAAGCGCGGCTACGAGCCGTGGCCGCGCGATCTGGAAGCCCTCCGCATCCGTTTGTCGGCCCGCCACCGATAGGCGCAGTCCACGAGCGCCCTCCATTCCATACGACCTCCCCCGCGTGCATCTTCCCTCCGCACGCCCCGTCTTGGGAGTCAAGCTGCCCGAGGGCGCGACACCGTGGAGCCGCCGCTCCGGTACTGCGAGCTGCAGGGCTACCGGCCGCCGAGCCAAGACGCGTACGGCTGGGCGCGCATGTGCCAGGTCATGGGCAACTTCTTCGGGGGAAGCACGTCCCTCGGCATCGGCCCCTACACCACCGACCGCCAGATGGACCGCGGCGACAACGGCATCTACGTCATCGACGACTGGCGGATCTCCGAGCATCTGCGGACCGAGTACGACGAGGACTGGAACGCCGTC
>CANOCK010000152.1 GCA_947564525.1 uncultured bacterium | reverse complement strand
GGAGGGTGCCGAGCAGGCGGCTGCCGGGCCCGACGCGCCCGCGCCGGGCGCCGAGCCGGCCGAGCGCCCCTAGGCAGCGCCCCCTGGGCGCTGGGCCGGTTCGCCTTCGCCGAACAGCCGCTCCGCTTCCTCGCCCACGACGAAGCGGGTGGCCTTGGGCAGCATGGACACCGAGAACGGGGTGGTGGTGTCGGTCACCTCGCCATCGAACTGCACGGCCAGGGGCGGATCGGCCTCCACGCGCACCGAGGAGCCGCGGTGCAGCTCGAAGGCGTCGGTGCGGTCAGGGAACTCGCCCGTGCGGTCGAGCACCACGTTGATGAAGGCGGGGATCAGCCCGAAGGCGTCCTTGGTGTGGAGCACCACCACGTCGAAGGCGCCGTCGCGCGGCAGGTTCTCATGGACCACCTTCAGGTCGAATTGGATCTTGGAGAAGTTGGCCACCAGCACGCCCACGCCGGCGGTCTCCACCACCTTGCCGTCGATGTCGAGGCGCAGCCGGGCGTGGGGCGGCGTGGCGTTGGCGAAGGCGCTGGTGAAGTACGCCATGGGCCCCAGCAGCCGCTTGGCTGCCGCCGCGCCGGCCATGATGGCGGCGTCGTAGCCGGCCCCGGCCATGATGGAGAAGCCGTGGCGCTCGCCGTTGGAAAGCTCGATCTCGCCCAGGTCGAAGTCCATGGTGCGCATCTGGCGCGCGATCTTGGCCAGGGCGTGGGCCTCGGTGGGCAGCCCCAGGTTCATGGCCAGCAGGTTGGCGGTGCCGGCGGGGAAGGGCAGCAGCGGTATGCCGGTGTCGGCCAGGAGGTGGGCCACGGCGGCGATGGTGCCGTCGCCTCCGGCGGCCGCCACGGCGTCGAACTCCTCGGCGTCGTGCAGGAACGTGCGCAGGTCGGTGGTGCCGTCGGTGGAGCGGATGGCCACCTCGTCGCCGTCCTGGGCGAGCGAGCGCACGAAGTCGTAGACCGAGCCTTCGCCGTAGCCGGACGCAAGGTTGTTCACCACCAGCAGTCTCACATGGTCACCTCCCCTTTGGTAAGATGTACGATACCATACAGCCGATGCCGACCCACGGACCAGAGGGAGCCCCGTGTACGTAACTGACCAGGAAAGCTTGGAGGCCTTCGTCGAGAGGGCGCGGTCCTCCGAGGTGCTCGCCATCGACACGGAGTTCCTGAGGGAGAAGACCTACCGGGCCAAGCTCTGCCTGCTCCAGCTCGGCACTGACGACGAGGTGGCCATCGTGGACCCCTTCGCCGTGGACGACCTGGGGGTCGTCGTGTCGCTGCTGGAGGACCCCTCCATCATGAAGCTGTTCCACGCCGGCACCCAGGACCTGGAGATCCTCTACCACGACCTGGGGGTGCTGCCGCACCCGCTGTTCGACACCCAGGTGGCCGCGGCGCTGCTCGGCTGCACCCAGCAGGTGGGCTACGGCGCCCTGGTGCACTCGGTTTTGGGCGTGACCCTCAAGAAGACCGACTCGTTCACCGACTGGTCCCAGCGGCCCCTCACGGAGTCCCAGCTGGAGTACGCGGCCGACGACGTGGCCTACCTGCCCGGACTCTACCGCGAGATGCGCCGGCGCCTGGAGGAGAAGGGGCGCCTGGGATGGCTCGCCCCCGACTTCGCCGACCTGGAGGACCCCTCCCACTACGAGCAGGACCCCTACGACCGCTTCCGGCGGCTGCGGCGGGTGAACCAGCTGACCGGCCGGCACCTGGCCATGGCCCGGGAGGTGGCCGCCTGGCGCGAGGAGCAGGCCATCCGGCGCAACGTCCCGCGCAAGTGGGTGCTCTCCGACGAGCAGGTGGTGGAGGTGTGCAAGCGCGAGGTGCGCACCATCGACGACCTGTTCATGATCCGCGGCGTGCGCAACCGCGTGTCCACTCGCGACGCCCGCAGCCTGGTGGAGCGCATGCGCAAGGCGGCGGCGCTGCCCAAGGCCCAGTGGCCGGTGCTCGACCGCGCGGTGAAGAGCGAGCGCAACGTGGACGCCGAGGTGGACCTCATGAACGCCCTGGTGCGCTTGCGGGCGCGGGAGAACGGCATAGCCATGCAGACCCTGGCCTCCCATAGCGACCTGTGCCAGGTGGCCCGGGGCCACACCGAGGACGTGGCGGTGCTGCGCGGCTGGCGCCGCGAGATCGTGGGCGAGGACCTGCTCGACCTGCTGGCCGGCCGGCTGTCCCTGCGCCTGGACGGGGCGGAGCTGGTCGTGGAGCGCCGGTGAGCGTAGGCGAACCGTCAGCTGCCAGCCGCACCCGAGCATATATAATGGCTCCGACAACCGATACGGACGCGCCCGCGGCTCCCTGAGCAGGGGCCTGGGCGCTCGGCAAGCAAGGTCGTGATGCCCATGATATCCAGCAGCTACCTCGTCCTCATCGTGGTCACCCTGGCCATCGGCCTGGGGGCCCAGTGGTACGTGAACTCGCGCCTGAAGAAGTACGACTCCGTGCCCAACGCCTTCGGGCTGACCGGCGCCGAGACGGCGCGCCAGATGCTCAGCTTCTACGGCATCGAGGACGTGGCCATCCACCGCGGCGGGGAGGGGCAGGACTTCTTCGACCCGCGCAGCAACTCCGTCACGCTCTCGCCCGCCTCCTACGAGGGACGCTCCATCACCGCCATGGCCACGGCCTGCCACGAGGTGGGCCATGCCTGCCAGTACGCCCAGGACTACGTGCCCATGAAGGTGCGCGGGGCCATCGTGCCCGTGGTCAACCTGGCGTCGAACGCCTGGATCTTCCTGCTGATGATCGGCATCCTCATGAACCTGGCCGGGCTGACCCTGGCCGCCATCGTCATGTACGCCGTGGTGGTGCTGTTCCAGGTGGTCACGCTGCCGGTGGAGTTCAACGCCAGCCGCCGGGCCATGGCCTACATGGAGACCGTGGGGCTGCCCCAGGGCGAGCAGGCCGGTGCCTTCGACGTGCTGCGCGCCTGCGCCCTCACCTACGTGGCCGCGGCCCTGACCTCCATCCTGCAGCTGCTGTGGCTGCTGGGGCAGCGCCGTGACTAGCTCTGGCGAGCTCGGCTCCGAGGGAGGCCACGAGGCGCTTTCGGTCTCGGCGGCGGTGGGCCTGGCCAAGACGGCTCTGGAGGACGTGGTAGTGCGCCTGGTCGGCGAGGTGTCCGAGCTCTCGGCCAAGGCGGGCTACAAGGCGGTGTACTTCACGGTGAAGGACCGCTCGGCGGCCCTGCCCTGCATGATGTGGAACAACCGCTACCAGGCCAGCGGCGTGGAGCTGCGGGTGGGGGCCTTGGTGGAGCTGACCGGGCGCTTCACCCTGTACGCCGCCAAGGGGCGCATGAACTTCGACGTGTTCGGCGTGGCCCTGGCCGGCGAGGGGCGCCTGCGGATGCAGGTGGCGGAGCTGGCCCGCCGGCTGGAGGCCGAGGGGCTCATGGCGCCGGAGCGCAAGCGCGCCCTGCCGCGCTACCCACGGGCCATCGGCCTGGTGACCAGCCCGCGGGGCGCCGCGGTCCACGACGTGCTGCGCACCCTGCGGCGCCGCTACCCCATGGCCCGGGTGCTGCTGGCCGGGGTGCCGGTGGAGGGCGCCCAGGCGCCGGCGCAGCT
>CANOCK010000151.1 GCA_947564525.1 uncultured bacterium | reverse complement strand
GCGGGCGCGTCAGCCGTCGCCTCCCTCGGCCAGGCGCTGCCCGCCATCGCCGGCGAGGCGCCCGTGCGGCCGGGCTTCGCGTTCATGGGGTGGCGCGACGGGTCGGGCTGGCAGGGCGCGCGGGCCTACTACGACCCCGACGGCTCGCCTGCGCTGGCAGCCTTCCCCTTTGAGGGCCGCGCCCTGACGCTCTACGCCGCATGGGACCCCGTCGTTAGCGTGGCCGTGCCGCTCTCCGTGGGCCTGAGGGTCGGCACGGCCGGGGAGGTGGAGCAGGCGGGCTCCCCGCGGCTGGCCTCCTCCTCGGCGGTGGAGGTGGCGCCGGTGACGCTGGCGTGCTCGGACGAGGGGCTCGCCTCCGCCTTCGACCGCCCCGAGCTCGTGGCCCTCACCGTCGCCGGGCCGGAGGGGGAGCCGGTGGCCGTGCGCGTGGGCTCGGAGCTCTCCGACGCCGGGGCGCTCTCGGCGCTCGCTGTGCCGGCGGGCGGCGAGCTGCCCGTCTCCCACGGCGCCGACCTCAACGGCGCGACGGTGCTCGTCGGCGACGGGGCGGGCGCCTCCGGCACGGCGCGGCTGTCCTACGGGATGGCCGCCTCGCCCGGCTGGGACGGCCCCTCTCGCGCCACCGTGGCCTTCGATGCCAACGGAGGGGAGGGCGGCCCTGCCGGCTCGCTGGAGGCCGTCGAGGGCCAGCCCATGCCCGCGCTCGGCGCCAGCGCCCCGGCCCGGTTCGGCTACGCCTTCCAGGGCTGGTTCGACGGGCCCGAGTGGGAGGGCGCCGCCATGTGGTACGCGCCTGACGGCTCCTCGGCCCGCGACTGGGAGGGAGGGCCGGCCCGCGTGCTCTACGCGGGGTGGGCCTCAAAGGAGGGCCAGCAGGTGAGGCTCGCCTGGGACGCCTGCGGCGGCGAGCCCGCGTCCCGCGAGACCGCCCAGGCGTTCTCCGCCTCCGCCACGGTTGACCCGCCCTCCGACCCGGCCCGCCCCGGCTACGCCTTCGCTGGCTGGTGGACCTCGCCCTCGGGCGGCGAGCGCGTCACGTCTGCGACGAGGCTGCCCGACGCCGACGCCGCCTTCTACGCGCATTGGGAGGGCGCCGTCATACGCCTGGCGTGGGACGCCAACGGCGGCAGCGCCGTGGCGCCCACCGAGCAGGCCTACTCCGAGGGCGCTACGGTGGCGCTGCCCGAGCCCCCGACGAGGGAGGGCTACGCCTTCCAGGGCTGGTTCGACGCGGCCTCGGGCGGCTCGGAGGTCACCTCCTCGACCCCGCTGCCCACCTCGGGCGCCACCTTCTACGCGCGCTGGGCGGGCAGGGCATACCAGGTGTCCTTCGACGCCAACGGCGGCACGGGCGGCCAGTCGGAGGCGGTGACGGCCACCTACGGCAGCCCCATGCCGAAGATATCGCCGACGCCTCCCTCCCGCACGGGCCACGCGTTCGGCGGCTGGTGGGACACGAGCGCGGCCTCTGGCGGCAAGCGCTACTACGCAGCAGACGGCGCGAGCGCGCGGGACTTCGACCGTACCTCGGCCACCACCCTCTACGCGAGGTGGTCCCTCAACTCCTACGCGGTCACCTTCGACCGGCAGGGCGGCACCGGCGGCACCGCTTCGAAGACGGTGCCCCACGGCTCGACCGTGGGCGCGGTCGACAGGCCGACGCTCTCCGGCTGGGCGTTCTCGGGCTACACCGACGACTTCAGTGCGAGCCCGTACCTCTACGCCAAGGCCGACGGCACGGCCACCACGCGCACCATCACGGGCAGCAAGACGCTGCACGCCAACTGGACCAAGACGGTGTCGCTCTCCGCCAACGGCGGCACGGCCGGCTCGTTCGCCTTGCTCACGGCGGGCATCGGGCGGCCCTTGGGGCAGAAGTGCACGCAGGTGGCCTCCTCCAACGTCGACTACCCCATACGCAGCCTCTTCTCCAAGGGCATCGCCGACGACGCCGCATGGAAGCCGACGCGCACGGGCTACGCGTTCGCGGGCTACTACGACACGTCCGCCTCCACCGGCGGCACGCAGTGGGTGAGTGCCTCGGGCGTGGGCTCGACTGTGACGAGCGCCGTCCCTTCGACCCTCTACGCCCGGTGGGACCCCGTGCCCTACACGATCACCTGGAGCCCCAACGGGGGGAGCTGGTCGGGCTCGACGGCCAGCAAGACGACCACCGTCCGCCACGGCACGGCCACCACGGCGCCGTCCCCCGCGCCCACCCGCACCGGCTACGCGCTGAAGGGCTGGTCGACCTCCTCGACCGCCACCACGCCCTCGGCGCTGCCGACCTCGACGACGGCCGCGCGCACCTACTACGCCGTGTGGGCCCTCAACGAGTACTCGGTCACCTGGAACCCCAACGGGGGCAACTGGTCGGGCTCGACCGCCTCCAAGGCCACCAAGGCCAAGCACGGATCGACGATAGCGAAGTACGCCACCGACCCGACCCGGGCAGGCTGGCTGTTCAAGGGGTGGGCGACGAGCTCGACGGCGACGACGCCCCTGTCGTCGCTCGGCACCGCGACCGGCGCCAAGACCTTCTACGCCGTATGGGGCAAGCCCACGCCCACCGGATCGACGAGCGATGCGCTCTATATCAACAATACGAATGCGGAGTGGGGTGCCGTCGGCGTGTACGGCCTTGCGGATATCAAGGCGGCCGCGAACGACCTGGCTAAGCATGCGAATGACCCGACGCAGTCCGGGTACTACGAGCTGTACCATAACTTTTTGACAGGGAAAGGGAGGTTCGTCGTGTCGCGCTTTCTTTCAGGAAACTCGCATGCCGCCTTTTTGATAGGCCTTTGCCAAGACACCAAGACGGACGGGACTAAAGCTGGGCTGACGTTCAGCATGCTTAGATTCGCTCATTCCAGTGACCCGTTCGCTATGAGCGTAGGGTCGTCTGACACGTCGGGATGGAACACGAGCTGGATGAAGAAGCACATTATTGCAAGCATGACATCAGAGTCAGGGTACTTGCTAAACGAACTCCTCACGCCCGAAACGGGGATTGAGCCTGTTCGGAAAACGCATCAAAAATACGCTAACACAGATACTACATCTTCATACCTCCAGTACAGCGATAACGAAACATTCTGGATACCCTCAGTTTACGAGCTTACCGGAAAAGCTATAAATGGAATCAATGAAGCGGAGCAATACACAAAAGGAAACGTAATCCCGTTCCAATATGAGTACTACAAGATTTACGGATACAAGATCATGCCTGGTGACAGTACTGGAAGGTACTACTGGACACGTACAAATGTCAGGGCCGCCTACGGTGGCAAGGCCACATACGCTGCCGTTAACCCATACAGCGAACCTTCACCCCATCCGGCTAACTCTGAGTTGGATTACAATCCCTGCTTCTGTCTGTAACTTACCTGAGGGTGCTGTACGTTTTTTAATCGACACTCGGCTTGGAGCTTGTGACCCCTGAAGGTTTAGTCAGAGCGGTTGCTCCGGCGAAGGAGGCGAGAGAGTCGAGGCAGGGGACTACCTGCTGGAGTCCGACTCCACCTTCTACGCGAGGTGGAGGCCGGTGGAGTACACGGTCCACCTGCACCTGGGAGACGACGACGCCTACGCGCAGCATCCCGCCCACATAGAGC
>CANOCK010000150.1 GCA_947564525.1 uncultured bacterium | reverse complement strand
CGCGCCTTCGCCCGCTGCCGGCCCTGCGGCGCCCGGAGCCGCCGCAGCTCCCGCCTTCGCCTACCATGAGGCGGCCCGGCTGCTGGTGCTGGGCGAGGGCCCGGCCGCCCCGACGGGCCATGGCCCCATCGTGGTGGCCTGCGCCGGCACGAGCGACCTGCCCGTGGCCGAGGAGGCGGCCCTCACGGCGGAGTTCCTGGGCAACGAGGTCGTCCGCTGCTACGACGTGGGCGTGGCGGGGCTCCATCGGCTCATGGCCTGCGCCGACGACCTGCGGCGCGCCCGGGTGGTCGTCGCCGTGGCGGGCATGGAGGGCGCCCTGGCCTCGGTGGTGGGCGGTCTGGTGGGCTGCCCGGTCATCGCGGTGCCCACCTCCGTGGGCTACGGCGCGTCCTTCGGCGGCATGGCGGCGCTGCTGGCCATGCTCAACTCGTGCGCGAGCGGCGTGTCGGTGGTCAACATCGACAACGGCTTCGGCGCCGCCTATCAGGCGAGCCTCATCAACCACCTGCCGGGCGCCTAGGGGCCTGGCAGCGAGACCTTCACCGGGCGCAGGCGCGCCCCTCGAGCGACAGGAGGGCCCTATGGCCGAGCAGCTCTACCTGGAATGCAGCGCGGGCATCAGCGGGGACATGCTGGTGGCGGCCCTGCTCGACGCCGGCGCCGACGAGGCGGCGGTGCTGGCCGCCCTGGAGAGCCTGCCGGTGCAGGGCTTCTCGGTGCGCATGTCCCGCGTGGCCAAGCAGGGCCTGGACGCCTGCGACTTCGACGTGGTGCTCGACGCCGCCCACGAGAACCACGACCACGACATGGCCTACCTCCATGGCCACGCCCATGGCGTCGCTGCCAGCCCTGCCGAGCTGGGGCCGGGCCACGCCCACGGCGATGGCCACCCTCACGGCCATGGGCAGGGCGCACTCTGCGATGGGGAAGAGGCTGCCCATGACCACGGCCATGGCCATGCCCACGGCGAAGGCCACCCTTACGGTCGCCCCCATCCGCATGGCCACGCCCACGGCCACCATCGCGCCGCTGGCCCCTCGCACTGCCACGAGCACCGCAACCTCGCCGACGTGCTGGCCATCGTCGACGGCGCCGCCATGGCCGACCGCGCCCGGGCCATCGCCCGGCGCATCTTCTCCATCCTGGCCGAGGCCGAGGCCAAGGCCCACGGGCGCCCGGTCGAGCAGGTGCACTTCCACGAGGTGGGGGCCGTGGACTCCATCGCCGACATCGTGGCCATCGCCGTGGCCTTCGACTCCCTCGGCATCGACGAGGTGGTGGTGCCGAGCCTCTCCGAGGGCCGCGGCACCGTGCGCTGCCAGCACGGCATCATCCCGGTGCCGGTGCCGGCGGTGGTCAACATCGCCCAGGCCCATGGGTTGGCCCTCTCCCTGCTGCCGGTGGAAGGCGAGCTGGTGACCCCTACGGGGGCGGCGGCCGTGGCCGCCCTGCGCACCGCCGACGCGCTGCCCGAGCGCTTCACCATCAAGCGCGTGGGCCTCGGGGCCGGCAAGCGGGACTACGCCACCAGCGGCCTGTTGCGGGCC
Organism: uncultured bacterium; assembly: GCA_947564525.1. Lineage (GTDB taxonomy): Bacteria > Actinomycetota > Coriobacteriia > Coriobacteriales > Eggerthellaceae > D16-63. The sequence goes on along the minus strand of CANOCK010000150.1, from coordinate 2,077 downwards.
CTGGTGATAGAAGGGGCGTGAGGGGGCGCGCCGCCAAGGGCGCGCAGCGTCCGCGCGGGAGGGAAGGCGCGCGCCCTGCCGTTGGCGGGGCCGATGGCAGGGCAGCCTCGCATGGCTGGCGTGCGGGAGGGGCGGCTAGGGCCGTCGGGCGCTCCTGGCCCTACGGGGTCTCGCCCTCAGGCGCGCTGCCGGCCGCGCCGTCCCCTGGCCGCTCGGCGCTCCGCTATAGCGGAGCGCAGGCCCCGTAGGCGCCGTGCTGGACGCAGAGCAGGGTCTCGAAGGGCAGCAGGCGCCCCTTGGGGTCGCGCTGGCCGCAGCGGGTGGCCGCCGCCTCGACGGCGCCGATGACCAGCAGGTGGTCGCCGGCCTCCTGGATGCCCTCCACGGAGCAGAGCAGGTAGCTCGCGCAGGCGCGGGGCACGGGCAGCCCGTCGACCAGGTCGTGGGCCACGAGCGCTCCCTTGTCAACGGCGTGCCCGCTCGCGGTGCCGCACTGCTCGACGGCCCGCGCCCCCTCGGCCGTGGCGGCGGCCATGGAGAGCGAGAAGCGCCCCGTGGCCCGCAGGGCCCCGAGGGTGTGGGAGCGCTCGCGCAGGGCGAAGGCAACTAGCGGCGGGGTATGGGAGAGGGGGGTCGCCCAGATCACCGTGGCGAGGGCCACCTGGCCGTCAGGGGCGCAGGCGCCCACGATGCACGCGGGGCGCGGGTCCTGGAGCGCGGCCACGTCGCGGCCGCCGACCGGTGCGAAGGGGGCCTCGGCGACGGCCTGGCTCGCCCCTCGGGCACCCGGGGCCTCCAGGTCGCGGGGCTCGGACGGCTCGGCCGCCGCGCTATCCGCCCTCTGGCGAGGCGCCTCCTCGCACGCGGCCCCCATGGCGCGGCTCACTGCTCGTGGGAGCAGACGGGCGCGTCCGGCACCTCGATGCCCAGGGCCGCCGAGGCGCTCGCCCGCAGCTCCTGCAGGGTGAGCTGGTAGCAGGCCAGGGCGTCGATCCATCGCCTGAGGCAGTGGCGCCCCTTGTCGGTGAGGGTGAACAGGCGCTTGGCCGACCCTTCGGCCGGCGTGTCCCACTTGCTGGTGATGAGCCCGGCCTCCTCCATGCGCTTGAGCTGGCGGTAGATGCCCGTGGCGTCGGGCTTCTTGCCGCCGAACATGGGGGAGTCGGCCGCCTGCTGCACGATGATGTAGCCGTGCATGGGCTCCTCGGACTGGGCCAGCAGGGTGAGGATGGTCGGTTGGGACAGCCGGTTCAGGGACTTGCCCAGCTCAGCGCATTCCTGCAGGTCCTCGTCGGATTTGGGATGGCAGCTGCTCCACATGGCGAAAGGCTCCTTGATGGCGAGGGTGTGCCCGCGGGCAGCGCGGTAGTTCCGCCCGCGGGCACGGGGTCTAAACACAGCGCAGGCTCTCGGAGCCTGCAAGAGCATCATCCCATAACTATTGGCAAGCTGACACTATTTCGCTGCGTTCGGCTCCTCAGGGCGGGCGAGGGGCACGGGCCCCGAGCCCCCTGCCGCGCCCCGAGGGGCCGAACGCCTCCCTCGCCGCGCTCTGAGGGCCCGCACCGACCGCCTCGGCCGGCCCTGTGGACAAATGCCGCTCATCGCCCCTGCTCCCTGGCAAACCGCGGCGCTTTCCGTACAATAGGGGCATTGCGCGAAGGCGCCCCGCCCGCAGCAGCGCTGCCCTGGCGCCGCGGCGGGAGAGGGAGCGCCCACCATCGAGGAAAGGACGACGGCCTACCCATGTGCGGAATCGTCGGATACACGGGCGCCGAGCGCGCCCAGGGCATACTGATTGAGGGGCTGACGCGGCTGGAGTACCGCGGCTACGACTCGGCGGGCGTCGCCATCCAGGAGGATGGCGCGCTGGAGGTGGTGTGCCGCAAGGGCAAGGTGGGCGAGCTGGCCCGCACCCTGGAGGGCTTCGACCTTAAGGGCACCTGCGGCATCGGCCACACCCGCTGGGCCACCCACGGCAAGCCGAGCGAGGCCAACGCCCACCCGCACACCTCCTGCGCCGGCGACATCGCCATCGTGCACAACGGCATCATCGAGAACTTCGCCGAGCTGCGCG
>CANOCK010000149.1 GCA_947564525.1 uncultured bacterium | reverse complement strand
GGTCGCCGAGCGCCAGGGCGCGGGCCGTGCGAACCGGGCGACCCCGGCCCGCAAGGCGGCCGTCGAGGCCCTGCGCAAGCTGCGCGAGCGCAGCGCCTTCGCCCAGAGCGTCATCGACTCCACGGTGGACACCGCCTCCCTGAGCCCCGAGGACAAGGCCTTCGCCACGCGGCTGGTGCTCGGCGTGGTGAGCACGCGCGGGGTGCTGAGCGAGCTGGTCGACCGCTGCCTGCGCTCCCCGAGCGACGTGGAGGACGACGTGCGCGACGCGCTGCTGCTGAGCGCCTACGAGATGGTCTACCTGCGCAAGGCGCCCCATGCGGCCGTGGACCAGGGGGTGGAGCTGGTGCGCAGCGTGGCGCCCCGGGCCGGCGGCCTGGCCAACGCGGTGCTGCGGAAGGTGGCGGCGGCGCGGGAGCGGTTCCCCTTCGGCGACCCCTCCCGCGACCTGGCGGCCTACGCGCGGCTCCACGGCTTCCCCCATTGGCTGGCCGAGCGGCTGGTGGCCGACCTGGGGCCGACGGCGGCCCACGGGCTCATGGTGGCCTCCAACGAGCCGGCGCCGGTGTTCGTGGCGGTGAACGCCCTGCGCATGACCGACGACGAGGCCTGCGCGGTGCTGAGGGCGGCCAAGGGCGACCCGCAGCCGGTGGAGGTGCGCGGCGTCGTGGTGCCGGGCTGCTATCGGCTGTCCAGCGGCACGGTGCTGCTGGACGGGCGCGTGCGCAGGCTGCTGCGCTCCGGGGCGCTGCTGGTGTCCGACGCGGCGGCCCAGGCCGTGGCGGCCCGGGTGGTGGCCGCGAGCGCGCCCGAGGGCTCCTTCCTCGAAGTGGGGGCGGGGCGCGGCACCAAGACCATCCTGCTCCAGAGCGGCTTCGCCCGTCGCTGCGGCGCCCAGGCGGAGCGCTTCGTCGCGGTGGACAGCCACGGGTTCAAGACCGAGCTTCTGCGCGAGCGGGCCGAGGCCTACGGCGTCTCGGTGGCCGAGGCCCTCACGGGGGACGCCACGGATTTGGGCGCCCTGGTGGGCGACCGCCGCTTCGACGCGGTGTTCGTGGATGCTCCCTGCTCCGGCCTGGGCACCCTGCGGCGCCATGTGGACATCCGCTGGCGGCTGGCAGAGCCCCTGGTCGCCGAGCACGCGGCCCTGGGCGCGCGGCTGCTGCGGTCGGCGGCGGCCCAGGTGGCGCCCGGCGGCCTGCTGGCCTACGCCACCTGCACCGTCACCCCCGAGGAGAACGCGGGCGTGGTGGACGGGTTCCTGGCCAGCGCCGACGGCCAGGGGTTCTCGCCCATCGAGCAGGACGGCGAGCGCTTCTTCGCCACCCAGCTCGTGCCGGGCGGCTGCGACGCCCACTTCCTGGCGCTCCTGCGGCGCCAGGGCTGACCCATCGAAAGGACTTGCCATGGCCCTCGCCTATCGAAGCGACCGATTCTGCGATGCCGAGGCGGTGCGCCGCGCCGTGTTCATGGAGGAGCAGGGGTTCTGCAACGAGTTCGACGCCGTGGACGAGCGGCCGGACACCATCCACGTGACCGCCTACGACGAAGGCGCGCTGGTGGGCTGCGCCCGCGTCTTCCCGGACGACGGCAGCGACACCAACGCCCACAGCGCCACGGGGTGGATCTTCGGGCGCCTGGCGGTGATGCCCGAGGCGCGCAAGGGCGGCCTCGGGTCGCTGATCCTGGCCGAGAGCGAGCGGCTCGCGCGGGAGCAGGGCGCCACCGAGATGCACCTGCACGCCCAGTGCCGGGTGCAGCCCTTCTACCAGCGCGCCGGCTACGAGCCCTACGGCCCCATCGAGTACGACGAGCACGTCGAGCACCAGTGGATGCGCAAGGCCCTGGCCTAGGGGCGATCGGCTCGGGCGGCCTGGCGGGCTTGGGCGCGCTGGCCATCTGCGACCTGGTGGGCTGATCGGCTGGCCTGGGCGCAGCGGATGCGGCGGATGCGTCGGCCTGGTCGGAATGGGCGCGCTGGCCAGCGTAGCCGGCCTGGTGCCGTGCCAGGGCCCGACCGGCCTCCAGTCGACCCTCGGGCCGACCCTCCGGGCCGACCGAATAGATGTACCTTCTTTGGGACTTGCGTTCCGGCGCAAGCCCCTATCATGGGTGCCCATGGAAACCAAGGCACCAGGGAAGGGGCGCACGTCATGGAACCGACCGGCATCTGCCTCATCGAACAGACCGCCATCGCAGGCACCAGCCATGTGGACGACATCCGCGAGAAGGCCCACGGGCTGGAGCGCGGGGCCCAGCTCGCCTTCGAGCACGACCTCCGCAACCCCTTCGACCCCTGGGCCGTCAAGGTGCTCGACGGCAAGCGCCAGCGGCTGGGCTACGTCTCCTGCGCCCATAACGAGGTGGTGGCGCGGCTGCTCGACGGCGGCAAGCGGGTGGTCGGGCGCCTGCGGCGGGTCGAGGACGTCGAGTCGTGGACGCGCATCGAGATGGGGGTGTACCTCTATGACTAAGGCGGCTGGCATGACGAGGGCGGTGAAGGCCGCGAAGGCGTCCAAGGCAGCGACCGCCTCTGGCCCCTCCGCGGCGGCTGCGGGGCGGCCGGGCCGCCGAGCGGCAGGGGTGAGCCTCGGGCAGCGGGTGGCGCGGGCCCTCTGCGGCAGCCCGAGCGTGCGGCGCGCCGTCGGCGGCACGCGCACGAGCTTCCGCCCCCAGGCGCTGCGGACGGCAGGATGGCGCGAGCGCCGCTGCGCGGTGCCGGTGTTCGAGGTGGACCGCCGCGGGCCTGCGGCGGCCGAGCGCCTGCCCCGGCTGTGGGTGACCGAGCCGGCCTTCGACCCCCAAAGCGGCGAGCGCGCCGGCCGCGCCTACGTGGGCGCCTACCCCACCGACCCCGACTGCGGCGGCTGGCGGGCCTTCGAGCTGGCCTCGCGCTACTTCGCCGAGGGGCTGGGCGGCTGCGGGGCCGAGGGCGCCGAGGCCGACCAGCACCGCATCGACTGCTTCCGCGCCGCCGAGGTGCTGTACCTGCACAGCGCGCGGCGGGGGAACCTGAAGGCCTGGGTCAAGCTGGGCACCATCTACGCCTTCGACATGGCCGAGGGGCGCTACTGGCAGGGGCTGCTGGAGAGCCGCGCGGCCCACTGCTTCGTGGAGCCGGCCCGCAAGGCCTTCGCCTGCTTCTCTCGCGCGGCCCTGGCCGGCGACGCCGAGGGCTGCTGGCAGCTGGGCGACCTGCTGGCGGCGGGGCGCGGCTGCGCGCGGGACGACCGGCGCGCCTTCACCCTGTACACTCGGGCGCTCCTCCATGGCGCCAACGCCGAGCAGCAGGGCCTGGCCGCCCTGCGCCTGGCCCGATGCTTCGAGGGCGCGCGGGGATGCTCCCTGGACCTGGGGAAGGCCCAGGCGCTCTACCGCTGGGCGGCCGAGCGGCTGCAGGAGGCCTTCGGCGACGGCCAGTGGCACTGCAAGCGCGAGCTCCACGAGGCGCGCACCGGGGCCGCGCGCATGGCCCAGGAGCTCCACGGCGGCTACTGAGGGCCCGCAGCCGGAAGGTATAATGGGACGACTGTCCGATCGAGGGAGCCCATGGAGCGATCCGCCATCCTATACCGCACCTACGAGCGCGCGCTCGCGGCCCGCAAGGCCCTCGCCCGCAGCGGCGCGCCGACGCTCGGGGCCGACCTGACCACGCCCGAGGCCTACCTGGCCGAGAGCTGGGCGCTCTGGGGCGATGGGCGGCGAATCGTGGGGCCGCGGGAGCGGCTGCTGCTGGTGGCCGACGGGCTGC
>CANOCK010000148.1 GCA_947564525.1 uncultured bacterium | reverse complement strand
GCTCCATCTTGGCCTTCTCGGCCGCTTCCTTCAGGCGCTGCAGGGCCATCTTGTCGTTGCGCAGGTCGATGCCGTTGTCGGCCTTGAACTTGTCGGCCAGCCAATCGATGATGCGCTGATCCCAGTCGTCGCCGCCCAGGTGGTTGTCGCCCGCGGTGGAAGCCACCTCGAACACGCCGTCGCCGAGCTCGAGCACCGACACGTCGAAGGTGCCGCCGCCCAGGTCGAACACGAGGATCTTCTCGTCGTGGTCCACCTTGTCCAAGCCGTAGGCCAGGGCCGCGGCCGTGGGCTCGTTGATGATGCGGAGCACTTCCAGGCCCGCGATCTTGCCCGCGTCCTTGGTGGCCTGGCGCTGCGCGTCGTTGAAGTAGGCCGGAACGGTGATGACCGCCTGGGTGATGGGGCTGCCCACCTGCTTCTCGGCGTCGGTCTTCAGCTTCTGCAGGACCATGGCCGAGATCTCCTCGGGGGTGTAGTCCTTGCCGTCGATGTCGATGACCGCGCGGCCGTCCTTGCCCTTCTCCACCTTGTAGCTGACCGTCTTCTGCTCCTCGGGGGTCTCGTCGAAGGAGCGGCCGATGAAGCGTTTGACGGAGGAGACGGTGTTCTCGGGGTTGGTGACTGCCTGGTTCTTGGCCGCCTTGCCGACGACGCGCTCGCCGTCCTTGCGGAAGCCCTCGACGGACGGAGTGGTGCGGTCGCCCTCGGCGTTCACCAGAATCTCAGGCTCGGAGCCCTCCATGACCGCCATGGCGGAGTTGGTGGTGCCCAAGTCGATGCCTAGAATCTTAGCCATGTTTCATACCCTCGCTTTCGTAGGTTTGCACAGTTTGATTAGCACATTCGTTTTGCGTGCTGTCACTATATTATCTAAGTCTTTTGTTGTCAAGTTTCCTTAGAACTTTGTAGTGAAATCAGCTCACCAGCCGACACTATACCCACACTTCCTCCACAAAGGCGTGAAGCTGCGATTCCGTTACGAAACCGCAGCAAACCGTTGATGCCCTGAAGCTTGGGGCGCCGTGGGACCGGGATGGGATGGCGTTGGCGCGCGCTCGGTCGCGAGGGGATGGGGCCTTGGGCGAATGCGCGGCGAATGCGCGAGCGCAGGGAGGAAGGGGCGGGGCCTTGAGCGGACAGCCGGACGCGCGGCGCACAGCTGAAGGGATGGCGCCTTGGGCAGACGCTCGGTCGCGAGGGGGCGGCGCCTTGGGCGCGGAAGCCGACCGCCGGGGACGAGGGCATAGGCGACGGGTGCGCAGGGAGGCGGCTCCCCGGGAACGAGGCAGGGCCGAGGGTCGGGGCCGAGAACGGGGCGCGGAAGCGACCGCCGGGGACGACCCTAGAGCGAGACGCGGCCCTCGAAGGCTCGGCCGAGGGTCACCTCGTCGGCGAACTCCAGGTCGCCGCCGACGGGCAGGCCGCTGGCCGGGCGCGTCACCTTGATGCCGAGGGGCTTGATCAGGCGCGCGAGGTAGGCCGCCGTGGTCTCGCCTTCGATGTTCGGGTTGGTGGCCAGCACCACCTCGGCCACCTCTTCGGAGGCCAGGCGCTTCATGAGCTCGGCTATGCGCAGCTCGTCAGGGCCGATGCCCTCCATAGGCGACAGCGCGCCCCCGAGGACGTGGTACACGCCGCCGAACACCGCCGTGCGCTCGATGGGCGGGATGTCCCGCGGCTCGCTGACCACGCAGATGACGCTGGGGTCCCGCTTGGCGCTGGCGCAGATCTCGCACAGGTCGCCCTCGGCGTAGTTGAAGCAGCGGGCGCAGAACCGAACCGTGTCCTTCACCTCGGCGATGGCCTCGGCCAGGCGCAGGGCGCTGGCGCGGTCGGTGTTCAGCACATAGTAGACGATGCGCTGGGCCGACTTGGGCCCGACGCCTGGCAGCCGCTCGAACTCGTCGAGCAGCTTCTGTATGGAGGGAGCGGATTGCATGATGGCGCTTGCTTTCGTATGGCTTGCGGGTCGCTGCAAAGCCAGCGAGAGCCTCGGGGCACTTGCAGCTGGCACGTCGAGCGGCTCTGAGTGGCCTCTCACCGCGAAGGCGAGCTCGAACGCGCCAATGCAGGTGCGCCGGGGCTTCGCAGCGGCAGCGCAACCGCTTCAGCGTAAGCTAGAACGGCAGGTTCATGCCGCCCATGACGGAGCTCATGCGGTTGTTGGCCTCCTCGGCCGCCGTGCGCAGGGCCTCGTTGGCCGCAGCGAGCACCATGTCCTGGAGCATCTCCATGTCCTCGGGGTCGATGGCCTCCGGGTCGATGGTCACGGCCTTGAGCGTCATGTCGCCGCCGGCCACCACCTTCACCATGCCGCCGCCGGCGCTGGCCTCGAACTCCATCGCGGCCACTTCCTCCTGGGCCCGCGCGGCGTCGCGCTGCATCTTCTGGGCCTGCTTCATCATCTTCTTCATGTCCATGGCTTGGCTCCTTAGTCGCGCCCTGGCGGGCGGGGTCGTCGGGCACTATGCTAACGCGTTCGCGCGTTGGCTAGTCGGTCACCTCGGTGAAGAACGCTCCTTCGCCGAAGGCCGCCGTCAGGGCGGCGTCTATGTCGTTGCCCTCCGTCGGCACGGAGGCGCCGGGGGCTTGGGCTGCTGCGGCCGGGTCGGTGGCTGGGGCTGCCTGGGCCGCGGCTGGGGCCGGAGCGGGCTGGGCGGCCGCTGGCTCCGACTGGGCAGCGGCGGGGGCAGCGCTCGCCGATGCAGCCAGCTGCGCCGAGGCGGCAGCCGCCGGAGCAGGGGCCGGACCAGGGTCGAAGGGCGCATCGTCCCAGGGGGCGATGTCGTCGTAGGCATCCAGGGGCACCTCGTCGTAGGGAACGGGGTCCGGATCCGGAGCCGCTTGAGCCTGGGGCTGAATGGCCGGCTGAGGCTGGGGCTGGGCGGCCGGCTGCAGCTGAGTGGCAGCTTGCTGCGGCTGGGCCTGAGCAGCCGGCTGGGCTTGGGCTTGAGCCGCCAACCCAGCCGTCTGGGCTTGGGCCGCAGGCTGGGCCTGGGAGGGCACGCCCTGGGACGGCGCGGGCTCGCCAGCCTGCACAGCAGCTTGGACGGCAGCTTGGACGGCTGGCTGCGCCTGCGCTTGGGCCTGGGTGGCAGCCGGCTGCGGTTGCGAGGCCGCCTGGGCCTGAGCGGCCGGCTGGGCTTGGGCCTGGGGGGCGGCTGGCTGCGGCTTGGCCTGCGTCATCGCCGGCTGGGCCGCCGACGCGCCTCCCTCGGCGCCTCCGCGCGTCAGCACGAAGGGAAGCGCCGTGCCGCACACCTGCTGCACCGCCTCGCGCAGCTCCTCCTGGACGTTCGGCTTGTTCGCCGTCGCGAAGGCGAACTCGTTCTCGGCCGGGAAGGCTATCTCCAACGTCCCGGAGGCAACGTCGAACAGGGCCTTCGTTCCCAGGAATAGCACGCCATGGGCCGCTGCCTTCTGCTTGAGAGCCGTCATGACCTGCTGCCAGACGCGCTGGAGGGCAGCCGGGTTCTGCAGGTCGGCAGCGAGCTTGTCCGGCAGGAGGCCTGCCGCTATAGCAGGGGCCGCCGCCTCGGTCGCCTCGACAGCCGTCGCCGGAGCCGCTGCAGGCTCGGAGGCCGTCGCCTGGGGTGACAGGTCGGCCACCGTCGCCGCTACCAGCTGGGGCATGGCCTGCTCCGCTGGAGCGGTCGCCGCGGCGCCGACCGCCGCATTGACCGGCTCGACCGGAGCTGCCATGGCCGCCGCCTCAGCCGGCACCGTGGCGGCCGCCGCCCCAGCCGCCGGCAAGGTCGCTCCACCCTCGGCCCCAACCGCCGAGATCGCCGGCTCGCCCCC
>CANOCK010000147.1 GCA_947564525.1 uncultured bacterium | reverse complement strand
CGGATAACGCTCGCCCCCTACGTATTACCGCGGCTGCTGGCACGTAGTTAGCCGGGGCTTCTTCTGCAGGTACCGTCATGGTTCTTCCCTGCTGAAAGCGGTTTACAACCCGAAGGCCTTCGTCCCGCACGCGGCGTTGCTGCGTCAGGGTTGCCCCCATTGCGCAATATTCCCCACTGCTGCCTCCCGTAGGAGTCTGGGCCGTATCTCAGTCCCAATGTGGCCGATCGACCTCTCAGTCCGGCTACCCGTCGTCGGCTAGGTGAGCTGCTACCTCACCTACTACCTGATGGGCCGCGACCCCATCCCAGACCGCGAAAGCTTTCATCCCCCTTCCATGCGGAGGGAGGATAGTATCCGGTATTAGCTGCCGTTTCCGGCAGTTATCCCGATGTCTGGGGCAGGTTGGTCACGTGTTACTCACCCGTTCGCCACTCTATGACCGCCCGAAGGCGGGTTATTCGTTCGACTTGCATGTGTTAGGCACGCCGCCAGCGTTCATCCTGAGCCAGGATCAAACTCTCCATTCGAAGATGGAGAAGCCTGATGTTGGCTTCTCTCTTGAGCTTCTTCCGTAAGAAAAAGAAGAGGTTCTCTTGATAAGAGTAAGTGCTTTGTTCAAAATGTCCGTCTAGCTCCGCCGCCCGCATCGGCTCCAAGGGCCCCCTCTCGGTTGCCCCTCGCCGTCGCGTCCGGCGGACCTTCCTTCAGTATCCGGTTCTCAAGGTGCCCTCCCCTCCCGTTTCCGGGAGGTTCGGTGCGCTTCACAAGTGCGTGACGCGCAAGGAGATACAATACGCTCATGGTTACGGACTGTCAACAACTTTTTCGAACTTTTTTGAGAAAGCTTCTGAAGCGGCTGGGGAGGCGCCGAATCTGGCCTCTGCCTAGACGTGGCCGCAGTCGGGCCCGTGGACGTGGGCCCCATGGGCGGCGCCGTGGCCGGAGCCGTCCTTAGGTCCTCGACCTCGGCCTTGATGGGACCCCTGGCCGCTTGGGCCGCCATCACCCGGGGCGGCATCGCCATCGCCGGCAGCCGAGGACCCGTGGTGGGCGGCGATGGAGTCGCGCAGCTCCCGCATGGAAAGCGACGCACAGCCCTCGAGGGTGGCGTCGGGATCGAGCGCCATGAGCTCGCAGGCCGCCTGGTAGCGTGCCGTGCCCATGCCTGCGGCAGCGGCAGCTTGGCGCGTCCCCTCGTCGGCCCGCGATGCGCTGCCATGGCAGCGATGCTGGGCAAGGGCATCGTCGCTCGTGCGCATGAGCTGGTCGGAGACGCGCTGGTCGTCGGAGGTCACGCTGATCTCCACCACCGCGTCCTCAGCAAGGTAGGTGCTGAGGGCCGGGCTGTCCATGAGGCGGCAGAGGGCCTGGTCGTAGGTGCAGCCAGCGAGGTTCACCTCGGCCAGCACCACCGCGCCATCCTCATTGACGGCCCGGGCGCCCACCACGCGATCGAAGCGATTGACCGATAGCTCCACTGAAGGGTTCACGTCTATGCCCACGTAGGCCACAGGCTGCTCGTAGAACTGGTAGCCGCCGAAGCCGATGGCCGCCGTCACCAGGCAGGCAGCTGCAGCCAGGAGGGCCTTCGCCCTGCGGGGGCGGCGTCGAGCAGAGCGCTTGGGAGAGGGGACGACCCGCACAGGGGGCGCAGAGGGCGCCGGAGCGGGGACGGAGCGAGCCGCCTCGATGGCGGCGAGGGCGCTCTCGCGCACCGCCTGGGGCGCATGGAGGCCATCGAAGGCGCAGGCGAGCCGCTGCTCCAGGGTCTCGTTCATCTCAGCACCTCCTTGAGTCGCTTCTTGCCCCGCGCTATCCAGGAATAGACCGTGTTGTCCGGGGCATCCACCATGCGCGCGATCTCGGGCACCGTGTAGCCCTCGTAGAGCGCGAGGTACAGCGGCGTGCGCGGCGGGTCGTCCAGGGCGCGCAGGGCGTCGAGCACCTCGCTGGCGAAGGAGCCGGGCTGGGTGGCGGGGTCCTCCGAGGCCAGGCGCCCCTCGACCTCCTCGCTGAGGGGCAGGCCCTTGCGAGCCGCGGCCTTCAGCATGTCGCGGCACCGGTTGCGGGCCACGGTGATGAGCCAGGCCTTGCGGTGGCCATCGCCCTCGAAGGCCATGGCGTCGGCGAGGGCGTAGCTCATGAACGTGTCCTGGAAGGCGTCCTGCCGGTCGGCATGGTCGGGGAAGTAGAGCGCGCAGACCCGCCAGACCGCATCGGCATGGCGGGCCATGGCTTGCTCTATGTCGTCGCTTGGGCGCACTCCGCGAGGGCGCGAGGTCCCTTAGCGATGGTGGCGCCCAGCGCCATGGCCGCCGCCGTGGTGGCCACCGCCATAGCCGCCGCCGTTGGCCGCGCCGTAGCCAGCGCCCTGGCCGGCGCCGTAGCCCTGGCCGGCGCTGCTGCCGCAGCCCGAGTCGTAGTTGTCGCAGACGCCATCGTTGTTGCCGTCCACGTAGCCGCCGCCATAGCCGGCGCCGCTCCCGTAGCCGTAGCCGTGACCATGGTTGTTGCCGCAGTAGCCGTTGCCGTAGTTTTCGCAGACGCCGTCGTTGTCGTTGTCCACGTAGCCGTGGCCGCAGCCGTAGCCGTGGACCGCGCAGTAGCCGTTGCCATCGATGGTGCAGTAGCCGTAGGCCACGGCGGAGTCGGTCGCCGGCGTGACGGTCGGGGCGTTGGCGATGGGGGCAGCGATGGCATGGTGATGGCCGGAGATGAAGCTGGCCGCCTGGGCCACCGCGCCGTCAGCCGGCTGGGCCAACTGGCCTGCTGCCGGGACGACGGACGGGCTGACCGGGGAGGCGTTCTGGGTTATGGCGAAAGCCGCGGTGGGGAACGCGATCAGCGCGGCTGCCATCGAGCAAGCGAGGATCTGCTTCTTCATGATGGGAGGCCCCTTCTTCTCTCTTTTCGCTCTCTTCTATAGAAACGAGCGAGCGGAGCGAATCCTTGCAAGATCTTTGGAGAATGCCGTCGAGCAGCCTCAGACCAGCTGGACGAACTTGCGCTTGCCCACCTGGATGAGGGCCCCCTCGATGCGGGAGGGCTCCACGTTGTAGGCCTTGGGCTCCAGCGCCTCGCCGTTCAGCTTGACGCCGCCGCCGTCGATGAGGCGCCGGGCGTCGCCGACGCTCTGGGCCAGGCCCGCATCGGCTATGACCTTGGCCACATATATGAGGCCTTCGTCGTTGGGCGTAAGGTCGGCGGCGAACTCGGCGACGTTCTCTGGGGCCTCGTGGTCCTTGAACACGCGATCGAACTGCTCCTCGGCGGCCACGGCAGCCGCTTGGTCGTAGTAGGCCTCCACGATGTTGGCGGCCAGGGAGCGCTTCACCTTGTTGGGATGCAGCTCGTCGGCGGCGAGGGCGGCCTCGATGCGGTCGATCTCATCCACGGGCACGGTGGAGGCCAGGCGGAAGTACTTGACCATGAGCTCGTCGGGGATGGACATGACCTTGCCGAACATGTCGGCCGGCTCGTCGGTGAGCCCGATGTAGTTGCCGTAGCTCTTGGACATCTTCTTCACGCCATCGGTGCCTTCGAGCAGGGGCAGCGTGAGGCAGACCTGGGGCTCCATGCCCATCTTCTCCATGAGCTCGCGGCCAGCGAGCAGGTTGAACAGCTGGTCGGTGCCGCCCAGCTCGACGTCGGCCTTGATGACCACCGAGTCGTAGGCCTGCATGACCGGGTAGAGGAACTCGTGCAGGCTGATGGACTGGCCCGACGTGTAGCGGTTGTGGAAGTCATCGCGCTCGAGGATGCGGGCCACGGTGAAGTTGGCGAGCAGCTTGAGCAGGCCCT
>CANOCK010000146.1 GCA_947564525.1 uncultured bacterium | reverse complement strand
CAGCAGGAGGAGGTGGCCAGCCGCCAGCGGGCAGCCCAGCTCGCGGCGGCCCAGGCCCGCGCCGCCGCCCGGGAGGGGAGCACGGCGCCGCGGCCTGGCCGCGACATGGTGTCCATGCGGGACACCGACGAGATCTACGCCCGCGCCGCCGAGCAGGGCAGGCGCGGCTGCGTCTCGCACCCGCTGTCGAGCGAGGAGGGCCGCGAGCGCTCCCGCAGCGCCAAGGAGATGCACGAGTTCGAGCGCGCCAGCCGGGACGCCTTGAGCGGCACCCACTTCGGCCGCAGCGTCAACCGCGAGGTCATCGACGCCCGGGGCAGCATCGACTCGCGCGCCTTCCATGAGCACGACCAGATCATGGGCTACTCCATCGAGGAGCAGGACAAGCCCGAGCCGGCCATCGACGCGTCGCTGCACCACACCCGCTGGCACTCCCGAGCGGGCCAGGGCTTCGACAGCGTGCCGGACGCAGGGGGCGCCCATCGCATGCCGACCCCCTTGCGCGGCATGCACTCCAACCGCCCCATGGGCGGCATAGTCGAGGACTCGTCGGCCTACGGCGGGGCAGGGGGCGGCCTGCTGCCCAAGCTGGTCGTGGCTGGGGTGGCGCTGGTCCTGGTCGTGGTGCTGGTGGTGCTGCTCGTCCTCTGAGACGAAGCCCTCCGGGGCCGCCCTGGCGCCCGCCCAGATGTGAAATGCCCATGTTTTCGCCCAGGCGGCTCCCTCTGCTGGTAGAATAGGGAACCGTATGTTCGACTAAGAGCCTGAGCGAGCGACGCCCTGAGAGAGCGGCCGCTGGCCCTAGCCTTGATGCGAAGGGGAAGTGACAACATGGCCCTGTATACTCCGGAGTACCAGCCGACCGGCGACGAGGTGGCGGTCATCAACACGTCCAAGGGCACCGTGCGCGTGCAGCTCATGGGCAAGGACGCCCCCATCCACGTGGGCAACTTCGTGGAGCTGGCGCAGAAGGGCTTCTACGACGGCCTGAAGTTCCACCGCTACGTGCCCGGCTTCGTCATCCAGGGCGGTTGCCCCAACACCCGCGACTTCAGCGGCGAGGAGGTGGCCGAGATGGTGGCCCAGCGCCGCGGCAACTTCGGCACCGGCAACCCTGGCTACTCCATCAAGGAGGAGTACACCACCAACCCGCACAACGAGCACAAGGACGGCACCTTGGCCATGGCCCGCTCGGCCATGCCGGACTCCGCTGGCTCCCAGTTCTACCTGTGCCTGGGCGCCCAGCCCATGCTCGACGACGGCTACACCGTGTTCGGCCAGCCGCTCGAGGGGCTCGACGTCATCCACAGCCTGCGCGCCGGCGACGTGATCGAGTCCGTCGAGATCGAGAACGCCGCCTAGGCACCGGCGAGCGCGCCGCTGGCCGGTGCGCCATGGCGTCGATGCGACCGCTTCACAGGAAGGCTCCCCTTGAATAACCAGCTACTAGAGAAGGCCCATGCAGACTACCAGGCAGGGGACTACCAGTCCTCTCTGGTGGGCTTCACCCAGTGCCTTCAGGATCCTCTGTCCCCCCCGGGGCCGGGGGAGGTGGGCTACCTCTACCACCAGGTGGGCAACTGCTTGGTGAAGCTCAAGAACCCCACCGAGGCGCTCCAGGCCTACATGCAAGCCCAGGCCGACGAAGCCTATCCGGACCTGTCCACCGTCGAGTGCAACCTCGGCATGGCCTACGCCTCGCTGCGTGACTACGACAACGCCGTCAACTGCTTCGAGATTGCGCTGTCGGACCCCAACTACTCCACCCCCTACAAGGCCCACATGGGCATGGGCAACGCCCTGATGAAGACGGGCAAGACCGCCGAGGCGGGCGTGGCGTTCCGCGAGGCCGCCCTCGACGCCTCGAACCCGGAGCCGGCCAAGTCGCTGCTCAACCTGGGCGTCTGCTTCATGGCCCTGAACCGGCCGGCCGACGCCGTGGCCTCCTACGAGAGCGCCATGCAGTTCGACATGGACGGCGCCACCAAGAACAAGCTCAACGCCAGCCTGGGCCAGGCTTACGTGGCCTGCAACCAGATGGAGAAGGCCGTGGAGGCCTTCGACCGGGCCCTGGGCGACAAGACCTACGCCCTCAGCGACTCGGCCAACGTCGACTACCAGCGGGCCGTGGGCGTCATGGCCCAGGCGGCCAGCGAGGCCGAGGCCGACACCTCCGGCGTGGACGTGTCGAGCGAGATCGTGCTCTACGACCGCGGCGCCGATGCCCAGGACCCGTTCTACTACGACGAGGGCCCTGCCGCCGACGCCCCGCGCTTCGCCGACATGTACGAGGGCGACGACGACCGCTTCTTCAGCGCGAGTGAGGAGGAGATCGAGCAGTGGTCCAAGGGCTTTGCCAAGCAGGATCGCAAGCGCCGCAACGTGGGGCTGAAGGTGCTGGTCGGCATTGTGGTCGTGGTGGTGCTGGCCTTCGCCGCGGCGGTGTTCGGCTACACCCAGGGCTACGGCGTGCCCACCCAGGAGATGGTGACCCAGTCGCTGTTCAGCGACCCTGAGGGCGCTCAGGGGGTGTTCGCCCAGAGCGTGAGCGAGTCCTCGGCTGCGTCGCTGAGGGATAGCGTGGTCCAGGATGCCAACGTCCAGGTCAACGGCGTCGACCGCTCGCTGGGCGAGTCGACGGTCTACGCGACGGCCAAGACGCCCCAAGGTGGCTCCATCATGTACCGCATCACCATGGTGCGCGACATGCTCGGATGGAAGGTATCCAACGTGGAGCTGTACTTCCCGAGCCAGAACGTCTAGCTTCGGGAGCGACAACGCAGGAAGGGCGGCGCGCCGGCACCCGGCCGTCGCCGACCAAGGGAGAAGGAGAGACAGACCCATGGCAGTGCAGAAGACCTACACCATGATCAAGCCCGACGGCGTGCGCAACGGCCACATCGGCGAGATCGTCAACCGCTTCGAGCGCGCCGGCCTGGCCATCGAGCGCATGGAGCTCGGCATGGTCACCCCCGAGCAGGCCAAGGCCAACTACGCCGAGCACGAGGGCAAGCCCTTCTACGAGGGGCTGATCAGCTACATCACCTCGGGCCCCGTGGTGAAGATGGTCGTCTCCGGCGAGGGCGCCGTGGCCAAGTGCCGCTCCCTCATGGGCGCCACCAACCCGGCCGAGGCGGCCCCGGGCACCATTCGCGGCGACTTCGGCCTCATCATGGACGAGAACGTCATCCACGGCTCCGACTCGCCCGAGTCCGCCGAGCGCGAGATCGCCATCTTCTTCGGCTAGGGGCTTGGGCGGCGCCCCTTCCCGCGCTGGCGCGGGAAGGGCGTTTCACCAGATAGGATTGAGAACCGACCCACGGGCTGCCCCGGCAGTGCGTGCGTCGGTTTTTTTGTGGTGTTGGGCGGAGCCGTCGCGCGAGCCGGCGGCGGCCCCATGTAGTATGGGCTCAGACGTTATCCGCAGGGGCGCCCGTGCGCAGGCGCGAGGGAAGGGACAGCGCAGCCTATGCTCTATCGTGTTATCGACGCGGAGGAGTTGCCGGCCCTCGTCGAGGCGTTCATGGCCGACTACGAGGTGGTCGCGCCGGTCAAGACGGGCCGCGGCTATGCCTTCGCCCCGGTGGAGTCCTTCGACCAGATATCCCTGGACTACCCGACCACCGTCGCGTCCCTCAAGAAGCACTACCTGCCCCAGCGCGAGACGCTGTTCGAGTTCGATGCCCAGGCCAACGAGGTGGTGAGCTATGCCGCTACGGTGCGGCCCCGGGTGCTCTTCGGCGCCCACGCTTGCGACATCAACGCCATCAACTGCCTGAACAGCGTGTTCGAGGACGCGCGCTACC
>CANOCK010000145.1 GCA_947564525.1 uncultured bacterium | reverse complement strand
CGTTTTTGGAGATGGAATTCCGGAACTCTGTGTCTACTTAGACTTTAGCAGCACTGCAGGGCCCATCCAGGCACCGAGGCAGCAGCAGGAAGGGCAGGACATCACGGGGGCTGGCTCGCCAGCCCAGGCCACGCCAGCCCGAGGGACCGATGCGAACGCGCCCCGGGCGCCTAGGCCAACTCGAACTCCAGGCTGCGCGAGCGGCGGTCGGTGGCCACCAGCACCACGGCAATGCGCTGGCCCAGGCGGTAGCTGCGGCCGGTGTCCTCCCCGGTGAGGGTGTAGCGCGCCGGGTCGAAGGCGAAGTACTCCGCGCCGAGGGTGCGGATGGGCACGAAGCCCTCGGCGGTGTTCTCCAGCCGCACGTGCAGCCCGTGGTAGGACACGCCGGAGATGATGGCGGAGAACGCCTCCCCTACGGAATCCTCCAGGTACTCGACCATCTTGAGGTCCTGGGACTCGCGCTCGGCCTTGTCGGCGACGCGCTCCATGTCCGAGGAGTGCTCGGCCAGCCACGGCAGGGACGTGACCTCCTGGTCGAAGTAGGGCGGCTTGCCCATCAGCTGCGCCCGCAGCATGCGGTGCACCGCCAGGTCGGGGTAGCGGCGGATGGGGCTCGTGAAGTGGCAGTAGGCGTCGAGCCCCATGCCGTAGTGGCCCTCGTTCTGCGGCTTGTAGACGGCCCGCTGCATGGCGCGCAGCGACAGGGACGACACCAGCTCGTGCTCCGGCCGCCCCGCCGACATGGCCAGCACCCCCTGGAAGGCGTGCGGGTCGCCGTTCACCAGCCCCACGGCCAGGTTCTCTATGAACCAGGGGAACTCCTGGAACACGGGCACCAGGGCCACGCAGGCGTCGGAGGACGGCTGCCCATGGACGCGGAAGATGCCCGGCCAGTCGCGGTCGGCCAGGTGGCGCGCCACCACCTCGTTGGCCAGCACCATGGCCTGCTCCACCATCTCCGTGGCGTCGGTCTTGCTGCGCAGGTCGATGCCGACGGGATGGCCGTCTTCGTCGAGCAGCATCTTGGCATCCACCGACACGAAGTCGATGGCCCCGGCCTGACGGCGCCGGGCGGCCAGCTGCTTGGCCAGCTCGCTTCCCCGACGCAGGCGCTTTGCCAGCTCAGGGGCGGCCTCGGCCTCGCCATCGAGGATGGCCTGCACCTCTTCGTAGTCGAGCCGGACCTGGGACCGCATGAGGGCCAGGTAGGGCTCATAGCGCACCAGATTGCCACGGTCGTCCAGGAACAGGTCCACGGTCATGCAGCGGCGGTCCTCCCCTAGCTGCAAGGAGCACAGCTCGTTGGACAGGGCCGGGGGCAGCATGGGGATCACCCGGTCCACCAGGTACGTGCTCGTCGCCCGGCGGCGCGCCTCCAGGTCGATGGACGAGCCCCAGGGCACGTAGTGCCCCACATCGGCGATATGCACCCCCAGGCGCGTGAGCACGGTGCCATCCGGCTCCTCCACCAGCTCTACCGACAATGCGTCGTCGAAGTCCCGCGCGTCAGCCGGGTCGATGGTGAAGGTGAAGCGGTCCCGCAGGTCCACGTAGCCCTCAGCCAGGGCCCCTTCGGCGTCCAGGGTGGCGGCGGCGGCCTCCTCGAGGGACGCCTCGCAGAACCGGGTCTCCAGCTTGTGCCGGCCGATGATCACCTCGATGCCCAGGCTCGGGTCGTCCGCCGTGCCCAGCACCTCCTCCACCACGCCGGTGGCCGGGGTGCTCTGGGTGGGGAACTCCAGGATGCGCACGCGCACCATGGCCCCGTCGGGCACGTCCGGCCCCTCCTCCCCCACGATGAAGATGTCATGGGGGATGCGCGGATCCTCAGGCACCACCACGGCGATGGGCTCGGACTCCTCGTAGGTGCCGATGAGCGTGTCGTTGGCACGGTCGATCACCCGCACCACCTTGGCACAGGGCTTGTCCTGGGGGCGCTTGTTCGGCCGCGGCTCGTTGTCGTGGCGGCCCGGCAGGGGCTCCAGCTCCACCAGGTCGCCGTCGAAGGCGCCGTTCATGCAGTTGGAGTGGATGAAGAAGTCGCCCTCGGCGGTGGAGACGAAGCCGAAGCCGGACCTATGGACGCTCAGCAGGCCTCGCGGGCACGCCTTGCCCTTGCGGCGCGTCTTCTTTTTCTTGCTGGAATGGGCCATGGGGCTCACCCTCCTTCCGGCAGGGAGCACCCAGCGAACGAGTCGGGAGCGCCGCCAACCGTCTATCTAGCCGTTAGCTAGGGAGCGCGCCGTGTCGATAGCCACTTCGAGCTGCACGTCCGCACCCTCCGACGAGTGCAGCGATATGTTCGGCGCCACGCCTACCCCCTCGATGGAGGCTCCCAGAGGCGTGAGGTAGTAAGCGGCGGTGTAGCGCACCGCGCCGCCGAAGGTGAGCTCACGGGTCACCTGCACGGAGCCCTTGCCCCGGGTGGTCTGGCCGACCACGGTGGCCCGCTGGTTCGCCTGCAAGCCGGCAGCCAGCACCTCGGCTGCCGCAGAGGTGTACTCGTCCACCAGCACCACCAACGGCGCATTGGTAATGGTAGCACCTGTGGCTGTCTTGGTGGTAGTGCCGTCGACGGTTTCCACCTCCACGATGACGCCGCTCTGGACGAACAGGCAGGCGATGTCCACCGCCTGGGTCAGGTAGCCGCCCGGGTTCCCCCGCAGGTCGAGCACGTAGGAGGTCGCCCCGTCGGCCGCCAGGGCCTCCACGGCCCCCTTGACCAGCTCCGAGGCGTTCTGGGACACCTGGCGCAAGCGGATGGAGCCCACGCCGTCATCCAGCTCGGAGGTGAGGTTGGCCACGTCGTAGCTGCGGCAGGTGAGGGTGGTGGTGAACTCCATGCCCGTGGTGGCGTCCGGGGAGGCAGGGCGCATCCATGTGACCACCACCTGGCTGCCGTCCTCCCGTGCCAGGCCGTTGATGAGCTCGGAGGTGGTCCAGTCCTTGCTGCTCACGCCGTCCACGGCCACGATGTAGTCACCATCGCGCACCCCCAGGCCCTCGGCCTCGGAGCCCTCGAACACGTCAGCGGCATAGGGCCGCCCGTCGAACTCGGCGAACAGCACCCCTATGCCCGTGTAGGGCCGCTCGGCCGCCTCCTGCACGTACTTGGCGTAGCGCTCGGCATCGAAGTAGGCGGCGTAGGGGTCGCCCAGGGACCTCATGAGCGCCGTGAGCACTGCCGGCGTCGCCTGGCCGAGGTCGAGCTCGTCCAGGCTGTTCGCCTTGAGCAGGTCCTCCACCTCCTCGAGGCGGCCGGTCAGCGAGTTGAAGGTGGTCTTGGCCTTCGCCGTCGCCGACGAGGCGGCGCCGGCCCCCTCGTCCACCGGGAAGCCCAGAGACGCCACGAAGGCGGTCTGGCTGCGCACCAGGAACCCGCCGGCGAAGGCCAGCACCACCACCATGAACAGCACGAAGGCGCGAGCGATGCGCCGGTTGCGCATGCGCTCGCGCAGCGTGGCGGAGACGGCCTGCTTGGTCAGGCGCCTCCGCTCCTTGGCTGGCTTTTCCGTCTGCCCTCCCATGACCCCGAGGCCAGAGCGCTACACCTTGAGGTAGCGGCGCATGGCCAGGGCCGAGCCGATGAGGCCGATGATCAGGCCGGCGCCCACCAGCGCCACGTAGATGAGCACGTAGGTGGCGCCGGACACGTCGAAGGACAGGAACTGCAGCGAGTCCTGCAGCCGCGGTATGGCGAACATGCGCAGGAGCTGGATGATGACCACGGCCAGCACCGAGCCGATGAGGGCGTGGATGGCGCCCTCCATGAGGAAGGGCCCGCGGATGAAGCCGTTGGACGCGCCCACCAGGCGCAT
>CANOCK010000144.1 GCA_947564525.1 uncultured bacterium | reverse complement strand
CCAAGACCAAGGAGCAGAAGCGGGCCGAGGCCGAGGCGCGCAACCGCGCCTATGCCGCCGTGAAGGGGCACCGCCGCGAGATCGCGGCCCTGGACGAGCAGCTGGCCCGGGACAACGCCCGCATGGAGGAGCTGCTGGCCCTCATGGCCGACCCCGGCTTCTACACGAAGGAGGACGCCACCAGCGACGCCATCGCCGAGCATGCCGCCCTGAAGGCCTCCATCGCCGAGGCCGAGGAGCGGTGGCTGGCGCTCAGCGAGGAGCTGGAGGCGGCCCTAGCCGCGCAGGGGTAGGTCGACATGCTCTCCATCGTGCTGGTCGAGCCGGAGATACCGCAGAACGCGGGCAACGTCGCCCGCACCTGCGCCTGCGTGGGCGCGCAGCTGCACCTGGTGGAGCCCATGGGGTTCCGCCTGACGTCCAAGCAGCTCGGCCGCGCCGGCTGCGACTATTGGGACAAGGTGGAGGTGCGCCGCTGGCCCTGCGCCGAGGCGTTCTTCGAGGCCCATGGCGCCGACGAGCTGCGCCTGTTCACCGGCGCGGCGGCGCGCTCCCATGCCGAGGCGGCCTACGGCGACGCCCCCTGGCTCGTGTTCGGCCGCGAGAGCCGCGGGCTGGACGAGCGCTGGCTCGCGCGCTTCGCCGACCGCTGCGTGCGCATCCCCATGGCGGCGGGGCTGCGGTCGCTCAACCTGTCCAACGCCGTGGCCATCGGCGCCTACGAGGCGCTGCGCCAGCAAAACTTCCCGGGGCTCGTGTAAACTGTCACCTTATGGACATCGACTACATCGCCTACATCATCTGCTCGGTGCTGAGCTTCGTGCCGGCGCTGACGCTGCACGAGGTGGCCCACGGCTTCGCCGCCTACAAGCTGGGCGACCCCACGGCCAAGCGCGAGGGGCGCCTGTCGCTCAACCCGCTGCGTCACATCGACCCCTTCGGCACCGTGCTGCTGCCGCTCATGCTCATGGTGCTGCACTGGCCCATCTTCGGCTACGCCAAGCCGGTGCCCTACAACCCCACCTACTTCAAGGACCCGCGCAAGGGCGACTTCGTCACCGGCGTGGCGGGCCCCCTGGCCAACCTCGCCATGGCCGTGCTGGCGGCGCTGCTGGCCTGGGCCCTCTACGGCGTCGCGCCGGGCCTGGTGCAGCAAAGCGAGCTGTTCCGCTGCTTCTACCTCATGTTCCTGCCCATGTTCGCCCTGGTCAACCTCTACCTCATGTTCTTCAACCTGCTGCCGGTCCCACCGTTGGACGGCTCGTCCATCTTCGCTCTGCTGCTGCCCAAGCGCTATCTGCCGCGCTATTACGCCATCCAGCGCTACGCGTTCCCCATCTTCATGATGGCCATGGTCTTCCTGCCCTACGTGCTCCACTTCAACCCGTTCTCGTGGTACCTGGACGTCACGGCGGGCAACCTGGGCAACCTGCTGTTCCCGTATCCCATCTCCTGAGCGCGCCTGCGCCGTCCTCTTCTCGCAAGGAGCTTCCCGCTGTGTCCTACAACGTGCGCATAAAGAACTTCGAAGGGCCCTTCGACCTGCTGCTTTACCTGGTCAGCCGCCAGAAGGTGGACATTGGCGCCATCTCCATCACCGAGATCGCCGACCAGTACCTGGCCGAGGTGTCGCGCATGCAGACGCTGGACCTGGACGTGGCGTCGGACTTCCTGCTGGTGGCCACCACGCTGCTGGAGATCAAGGCGGCCAGCCTCATACCGCGCAAGCGCGATGAGGTGGACGAGCAGATCGCCGAGATGGACGCCGGCCAGGCGCGCGACGTGCTCGTGGAGCGGCTCATCGCCTACAAGCAGCACAAGAACGCCGCCGAGGAGCTCTACAGCCGCTACCTGCTCCAGGGCCGCATGCACGGGCGCCCCTTCGGGCCCGACGCGCGCTTCCTGGGGCTCATGCCGGACTTCCTGCGGGGGACCACCCTCGACGACCTGGCGGCCGTGGCGGCGGCGGCCCTGGCCCGGCGCGAGGTGTTCCTGCTGGAGTCGGAGCACATAGCGGCCAAGCCCATACCGGTGGAGGTGTACGTGCGCTCGATCCACGAGCGCATCAGCCGCGAGAAGCACCTCATGTTCTCGCAACTGGTCAGCAACGCTCGGGAGACGACCGTCGTGGTCGTGTCGTTCCTCGCTATATTGGAGCTGTACAAGCGCCGCATGGTGGACGTGCGGCAGGAGGAGTCGTTCGGCGACATCAGCATCGACTTCATCGAGGGGTCGGGCGACCTGGTGCTCGTGGGGGACGACGCCATAGACTCGGTGACGGAAGAGGGAAGGGAGTGAGCCCTATGTTCGACGGGCAAGGGAGCGAGGCGCTGGAGGCGGCCCTGGAGGCGCTGCTGTTCGTGACCGACGAGCCGGTGGGCACGCTGGCCCTGGCCGAGATGGTGGAGCGCGAGTCGGCCGACGTGGAGCGGGCCCTGGTGGCGCTGCGGGAGCGGCTGGACCATGCTGGCAGCGGCATACGCCTGGTGGAGGTGGCGGGCGGCTGGCGGCTCTACACGGCGCCGGAGCTCCATGAGCTAATCGAGCGCTACGTGCTGAGCTGGGACACGCGCAAGCTCTCGGCGGCGGCCATGGAGACCCTGGCCATCGTGGCCTACACCCAGCCCACCACCCGCGCCGGGGTAGCGGCGGTGCGCGGCGTGAGCTCCGACAGCTCCCTGAGCTCGCTGATCGAGAAGGGGCTCGTGCGCGAGATGGGCACCTCGGACGCGCCGGGCAACCCGACGCTCTACGGCACCACCCGCGGGTTCCTGGAGAAGTTCGGCCTGAAGTCGGTGAGGCAGCTGCCGGACATCGCGGACTTCGCGCCGGACGAGGAGACGCGCCGGCTGATCACCGAGCGCTTGAGCGCCGCCCACGAGGACGTGGCGCTGAGCGACGAGCAGGCGCGCACCCTGGCCGAAGGGCTGGCCGAGGCTGCGGGTGGCCTAGGCGAGGGTCTGGGCGCCGAGGGGGCGGAGCTGCGCGGCGCCGTGGCGGAGATGGGGGTTGCGGCCTTGGCCGATGAGTCGCTGGCGGCGGCCCTGGGGCACCGAACGGGCGACACGGTGGTGGCCGACGGCCTCGCAGAGCGGGCCTACGAGGAGATGCCCGAGCCCCGGCCGAGCGACTCGATGTTCGCCCGGGCCATCGCCTCCACCCTGGGCGTGGTTGACAAGGTGAGCTTCGACGAGCTGACCTTCGAGACCGAGGACGAGTAGGGGGCTTCCAGCCCCTGCCCTTCCAGCGACGGGAGAAGGAAGGCCCATGGCGCAGATGCGGTTGCAGAGGTTCCTGGCGCGGGCAGGCGTGGCCTCGCGTCGCCATGCCGAGGGGCTCATCGTGGCCGGTCGGGTGACGGTGAACGGCGCCGTGGCGGCGCTGGGAGCGAAGGTGGACCCGCTGGTGGACGCCGTGGCCGTGGACGGGGAGGCTGTGGAGGCGCCGGCCGAGGCGGTGACGATCATGCTGCACAAGCCCGCCGGCTACGTGACCACCATGGACGACCCCCAAGGGCGGCCGACCGTGGCCGAGCTGGTGCCCGCCGTGCCCGGCTTGTACCCCATCGGGAGGCTGGACGCGGACACCACGGGGCTCCTGCTGTTCTCCACCGACGGCGACCTGGGCCAAGGGCTGCTGCACCCGCGCACCCACGTGCGCAAGCGCTACCTGGCCCTGGTGGAGGGCCGGCTGGCACCGGCCGAGGCGGAGGCGCTGCGGCGCGGCGTCGAGCTCTCCGACGGCATGACGGCCCCGGCCGAGGCCGAGGTGCTCCAGGGCGCTGCCGCCGCCGCTGCGGCCGAGGCCCTGGGCTTCGGGCGGGGGG
>CANOCK010000143.1 GCA_947564525.1 uncultured bacterium | reverse complement strand
GGCGAAGGCGGGCAGGTCGAAGTACCAGTTCTCCACCGGGCGCATCTCGGGCACCTGGCCGGTGAGGGTGGAGCGCGGCGCTATGAGGTCAGCAGGCGCGTACTGGTGGCCCAGCTCGCACTCGTCGGCGTAGGCCTGGGACGACTTGCAGCCCTGGACGGGGCAGCGCCCCTGCACCTGGCGGCCGTTCAGGAACGTGCCGGCCTCGGCGTCGTAGAACTGCAGCGTGGACTCGAGCCGCAGCCAGCCGTTGGCGTGCAGCCGCTCGACGAAGGCGTCAGTCACCTGCTGGTGCACCGCGCCCGCCTCCCCGATGCCGCTGCCCTCGAAGATGTCCAGCGACACGTCGAAGGCCTCGAGCGTGGCGGCCTGGCGCTGATGGTTGGCCATGACGTAGTCGGCAATGGTGCCCGTGAAGCCCTCCTGCTCCACCGCGCGCCGGAAGCCCTCGTTGATGGGAGAGCCGTAGCAGTCGGTGCCGGAGACGAAGCGCACGGCGTCGGCACCGATGCGGTCGCGCAGGAAGCGCGCGTAGGCGTCGGCAGGAACGAACACGCCGCCGATGTGGCCGAAGTGCAGGGGCTTGTTGCCGTAGGGCATGCCGGCGGTGACCACTGCCCGAGCCGGCCACAGGACCGGGGACTCGTAGGGGGAAGCCATCAGCGCGCCACCTCCTCTGCCAGGGCGCCCAGGGACGCCCGTCCGTCGTTGCGGGACTCGCTCATGAGGTCGAGCAAGCTGCTGATGTTGCTGGAGCTGGCATAGAGGTACACAGTCTCGTCGGTGCCGGAGCCCGCCAGCGAGGCCGCCTTGGCCACGGCGTCCTCCAGGGACCCCAGCTCGTCGGCCAGCCCGTTGCCCACGGCGTCGATGCCGGTGAAGGGCAGCCCGGTGGCCAGCTTGCGCACCTCGGCCTCGCTCATGCCGCGGCCCTCGGCCACGGCCTTGATGAAGGTGCCGTTGATCTGGTCGACCATGGCCTGGTAGTAGGCGCGCTCCTCCTCGGTCAGCGGGCGGGTGCCGTAGCTGGCGTCCTTGGAGTCGGCCGAGGTGATGTTCTCCACCGAGATGCCCAGCTTCTCCAACAGCTCCCCCACGTTGGTGACCTGCAGGGCCGTGCCGATGGAGCCGATGGAGGTGGTCTGGGCCACGTAGATGTAGTCGGCCTGGGAGGAGATCTCGTAGGCGGC
This sequence comes from uncultured bacterium, assembly GCA_947564525.1. Lineage (GTDB taxonomy): Bacteria > Actinomycetota > Coriobacteriia > Coriobacteriales > Eggerthellaceae > D16-63. The sequence goes on along the minus strand of CANOCK010000143.1, from coordinate 2,693 downwards.
GCTCGCGTTGATGGCGGCGCTCGACACCACCACGGGCTTGGGGAAGTCGCGCACGTAGGCGGCCATCTCCTCCCCCGCCGTGGCCGTGCCGCCGCCGGAGTTCACCCGCAGCACCACGGCCTTTATATGGTCGTTGGCCTCGGCGCGGTCGAGCTGGGCCTTCAGCCCCTCGGGGCTGCACAGGCTGCCGTCGTAGGCGATGGAGCCGTCCAGCTCGATGATGCCGATGGCATCCGAGGCGAGGGGCGCCTGGGAGGAGCTCGGCCCGGAGAACGGGTCCGAGAGCGCCGTCAGCGTCGAGGAGCAGGAGAAGATGCCCACCAGGCACACCACGGCCAGCAAGACGACGGCCACCAGGGCCACGACCCATCCGCGGCCGCCGCTCGCGGCCGGCTGGGGGGCTGCCGGGGCCATGGATGGCGGCAGGGGCTGGCCCGGTGCAGCCACGGCAGGGCCGGCAGCGGGCAGGGGCTCGGCGGTCCGGGGGCGCCGCGCGGGCGGCTCGGGCACGACGGGCTGGGATGCGACAGCACCCGGCGCAGGGGCCGGGTGCTCGTCGTTGGGACCGATGGTGGGACTTGAGGATGGTGTCATCAGGGCTCCCCTAGAACTCGAAGCTTCCGTCGGATTTCCCGGCGCCTGCCTGGGCCTTCTTGGCCGTGCGCATGAGGAACTCCTCGTTGGTGGAGGTCTGCTTGAGCGACTTGATGAGCATGTCCATGGACCGCTCGGTGTTGTTCATGTTGCCCAGCAGACGGCGCACGGCCCAGATGAGCGGCGCCTCCTGCGGGTCGAGCAGCAGGTCCTCGTTGCGCGTGCCGCTGGAGATGGGGTCGATGGCCGGGAAGATGCGGCGGTCGGCCAGGTTGCGGTCGAGCTTGAGCTCCATGTTGCCGGTGCCCTTGAACTCCTCGAAGATGACCTCGTCCATCTTCGAGCCGGTGTCCACCAGGGCCGATGCCAGGATGGTGAGCGACCCGCCGCCCTCGATGTTGCGGGCGGCGCCCAGGAAGCGCTTGGGCGGGTAGAGCGCCGTGGAGTCCACGCCACCGGAGAGGATGCGCCCGGAAGCCGGCTGGGCCAGGTTGTAGGCGCGGGCCAGCCTCGTGAGCGAGTCCAGCAGCACCACCACGTCGCGCCCCGACTCCACCAGGCGCTTCGCTCGCTCGATGACCAGCTCGGTCACCTGGATGTGGTGCTCGGTGGGCATGTCGAAGGTCGAGGAGATGACCTCGCCGTGGATGGTGCGCTCCATGTCGGTGACCTCCTCGGGGCGCTCGTCCACGAGCAGGCACATGAGGTGCACCTCGGGGTTGTTCGCCGTTATGGAGGCCGCGATGTCCTTCATGATGGTGGTCTTGCCCGCCTTCGGGGGCGACACGATGAGCCCGCGCTGGCCCTTGCCGATGGGGGCCACCAGGTCGATGACGCGGGCCGTGGTGGTGGTCTTGCCGTGCTCCATGATCAGGCGGTCGTCCGGGTACACCGGCGTCAGGTCGGCGAAGCGCGGGCGGCTCGACAGCTCCTCGCCCGGTATGCCGTTGACGGTGAACACCTCGCGCAGGGCGGCGAACTTCTCGTTGTCGCGGGCCGGGCGGGTCTGGCCGGTGATGAAGTCGCCCTTGCGCAGGCCGTTGCGGCGGATGGTGGACAGGCTCACGTAGACGTCGTGGTCGCCGGGCAGGTAGCCGCTGGCGCGCAGGAAGCCGTAGCCATCCTGCAGGATGTCCAGGATGCCCGACACCTCGCCGAAGCCCTCGGCCTTCAGCAGCGCGTCGTAGAGCACGTCCACCAGCTCGCCCTTCTTCAGGCCGCTGGCGTCCACCGCGTACAGGGCCGCCTTCTCGCGCAGGTCGGCCACCTTGAGCTCAGCCAGCTCGTCCTTGGTCATGGAGGGCTTTATCTCCTGGTTGCCCTTGCGGCCGCGGCGGCGCTGGCTGTTGCTATTGCTGTTGTGCTTCTGGCCGTTCTGGTTGTTGTTCTGGCCGCCCTGCTTGTTGCGGTTGTTCTTGCGCACCACCGTGGTCTTGGGGGCGGCGTCGGCCTTGGGCGCCGGCGCGGGCGCGGCCTTCTCGGCCGCTTCGGCAGCAGGCTCGGCATCGGCCTTCTTGGCCCGCGTCTTCTTGGCTGCAGGCTCAGCTGCCTCGGCAGGGGCGGCCTCGTCGGCCTTCTTGCGGGCGCGCGGCTTGCGCTTGGGCTCTGCGCCCTCGGCCGCGGCGCCAGTCATCTCATCAACGTTCTCGCTCATGCGCTCTGCACTTTCTCCCAGTCTTTCATGAAGGCGTCCAGGCCGCGGTCGGTCAGCGGGTGCTGCACGCACTTCTTCAGTATGCCGAAGGGCACGGTGGCTATGTCGGCGCCCATGAGGGCCGCCTGCGCCACGTGGTTGGCGCTGCGGATGGACGCGGCGATGATCTCGAGCTTCTCGCCGTTCGCCGTGTCGCCGGTGAAGTCATAGTTGCCGATGGCGGTCACCACGTCGTCGAGCTGGGCGATGCCGTCCTCGGATATGTCGTCGAAGCGCCCGACGAAGGGGCTGATGTAGCGCGCGCCGGCGCGGGCAGCCAGGATGGCCTGGGGCACCGTGAAGCACAGCGTCATGTTCACGGGGATGCCCTCGTCGGCCAGCACGCGGGTAGCGGCCAGGCCCTCCACCATGGTGGGCACCTTCACCACGACGTTGGGGGCGATGG
>CANOCK010000142.1 GCA_947564525.1 uncultured bacterium | reverse complement strand
CCACCACGGCCCGGGCCAGCGGGTGCTCGCTGCGCGCCTCCAGGGCAGCGGCCAGGCGCAGGGCGGCGGGGTCGACGTCGCAGGCCACCACCCGCGGCGCGCCGACGGTGATGGTGCCCGTCTTGTCCAGCACGGCATCGGAGAGCTTGCACACGCGCTCGAGCACCTCGCCGTCCTTGACGAGGATGCCCAGCTGGGCGCCGCGGCCCATGCCTACCATGAGCGCCGTGGGCGTGGCCAGGCCCAAGGCGCAGGGGCACGCCACCACGATGACGGCGATGGCCGGCAGGAGCGCCCGCTGCAGCAGCGCCCCCTCCCCTCCTGGCGGCACCAGGAAGAGCCACGCGCAGAAGGTGAGGGCGGCGATGGCCAGGATGGCGGGCACGAACACCGCGGCGATGCGGTCGGCCAGGCGCTGCACCGGCGCCTTGGAGCCCTGGGCGTCCTCCACGGCCCGCACGATGCGGGCGAGCGTGGAGTCGGCCCCCACGCGCAGCGCGCGCACCGTGAGCGAGCCGGTGGCGTTCACCGTGCCGCCGGTCACCTCATCCCCGGGCCCCTTGGCCACGGGCAGCGCCTCGCCGGTGAGCATGGACTCGTCCACCTCCGAGGCGCCCTCGGTCACCACGCCGTCCACGGGCATCTTCTCCCCCGGGCGCACGAGCACCTCGTCGCCGACCACCACCTGGGCCAGCGGCACCTCGACCGGCTGGCCGCCGCGCAGCACCACGGCCGTGGGCGGCGTCAGGCCCATGAGCGCCTCGATGGCCTGGTTGGTGGCGCCCTTCGCCCGCCCCTCCAAGATCTTGCCCAGCAGCACGAAGGTGATGAGCATGGCGCAGGTCTCGTAGTAGGGCATGCCCTCGTTGATGCTCAGGCCCTCGCGGCCCGCCCAGTCGCCCGTCGCCACCGGCAGGAACGTGATCCACAGCGAGAAGGCGAAGGCGATGGTGGTGCCGAGCGCCACCAGCACGTCCATGTTGGCCGAGCCGCTGCGCAGCGAGGCCCAGGCCCCCTTGTAGAAGCGCGCCCCGCAGCCGAACTGCACGGGGATGGCGAGGGCGAGCAGCAGCAGGTTGGCGGCGAACATGGCCTGGGCATGGGTGGGGTCGGCCACGAAGAGCCCCGCGAGGGCGCCTCCGACGGCCATGTGGGCGCCCGGCAGCATGCCGATGGCCACGACCGCCACGGTGAGCGCCAACGCCACGGCGAAGACCTGCAGGTCATGGCGGGACCGAGCGGCCTCCCGGGCCCGGCGCCCCTCGTCGACCAGCGGAGCGTCGTCGGGGATGACCTCGGCGGTGAACGAGAGGTCGTCGAAGACGCGCAGCATGGCGTCGACGCTGGCAAGGGCCGGGTCGAAGGTGACCGAGCCGGTGTTGTTGGCCAGGTTCACGGCCACGTCCACGACGCCGGGCGTGGCGCGGTAGCGCTTCTCGATGTTCGCAGCGCAGTTGGCGCAGTGCATGCCGTCGATGGCCAGCCGGATGGTGGCCCGGCCCTCGCCCGGCGCCTCGGCGCCTTGGGCCGAAGCGCCCCTTGCGCCCTTCTCGCCCGCCAGGGCCCGAGCCGTCTCGCTTACCATGGATGACCCCTTCCCTTCGCAGCTCAGGAGAACGTGCGGAACAGGTCCATGACCTCGTCGACCGCCTCGTCGCGGCCAGCGCGCACCTCTTCCACCACGCAGGTGCGCAGGTGCTCGCGCAGCAGCAGCTCGCGACAGCGGCGGATGGCGCTCTCGGCTGCCGCCAGCTGGGTGAGCACGTCTCCGCAGTAGCGGTTGCCCTCGACCATGGCCTTCACGCCGTTGATCTGGCCGATGGCGCGATTCAGCCGCCTCTGCACGTCCGCCTGCAGCTCGGGGCTGCGCGGGGTGCGCTTGTGGGCAGGTCGCTGCGAGCGGCCCTCGCAGCCGGCCGCCTCGCAGCAGGGGCCCTCCTCCGTCATGGCTCGTCCTCCGTCCTTCGTCGTCAGGGCCATCATAATACCCCCATGGGGTATGCGCAAGGGACAAGAGGGGAGCGGCAGGGGCGATGGGCGCGGCGCGGAAGCGGCCAGGACCAGCTGCCGCCCGGCCGTCCAGCGCCAACCTGCGTGCGGGCCGCCCGCACGCCCGAGCCGCGGCCCTAGCAGTCCACGCGGAAGCTCGGCGCCACCAGGCCGCCGTGGTCCAGGGCGATGATGCCCTCGCGGCCCTCGCGAACGTAGAGCCCGGCGAAACGCCCGTTGTAGGTGTAGAGGCCGGGCATGGTGTGCCACGGCTCCACCCGGCGCGCGTCGCCGTCGGCCGGCAGCGCCACAGGCGCCAGCTCCACCGTCGGCGGCAGGCAGTACTCCTGCACCACGTAGCCGGCGTCGGTCTTCTCGGCCACCAGCCGCTCCCATTCCGCCTGGTCGTAGTCGATGCCAGCGAACACCCCGTGGGCGCCGTAGTCGTCGTCGGGCTTGATGATCCAGCCGTCCTTCTCGGCGCAGACCGCCGCCAGGTCGATGGGCGCGCCCGCCTCCAGCCGGTAGGTGCGCGGCACGTGGGCGTCCACGAAGGCGCGCTCCTCGGGCGTCAGCAAGGCGCGGGTGGCCGGGTCGAACAGGGCGATGGACACTACCTTGGTGTGCACCACCGTGGTGCGGAAGTGACCGACCAGGCATACCCTCTGGGCCGCCACGGCGTCGATGAGCGCGTCGCACTCGCCGGGGTGCTGCAGCAGCTCGCTCGTCACGGCCCGGCGGTAGATGGCGTCGATGGCGGTCCCGTCGCTCGGGTCCACCAGGCGCTCGCCGTCGAAGGCGAGGGCGCGCACGTCCACGAACCGTGCTCGCAGCCCGGCCCGCTCGAAGGCGGCCAGGAACCGCGTCACGTCGCTTCCCACCACGCTCTCCTCGAAGTCGGTGATGGCCACGACCGGGTCCTCCACGGCTATGGAGGAGGAGCGGTAGGTGGCCATGAACGCCTCGACCCAAGAGTCGAACAGCTCGAACTGCCGCACCTCGTGGGCGGCGGCGAAGCCCTGGAAGGTGCCGCCGGCCATGAGCGCCCGGCCCCCCTCGTAGTCGCGGGAGAAGGCCCCGGAGCCGTCGGTGTTGAACTCGCAGAACTTGAACGAGCGGTCCTCCTCGTCCAGGAACAGGTCGAACCGCGCCATGGGCAGCATCTCGCCGTAGGGGCACGGCAGCATGATCAGCCGCTCCAGCTCCGGCGGGTAGCGGAAGACGCGGCGGTACCCCGGGTCCTCCACGTAGCGGGCGATCATTTTGGAGAGGATGGCATGGGTCATGCGGCTGACCCCCTCCAGGAAGGCCACGTCGTCGGGCCCGAACAGGTGCGGGATGTAGGAGTAGGGCACCGGCTCGCCGTAGGCGCGCACGTCGCTGCCCTCGATGAGGGCCAGCGCCCGGCCCCGCCCTTCCACGTCGCCGCCACGCTCCTCGAACGCGGTCAGGTACTCCTCGCGGTACTGCCTCATGGCTCGCCCCTCGCTTCCTCGCAGGCCCTCTCTGACGGCGTTAACTATACTGGTACCGCGCTGCCCGTTCAAAGGGGAGCGGGCGGGGAAGCGCCAACCGTCACCGCGTCGTTGCCAGCGGGTGGGGACGGCGGCCCGGACGGCCTGCGACGGCCCGGGCGCGGCGCAGGCCGCAGCCGGAGCGCCCCGGCCCTGCGCGCGGCGCCCGCACCCCGCCCGGAAGCCCGCAAGGGAAGAAGGCCGCGTCGAGGAGAGGAGCCGCCATGGCCGACGCCGATGCCCGCACTGCCCCAGCCGGGGACGCCGCCGACCCAGCCGTCAAAGGGGCCGCGGCCCCGCCCGCCAGTCACGGCGCCGCAGCGGCCGCCACCGCAGCCGCGGCCAGATCGGAAGAGCGTCGTGTAGGGAAAGAGTGTAGATCTCGGTGGTCG
>CANOCK010000141.1 GCA_947564525.1 uncultured bacterium | reverse complement strand
CCGTAGGGCGCGACTCGTCGCGCCGCCTTGGGATGCTGCCGGGGCCTTGAGGGCGAGATCCTAGCCCGAGTACGGCGTGCCGCCACCGAACAGGAGTCGCGCCGTTGCGGGCTCCCAAGGCACGGCCCGGCCGCCGCCGCAGGCCCGAGGGCTCGCGCTCCCGTAGGGCGCGACTCGTCGCGCCGTGCTGTCGCCCTTCGCCTCGATGCGACATGATGCTGCCTCGTCGATAGCGGCATCTGCAAGGGCCGCCTTCGTGCTACGCTAGGGCCATGAGACCACAGCGAAAGAAGATGCGCCTACCTAATTGGGACTATGCCACCCCAGGTCTCTACTTCGTCACCTTCTGCACCCATGGCCGCAGGAACGTACTGGCACGGATCGTCGCATCGGGGCAAGGCGCCATGGCCGAGCCGGAGGTGCGGCTCTCATCCTTTGGCTGCGCCTGTCGGGACATCGCAGGCTGCCTGCCCTCTCAATACCCCGGTTGCCGCATCGAGCTCCTCACGATCATGCCGAACCACGTGCACGCTCTTGTCTCGCTCTCCGAGGCGAGCCCTCCGGGTTGCGTGCCCAACCTCAAGAAGGTCATGGGGTCGTGGAAGGCCCAGGTGACGCGCGCAGCTCATGGGAATGGGTGGTCGGGCAGATTCTGGCAGGCGAACTTCCATGACCGCATCGTGCGCAACGAAGCGGAAAGGGCGGAGATCTGGGAATACATGGAGAACAATCCCAGGCGCTGGCTGCAGGACGAGCTGTATCGAGCTTAGGGACGCTCCTCTCGGGGTTGCTCCTGGCCGAGGTGGCCAGCGGCGTCAGGCAGGCCGCGACCATGGATGGGGCCCTCGTCGGCCATGGCGCGCTTCCGTTCGGCCATGCGTGGCCGTGGGAGGGTGGGCATGCTTTGCGGTAGCAGCCTCTCCTGCAAGCCTGCGGGGATGATGCGCGTAGGTTGCGCTTGTCGGCATGGGCGGCGCGACAAGTCGCGCCCTACAAGGGCCCGGGCATCATGTCGCGCAATTCTCGCAGCGCCGGCAACGCGACTTCGGGGATGATGTTGCGACCAGCTCGCCGCCGCAGGCCCGAGGGCTCGCGCTCCCGTAGGGCGCGACTCGTCGCGCCGCCTTGGGATGCTGCCGGGGCCTTGAGGGCGGGTCCTAGCCCGAGTACGGCGTGCCGTCGCCGAACAGGAGGTGGCGCTCCTCGCCGGTGAGGGTGGCGCGGGCCTGGTCGCGCAGCTCGTTCATGCCGCTCAGGAACAGCCGGTACATCACCAGCACCAGGTAGCGCCCGCGCAGGGTCAGCGTTAGCTCCTCCGCGTCGTTGGTGGCGAAGGCCCCGTTCAGCGTCAGGTAGGCCATCTCGGCGGGCAGCCCCGCCTCCACGCTGCAGCCGAACTCGCGGCGGAACGCCTGCTTTTCCAGGCGCAGCCGGTACAGGTGCAGCAGGAAGTGGTAGCGCATCAGGTCGCGCTTGCTCATGACCGACTTGCCCATCAGCGCCATGGTGCCGCCCTCGATGGCGGCGTTGTAGGCGGGGATGCTGAACTCGTTGACGTAGAGGCACCCGTTCAGGTGCGTGATGGACCCGCTGCCGATGGCGGGGTACTCGTTGTAGGAGGTCTGGTACTCGTTGATGGCCACGGCGTCGTCGTGGCGGCCCTCCGCGTCCAGCCGGTTGAAGGTCCAGATGGTCTCGCGCTCGAAGAAGGGCCGCTCGCCCCCGGCCAGCACGCCGTCCAAGATGCGGTAGAAGCGCAGCTCGCGGCCGTAGTCCATGGGACCTAGGGTGTCGGCCATCTTCCGCGTGGTGGCGGCCGACACGTACAGCGGCGAGAACGTGGTCTGCCGCGCGCCGCACAGCACGATCTTCTCCAAGTCGCTGAACAGGATGTCCTCGGTCTGCGAGGGGAAGTTGAATATCATGTCCACGTTCAGCGAGTCGAAGTAGGGCACTGCCTGGCCGATGCGCTCCAAGATCTCCTCCCCGCTGCCGTACTTGTCGTAGCGGTCCATCTGGCGCAGCAGGCCGTCGTCGAAGCTCTGCACGCCCACGCTCAGGCGCTGCACGCGGCCGCTCAGCTTGTCCAGCCACGGCTGCACCAGGTGGTTCGGGTTGGTCTCGGCGCCCACTTCACGGATGCCGAACGTGTCGCGGGCCACATCGATGGTCTCGCACAGCTCGTCGAGCAGGATGGTGGGCGTGCCGCCGCCGAAGTACAGGCTCTCGAAGTCGTAGCCCAGGTCTTTCAGCATGAGCATCTCGCGCCGCAGGTTGGCGAAGTAGGGGCGCGCCACTTCCTCGCGGAAGGGGTAGCGGTTGAACGAGCAGTAGGGGCACAGCCGCTCGCAGAAGGGCACGTGCAGGTACAGCATGTACCTCTCGCCGGGCTTGGGCGCCGGCATGAAGGGCTCGTCGGTGGGGTCCATGGCAAGGCTGCGCTTGATCATGGGCTTTATGGCGTAGGTCAAGAACCGCTCGGCTATCATGGCTTCTCCTGGGTAGTCTTTTCCGGAAGCGATTATAGGGGATTGGGATGGCTTTGGCCCACGGCATGGCGTGGGCTGCCGTGGCGTGGGCCTGGAATTGAACCGCCTGGGGTATGGCGGCGCCGGGGCCGGTTCCGATACCATGGGCCCATGAGAAAGTACCTGAGCCATCCCGTGGAGATGACGCCGACCGACTGGGCGGTGGACGCCATCGTGGCCGCGGGCGCCTTCGGGTTCGCCTGCCTCCAGCTGACCTTCGCGAACGCCCTGCTGGTGCCCGATGAGCTGCTGCGGCGCCTGTTCGGCCTCATGGGCCCCATCTCGCCCGCTATGGCCCTCGGGGCAGTGGCCCTCACCACGCTGCCGCTGGTCCTGCGCCGGCGCTTCCCCTGGCCGGTGCTGGGGCTCACCCTGATGGCCTGGGCGCTGTTCCAGCCCTCGGTCGGGGCGGCGGCCCTTTCCCTGGCAGGGCCCTTGGCGGCGCTGTTCACCCTGGCCTGCGAGCGGTCGCGAGGCGAGACCCTGGCAGCGGCTGGCTGCGTGCTGGCCGTGCTGCTGCTGCCCCAGGCCCTGGGCGCCCTCGCCCCCACGAGGCCGGGTCCGGGGATGCCGGTCAAGCCCCAGGACGTCTCGGCCCTCATGCTCGTCCAGAACGTCGCGCTCACCCTGGTGGCGTCCTTTGCCGGCTATGCCCTCCATGTGCGCCAGGACTACCTGCGGGCTGCTGAGGAGCGTGCCGAGGAGGCGGAGCGCACCCGCGAAGCCACGGCACGGCGGCGGGTGGAGGAGGAGCGCTTGCGCATCGCCCGGGAGGTGCATGACATAACGGCCCATTCGCTGTCGGCGGTGAGCATCCAGGCGGCCGCAGCCGAACGCCTGGTGGAGGCCGACCCGCCTGCGGCCAAGGAGGCCATAGGCCAAGTGCGCGCCATCGCCAAGGACGCCCTGGACGAGATGCGGGCCATCGTGGGCGTGCTGCGCTCTGGCGGCGACCGCATGCCCACCCAAGGCACCGACCGCCTGGGCGACCTGGCGGCCTACCTGGCCGACGCGGGGGTGGAGGCCGTGGTGGACGCGAGCGCCTACCAGCGCGCCGTGGTGCCCGCCTACATCGACGTGGCGCTGTTCTCCATGGCGCGCGAGGCGGTCACCAACGTGGTGCGCCACGCGGGGGCGTCCCGCAGCTGGGTGCGCTTGGCCACGGCCGAGGCGCCCGGTGGCGGTCTGGAGGCGCGCCTGTCGGTGGAGGACGATGGCTGCGGCATCGCCCCGGCTGCCATGTCGGCGGGTCATGGGCTGGAAGGGCTGGCCGAGCGAGCGGCCTTGCTGGGCGGCACGCTGGCAGTGGGGCTGCGGGCGGCGGCTGCGGAAGGCGCTCAGGGGCTCGGCGGCGAAGGCGGCGCCGTCGCAGGAGACGGGGGCTTCCACCATGGCCGAC
>CANOCK010000140.1 GCA_947564525.1 uncultured bacterium | reverse complement strand
CGCGCCCTCCTCGGGGCTCGGCCCGTCGATGACGAAGGCCACCTCCCCGCGGATGCCCCCGGGCTCGCCGGCTCGGGCGGCGAAGGCGTCGCGCACCTCGGCCGCCCGGCCGCGCAGCACCTCCTCGTGCAGCTTCGTCAGCTCGCGGCAGACCGCCACCTCGCGCCAGGGGAACGCCTCGGCCACCGCCTCCAGCGCCTCCACCAGGCGCTTCGGGCTCTCGTAGAACACCAGGGCGGCATCGAGCCCCCGCAGCGCCTCCAGGCAGGCCCGCCGCTCGACGCCCTTTCGCGGGAAGAAGCCGCCGAAGTAGAAGCGCGGGCAGGTGGTCCCGCTGGCCACGTAGGCCGTCGCCACGGCCGAGGGGCCGGGGATCACCTCCACCGGCGCATCGGCCTGCCGGGCCGCCGCCACCAGGCGCAGGCCCGGGTCGGAAACGCCCGGCATGCCCGCGTCGGTGCAGTAGGCCGCCACCGCGCCCGCCAGCACGCGCTCGACCACGGCCGGCGCCCGCTGGGCCATGACCTGCTCGTCCAGGCGCTCCAGCGGCGTCGCCACGGCGAAGGCGCGCAGCAGCCTGCCGGTCACCCGCGTGTCCTCGGCGAGGACCACGTCCGCCTCCCTCAGGGCCTCGACGGCCCGGGGCGCCATGTCCCCCAGGTTGCCCAGGGGGGTGGGCACTATGATGAGCTTGCCCGCCATCGGGCCACCGTCCTCTCGCTCGCGGCCGCGGCCGGGACGCCCGGCCCCTGCCGCCTCCGCTCGGCCTGCCATGCCAGGGCCAACCATATCAGACCAACTGCCGGGTGCGCCGTCGGGCCATGGCCTCGTGCAGGCCGCCCGGCAGGTCGCCTGCCAGGGTGCGGTTGCACAGGAACTCGCCCGGCAGCGCCTCGAACACCGCCCGCTCCAGCCGCGACGCCGCCTCCCTCGCGCCCGCCTCCCCGGGTCGCCCCGTGGCCGCCGCCAGGATGCGCGTGGTGTCCAGGGCGCGGAACGAGTCGATGGACAGGATGGACTTGGCCGCTGGCCCCGACAGCAGCCGGTTGAACGCCAGCTTCCTCTGCCAGTGCACCAGGATGCGCTGCCTGATGCCGCCCCGGGAGCGGGCCAGGCCCACGTAGGCTTGGCGGTAGCGGTCGAGCACCATCACGTAGACGCCGTGCACGTCCCGCCAGCGCCCCAGGTCCTCCACCGCTTCCAGCTGGGGGAAGCGCCCTCGCACCGCCTCGATGGCGTCCGCGAAGGCCCCCTGGTCCAGCCGAGCGCAGTAGGCCATGGTCCTGTCGAAGTTCTCCAGGGCCGCCTGGCGCAGGGGCTCCCACCGCTCAGGGCTGTGCTTCAGGCGCCCATCCTCCAGGTAGTAGCGCCCGTCGCGCGTGGTGCAGATGTAGTTCTCGCGGGAGAGCCGCAGGTCAGCCTCCGGCTGCAGCAGCGTCACCCCGAAGTGCTCCACCATGGCGCCCTCCTTCCGGCATCCCATTATACGGCCAGGGAGGGGCGGGGCGCGGAAGCCGCGGCACGGTGCCGTGCCGCGCAGCCAGCCGGTTGCCAGGACCTGCCCGCGCCCTCGCGGCGGGCCGCCCACGACCCCTGCGGGCCTTCCGCATATTCCGTGAAAAAGCCGACGGGGCGCGCAACCAAAGCCCGCTATCGCGTAAAGTGTTCGCGATGCTGCGCGGGCCCCGCCGTCCGCGCGCCAGGACCAGACCAACACCCAAGGAGAACCTGCATGGCAAGCAGACCAGACCGTCGCCGAGGCGCGCACCATCAGCCCGCCTCCATCTCCTATGGCGCGGCATCGCGGACCCCCAGCTCCCAGGGGATCATGGCCAAGCACGACCGCCACAGCGCCCACTACGCCGCCGTCGCCCGCCGTCGGCGCCGCAAGCGCAAGATAGTCACCGCCGTGGTGACCGTGTTCGTGTGCCTGTTCGTGGGCGCCGGCGTGGCCACTGCCGCCTTCCTCGACTACGTCACCAACCAGCTCAACCATGGCGACAAGAGCCAGGCCGAGCTGGACGCCATCACCGACGTGCTGTCCTACCACTCCAACCTCACCGAGCCGTTCTACATGATGCTGCTCGGCAGCGACGCCCGTGCCGGCGACACCTCCATGGGCGCCCGCACCGACACCAACATCGTCGTGCGCGTGGACCCGGTGGACAACAAGCTAACCATGGTCTCCATCCCCCGAGACACCAAGATAGAGATCGAGGGGACCACCCAGAAGTTCAACGCAGCCTACTCCTATGGCGGCGCAGCAGGCTCCATCAAGGCGGCCAACGAGCTGCTGGGCATCCGCATATCCCACTATGCCGAGGTGAACTTCGAGAGCCTGATGTCCCTGGTCGACGCCGTAGGCGGCGTGGACGTGTACGTGGACGAGACCATCGACGACAACGACGCCGACCTGGACTACCGCATGCAGCACAACGTGATCGAGGAGGGCGAGCAGCACCTCGACGGCCAGCAGGCCCTCACCTTCGCCCGCAGCCGCGCCTTCGCCGACGGCGACTTCACGCGCACCTCCCACCAGCGCGAGCTGATCATCGCGCTCATCGACAAGATCCTGGCCCAGCCCATCACCCAGCTGCCCACGGTCATCCAGAAGGCCTCCACCAGCGTGACCACCGACCTGTCCATCGCCGACATCATCGCCCTGGCCGAGCAGTTCAAGGACGAGGGCGACCTGGTGGTCTACAACGCCATGGTGCCCTCCTACACCCAGGACATCGGCGGGATATCCTACGTCATCAACGACGCCGAGATGACCGCCGAGATGATGGAAGTGGTCGAAGCCGGCGAGGACCCGGCCGAGTTCGTGTCCGACAAGGTGGGCAGCTATGCGCCGGCCGAGGGCAGCTCGGGCAGCTGGAACGGCTCCTACACCGGCTCCTACACCGACACGAGCACGGGCACGAGCACCGGAGGCTACGGCCCCACCGGCTCCACGGGCGGCTCCTCAGGCGGGGCGGGGTCCACCGGCGGCTCGACGGGGTCGAGCGGCGGGGGCACGGGCTCCACGGGCGGCAGCTCCGGCGGGGGCACGGGCACCGACCCGAGCGGGGGCGGCAGCTCCGGCGGGGGCACCGAGGGCCCTGGCGGCTCCTCAGGCGGAGGTGCGAGCGGCATCGACCCCATCGCCCCCGAATCGGCGGAGTAAGCGCCGAGCCAACGAGCTCCCAGACCGTCATCTGCGGGAAGGGTCCCACGAGCAGACGAAGAGGCCTCGCTTCCCAAGCCATGGGAAGCGGGGCCTCTCTGCGAGCGGGGTCAGGTGGAAGCCCCGGCTGCGACGACCGGGCGAGCCCGCCGAGCAGGATCGCAGCTGGCGCCTTGCGGCCGACGGTCCGCAGCCGCAGCTGCAGCCCGGCACCCTGCGATCGACGACCTGCAGCCTCAGCCCGGCGCCAAGCCGAGCCCGGAGCGCCCGGGTGGCAGGAGCAGCTAGCCCCTCTGCTCCGCCAGGTTCGCCTTCGCCACTGCGATCATCAGCTTGATGCGGTTGAGCTGGTTGACCTCCGAGGCACCTGGGTCGTAGTCCACGGCCACCACGTTGCTGGCAGGGTAGCGCCGGCGCAGCTCCTTGATGGTGGCCTTGCCCACCACGTGGTTGGGCAAGCAGGCGAAGGGCTGGGCGCACACCACGTTGGGGCACCCATGGCGGATGAGCTCCACCATCTCGGCCGTGAGCAGCCATCCCTCCCCCATGGAGTTGCACAGGCTGAGGATCTCGCTCGCGTAGTCGGCCAGCTCGTAGATGTCGGCTGGCGGCTCGAAGCGCTGGCTGCGGGCCAGGGCCTTGGTCACCGGTGCGCGAAGCTTCTTGATGGCGGACAGCGCCACGCGGCTGCCCACGGCTCCCTTCGAGGAGCGCCCGAGAGGGTCCTTCTGGAAGATGCCGCCGGCGATGCCGAACAGGAAGAACTCGATGAGCCCCGGCACC
>CANOCK010000139.1 GCA_947564525.1 uncultured bacterium | reverse complement strand
CGATCTGGAAGGCGCGGCCGGCGAAGCGGCCGTCGCGGCTGCTGGCGTTCCCGCGGATGGCGCTGCCGCCCACGCGTCCTCGGCGGCTTCCCCTGGCGCCCCGTCCGATGACGCCGCCTACGCGGAGGGGTTCCTGCTGGCCCCCTCCTTCGGCGCGGTGCCCCGGCCCTTGCAGCGGCGGGCGGCCCATCGGCTGCTGAAGGCCATGCTCGGCGCCGACGAGCGCATCGACGCCGCCTCGGTGGAGGCAGTGCTGGGCGGCTTCTCCCCGGAGGGCGCTCCCGCAGGTGGCTATGTGGCCAACATCCAGGGCGACCTCGCGGTGAGCGCCAACAAGGCCGGCGTGCGCGTGGAGCCCATGGCGGCGTTCCGCGCCCGACGCAAACGCGCTAGAATGTAGGCCTGCCAAGCCACCGGCCCGCTGGCGCCCCTGCGGCGAGGCGGCCGGTCCCACCGAAGGGGAGCTATGACCACCGAGCAGAACCCCATGGCCCTTGAGGTCATCCTGGCCAGCGGCTCGCCGCGCCGACGCGACCTGCTGGCTGCCACGGGCATGGCCTTCACCGTGCGCACCCCAGCCTCGCCCGTGGACGAGTCCCTGGAGCCCGACCAGCTGGCCTGGCCCGAGGAGGCCGCCAAGAAGCTGGCCGAGCGCAAGGCGGCTGCCGTGGTCCAGGAGCTCCTGGCCGAGAGCCCGGTCGGCATGTTCCTGGTGCTCGGCGCCGACACCATGGTGGTGAAGGACGGCCGGATCTTCGGCAAGCCGCGCAACCTCGACGACGCCAAGGCCATGCTGCGGGCGCTGTCGGGCACCACCCATGACGTGCTGACGGCGGTGTCGTGCTGGATGGTGGCCGCGCCGGACCCCGAGAAGCTGTCGGTGGGGTTCCGCACCTTCATCGACAAGAGCCGCGTGGCCTTCCGGACCCTGTCCGACGACGAGATCGCCGACTACCTGCGCAAGGGCGAGTCCTTCGACAAGGCTGGCGCCTACGCCATCCAAGGGGAGGGCGCGGCGCTGGTAGAGCGCTACGAGGGCGCGCTGGACACCATCATCGGCCTGCCGGTGGAGCGCTTGCTGCGGGAGTTCCCCGAGCTGGCGCCCGATGGCGGCGCCGAGTCCGGTGCGGGAGCCCCTGCCGAGGCCGGCGCGGCAGCCGAGGCGGGAGCCCCTGCTGACGCCGGCGCGGCAGGCAGCGCGCCCGATGCCGGACCTGGCGCCGCCCCCTCCCCGACCCATCCCAACGCTGTGGAAAGCGAGCGTCCATGACCAAGGTACCCGTGCCCAGCCCCGCCATCGCCGTGGTGGGCCGCCACAACTCGGGCAAGACCACGCTCATCGAGAGGCTCATCGGCGCGCTGGTGGAGCGCGGCCACGACGTGGGCTCCATCAAGCACCACTCCCATCTGGGCATAGAGGTGGACTACCCCGGCAAGGACTCCTACCGCCACCGCGCGGCCGGCGCCAGCGAGACGGTCATCGCCTCGCCTGACCTGCTAGCGCGCATCGCCACGCTCGCGGCCGAGGTGGAGTGCAAGGACATCGTGCGCTCGATGCCCGGCCACGACATCATCGTGGTGGAGGGCTACCGCAAGAGCGGCCTGCCCACCATCGAGGTCATGCGCGCGGCCAACGCCGCCGACGTCAACGTGGCCAGCGCGTTCATCGAGGGCGCTCGGGCCGGCTGGTCGCTGGGCACCGACTTCATCCAGCAGGCGCGCTCGCGGGCCCAGGCGGCCGACGGCGAGCCGCTGCCGGTCGTGGTGGCCGAGGCGGCGGCCCTGGACGCGGAAGGGGCCGAGGAGGGCTCTGCGGCGGCCGACCTGGCTGACAAGCTGCCCACAGCTGAGACCGTGGCCGTGGTCACCGACATCCCCGAGGCCATCGAGGCGGCGGCCATCTTCAACATACCGGCCTTCGGCTTCGACGACATCGAGGGCATCTGCGGCTTCCTGGAGCAGCGCTTCGTGCGCCCCCGGGTGTCGGTGGTCATCCAGGCCGGCGGCGAGAGCCGGCGCATGGGCCGATCCAAGGCCACGGTGCCCTTCGCGGGGCGCCCCCTCATCTGCCGGCTGGTGGAGCGCCTGGCCCCGGTGGCCGACGAGCTGATCGTCACCACCAACGAAGGCGACAACCTGGCCTTCCTGGACGAGCTGTACCCCGACCTGGCCATCAAGCGGGTGCCGGACGCCTTCGACTTCCGCGGCGCGCTGCCCGGGCTCTACACGGCGCTCACCGCGGCGCGCAACCCCTACGTGGCCGTGGTGGCCTGCGACATGGTGTTCGCCAGCGGGCGGCTGGTGGTGGCCGAGAGCCTGTGCATGGCCGAGACCGGCGCCGACGTGGTGGTGCCGGTGAACCAGCACGGCTTCGAGCCGTTCCACGGGCTGTACCGCCGCGAGACCTGCCTGGCCGCCGTGCGCCGCGCCCTGGACGCCCACGAGAAGCGGGCCCAGGCCTTCTTCAGCGACCCTGCCGTGAAGGTGGTGGAGTTCTCCCAGGACCGCGTGCTGGAGGCCGAGCCGCGCGGCGGCTGCTTCATCAACGCGAACACGCCCGAGGAGCTCAAGCGCATAGAAGACTCCTACCTGGGCGAGTAGCGAAGCCGAGCAGGGCCGCGTGCCGTCCATCGCCGACATAGTCAGCTTCGCCGAGTCGCTCTCGACCGGCGCCGTGGAGCTGGTGCCCAGCCGCTGCGTGGCCGTGCGCAACCGCAACGCCACGTGCCGCCGCTGCGCCGAGGCGTGCCTGGCCGATGCCATCGCCATCGGGGGCAACGAGCTGGCCATCGACGCTGCGGTCTGCGTGAACTGCGGCGCCTGCATCGGAGCGTGCCCGAACTCGGCCCTGGTGGGCACCAAGCCGCTCTCCCAGGACGTGGGGCTCAAGCTGGCCCGCACCACGCCGGCCTGCGATGGGATGGCCGTCATCGCGTGCGCGCGCAAGGCGGCGCGGAAGGTAGGCGACCCCGAGCGCTTCGCCGAGGTGCCGTGCCTGGGCCGCTTGACCGAGGAGGCCCTGGTGTCGCTGGCGGTCGGCGGCGCGACGGCGGTGGCGCTGGTGGATGGCGATTGCGCCACCTGCAGGTACGGGGAGGCGGAAGCGGCCATCGACGCGGCGGTGGAGGGCGCGGGGGCGCTGCTGGCGGCTTGGGGGCTGCCGGCGCCCTTCGAGCGGCGCCAGGGCTTCCCGAGCTGCGCCCGGGCCGCCGACGAGCGGGCGGTGCGGGCAGCGGAGCGCCGGGGCCTCTTCACGCGCGCGGGCGGCTATGCCAAGTCCGTGGCCCGCACCGCAGCCGAGCAGGCCATCGACGACATGCTCGACCAATCCAAGCAGCGCACCATGGCCACGCTGCGCGACCGCATGCTGGCGCCGGGCGGCGCTGCGGCGCCCATCGAGGCCGCGCGCAACCTGGAGGTGCTCGACGCGCTCTGCGCGCACGGGGAGCCGGACGGGAGGCCCGTTACCACCCGCCTGTTCGGCAGCGTGTCCATCGACGCCGAGAGCTGCACCGGCTGCGACGTGTGCCTCATGGCGTGCCCGACCGGCGCCCTGCGCCGCTGCGAGGTGGAGCGGCCCGAGGACCCGCAGCGCCAGTACGTCGAGTTCCAAGCCGCCGACTGCACCGGCTGCGGCCTCTGCGCCGATGTGTGCCTGCGCTCCAGCGTGACCGTGTCGCCGACGGTCTCCACCGCCGAGCTGGTGGACCTGGAGCCGCGGCTCATCGAGATCCCGCGGCAGCTGCGCGGCGGGTCCCTGTTCCGGAAGGTGTACGACGCCAAGCGCTCCTAGACTCCCCGCTCGGCCGATGCGGCCCTCGAGAGCGAGGGCGGAGCGTCCGGCTGAGCTTGCGGCTCAACCAGGCGGCCCTCGATCCTGGGGGCTGAAAAAACTTTCGAAGTCGCAGTGTCGCTATAGCGCGATATTGTCACAGGGTTTATAGAGCGAAAGTGTCACGGG
>CANOCK010000138.1 GCA_947564525.1 uncultured bacterium | reverse complement strand
ACATGGTGGTCATGGGCGACAAGGAAGTGGAGGAGCGCTCGGTGAGCGTGCGCGATCGTGCCGAGGGCGATTTGGGCAGCTGGGAGCGCGAGAAGTTCATCGACGTGATCCGCGACGCCGCGCTGTAGGGACTGCGCCGCAAGACGGCTGGCAGGTGGGCGGCCATGGCGCTGCGTGGCTCGTGGTGCCTGCCGGATGGGCAAGGCCCGTGGCGCCCGGCTAGGGTGCCCGGCTGGGGCCTGCGGCGGCCATGGGCTGCCGGGCCCCTGCGCCACGCTGGGCGAGGTTCGAGGCCATCCGAGCGGCCGAGGCCGGGGACGCCGCGCCCGAGGGCCTCGGCCGCCGCGCTCCTGCGGGGCCGCTCTCGTAGAGTTTCGCTGCAGAGGCGTTAGCACTCGTGGCGCCAGTGTGCTAGAAGCTGCTAGAATAGGCTCCGGCTATTGGCAACCTACCAGGAGATTCCATGCTGACCGACCGCCGCCAGCGCATCCTGCGCGCCCTCATAGAGGAATACGTGGCCTGCGCGCTGCCCGTAGGGTCGCGCACCCTGACCGAGCGCTACGGCCTCGGGGTGAGCTCGGCCACGGTGCGCAACGACCTGTCGGCCCTGGAGGACGCGGGCTACATCGTGCAGCCCCACACCTCGGCGGGTCGCGTCCCGACGGACGCGGGCTACCGCGCCTTCGTCGATGAGCTGCTGGCGAGCGGTGCCGCGGTCGAGGAGGGGCCCTACCGGGACGTCGCCGCCCAGCTGCGCTCGACGGCGAAGGAGCTCGACGGCCTGATGGAGCGCACGAGCGAGGCGCTCATGCGGCTGACCGACTGCCTGTCCATCGTGGGGGCGCCCTCGGTGCTGGCGAGCCACATCCGCCAGCTCTCGCTCATATCGCTCTCGGCCCACCAGGCGCTCATCGTGGTGGTGACCGAGGATGGCCAGGTGGTGAACCGCACCGTGGCCTTCGCCGAGGAGGTGGCTCCCGAGGAGCTGGCTTCGGTGCAGAGCCTCATCAATGCGGCGTTCGCTGGTCGTGCCCCGACCGAGGTGCGCGAGCGGCTGGACGCCGCGGCCATCGAGGAGCTGCAGGCGCCCTTGGCGCGTCTGGTGGTCGACGAGGTGCTGGCCTGCCTGGAGGAGGGAGGGCTGGCCCACCACACCTACCGGCTGGGCCTGAGCGCCCTCATGCGCAAGCCGGAGTTCAGCGACGCCTCCTCCCTGGCGCCGGTCATGGACGTGCTGGAGGACGACGAGGTGCTGCTGCGGGTGGTGGGCGGCGCCCCCTGCCATGGGGAGTCGCTGCTGGTGCGCATCGGGCGCGAGAACGCTGCCGACGAGCTGCATCGCATGAGCGTGGTGGCCGCCAAGTACGGCCGGGGCGACGCCGAGGGCTTCGTGTGCGTGGTGGGCCCCACCCGCATGGACTACAACCGAGTCATCCAGGCCGTGCGCGCGGCCCAGACGGCTTTGGGGGACGAGTAGGGCAGGGCGAGCGGGCGCGGGCCGGCCCAAGGGGCTTGGACGGGCGCCGCGCTCGAACGGACGACCAATCGAGGAGAGAAGATGGCACGGGACCTGTACGAGGTGCTCGGCGTTGGCCGAGACGCCTCTGAGGACGAGATAAAGAAGGCGTTCCGCTCCAAGGCAAGGGAGCTGCACCCCGACGTGAACAAGGCACCGGACGCCGAGGAGCAGTTCAAGGAGCTCAACGAGGCCTACGACGTGCTGAGCGACGCGAGCAAGCGCGCCCAGTACGACCGCTTCGGCACCATCCCCGGCGCAGCGTCCGGCGGAGGCTACGGCGGCGGTTACGTGGACCTGGAGGACCTGTTCGGCGGCGGCTTCGGGGGCATGGGCGACATCTTCTCCACCTTCTTCGGCGGAGGCGCCTCGGGCGGCCGCCCGGCACGGCGCGAGGGGCGCGACATGGGCATCGGCCTGCGCATCAGCCTGGAGGAAGCGGCCTGCGGCGTGCGCAAGGAGGTGGTCTACGACCGCCTGGCCCCCTGCCCTGATTGCGGCGGCAGCGGGCTGGGCGAGGGCGGCCGGCAGGCCACCTGCCCGGAGTGCCAGGGCCAGGGCCGCGTGGTGACGGTGCAGCAGACCTTCCTCGGCAATATGCAGTCGGCCACCACCTGCCCCAAGTGCCAGGGCACCGGGAGCACCATCGAGGACCCGTGCGAGGAGTGCCAGGGCCAGGGCCGCGTGCCCGACCGCCAGAAGGTGGCGGTGGAGGTGCCGGCTGGCATCCGCGATGGCCAGCAGCTGCGGGTGGGCGGCTATGGCGAGGCGGGCATGCAGGGCGCCGCCTCGGGCGACCTGATCGTGACCGTGCGCATCGAGCCGAGCGAGCTCTACGAGCGCGAGGGCAACGACCTGCACGCGGTGGCCAACATCACCATGGTCCAGGCGGCCCTGGGGGTCAAGCTGGAGGTGGAGGGCATCATGCCCGACGAGGAGGTGGCCGTCACCGTGCCCGCGGGCACCCAGAACGGCGCCATCCTGCGGGCACGAGGCCACGGCATGCCGCGGCTGCGCAGCGACAAGCGGGGCGACCTGCTGGTGCACGTGAACGTCGAGATCCCGAAGAAGGTGTCCAAGAAGGAGCGCGAGCTGCTGGAGCGGTTCGCCGAGGAGCGGGGCGAGGCCGTGGCCGAGGCGCGCAGCCCCCTGCAGAAGATACGGGACGCCTTCAGTGGCTAGGGCCGGGTCAGCCGGGCTGCGGCTGGGCGGGCGCACGCTGGGCTGCGCTGCGGGCCCCCTGGCTTGCGGGCTGGTGCGCGGGGCGGCCCCTCGGACGGAAGGAGGGGCCCATGGCGCTGCCTAGGTTCTTCCTGGAGGAGCAGGTGCTGCCTGCCGAGCAGGAGGCGGTGTTTCCGTTGCGGCTGGCGGCCGACGATGCGCGCCATGCCCGGGTGCTGCGCCTGGCGCCGGGCGAGCACATAGCCGTGGTGGATGCCGCCAGCGACTACTTCGAGTGCGAGGTGGCTTCCATGGATGGCGACGTGCCCCTGGTGCGCATCGCCCAGCGAGGCGGCGCGCAGCCCTTGCGGCCGACGGTGATGCTCGTCCAGGGCCTTGCCAAGGGCGACAAGATGGACGAGGTCGTGCGCCACGGCACCGAGCTGGGCGTAGCAGCCTTCCTGCCCTTGGCCTGCGAGCGCTCCGTGGTGCGCTTGGAGCCTAAGAAGGCGATGGCGCGCGCCGAGCGCTGGCGGGCCATCGCCAAGAGCGCGGCCATGCAGTCG
This sequence comes from uncultured bacterium, assembly GCA_947564525.1. Lineage (GTDB taxonomy): Bacteria > Actinomycetota > Coriobacteriia > Coriobacteriales > Eggerthellaceae > D16-63. The sequence continues at coordinate 731 of CANOCK010000138.1, read as the reverse complement.
GGCCAGCCCTCCATCCCCGAGGTGAGCGCGCCTGCATCCCTGGCCGAGGCCTGTGCCGCCCTGGGAGGCGCCACGGCGGTGCTCGTGTGCTGGGAGGAGGCGCCGGCCACGGCGAGCCTGCGCGAGGCCCTGGAGCGCGGTCTGGCGGCCTGTTGCTGCCCAGCTGCCGACGCGCGGGTGGCCGTGGTGGTGGGCCCCGAGGGCGGCCTGACCGAGGCCGAGGCCCAGGCGCTCCTGGCTTGCAATCCCCGGGCTGCGCTGGTGACCCTGGGGCCATCCATCCTGCGCACCGAGACCGCTGGCGTGGTGGCGCCGGCCTTGGCCCTCTACGAGCTAGGCGCCCTCGGGAGCCCCTGGCGCGGGGGGATGCGGCCGTGAGGCATTGCATCGTCAACCTCGGCTGCAAGGTCAACCGCGTGGAGGCCGATGGCTTCGAGCGCCAGCTGCGAGCGGCGGGGTCCGCCCCTGCCGAGCTGTCCCAGGCTGACCTCGTCGTGGTGAACACCTGCACCGTCACCGGCGAGGCGGACAAGAAGACGCGCAAAGCCGTGCGCCAGGCCCTGCGGGCGAACCCGTCGGCCCGCGTGCTCGTGACCGGCTGCGCGGCGGCCCTGCGCCCCGGGGACTTCGAGGTCCTGGGGGAGCGGGTGAGCGCGGTCGGCAAGGAGGGCATGGGCGCGGCCATCGCCGGCGCTGTCGAGGCGTTGCGGGGCGGCGAGGGCGCCATGGGC
>CANOCK010000137.1 GCA_947564525.1 uncultured bacterium | reverse complement strand
GAGTGGAGGTGAGCGAGCGCACGCGCGCCCTGCGCGAGCTTCTGGTGTACGGGTCCTTCCTGCAGAACCACGCCACGCACCTGTTCGTGTTCGCGGCGCCGGACTTCCTGGGCTATGGCAGCGTGTTCCCCTTGGCGGAGTCGAACCGGCCGCTGTTCGACCAGGCCCTAGGGCTGAAGGCCCTGGGCAACGAGCTGTGCACGCGGGTCGGTGGCCGCTCCATCCATCCCATCACCGCGGTGGCCGGCGGCTTCACCCACGAGCTGGGCGCCGCGGAGTACCGCGAGCTGGCCGAGAAGCTGGAGGCGGCCCAGGAGTTCGCGTTGACCTGCGTGGATCTGTTCCGCAGCTTCGAGGTGCCGGCACTGGAGACCGATGGCGATCTGTTGGCCATGGTGGAGCCGGGGGCGTATCCGGTGGTGGGGTCGGACGTGGCGCGGTTCGTGCGGGGCGGCTACGACTTCTACTGCGCGGACGTGGAGGACGAGATCGAGGAGTACCCGGTCGACCACTCGGCGGCGTTCCTGGCGCGGGCGCGGCGCACTGGGCGGCCCTACCTGACCGCCGCCCTGGCGCGCATCAACGCCTCGTGGGACCACCTGGGGAAGACGGCGCGGTTCGCCGCGGCCAAGGCGGGGCTGCGCCCGCCGGAGCTGAACCCGTACATGAACAACGTGGCCCAGGCGGTGGAGGTCGTGGATGCCCTGGAGCGCTGCGCGGCGCTCTGCCGGGCGCTGGCCGATCCCGCCTTCGGCGGCACGAGCGAGCCGGTGGCCTTCGAGGTGCGCGCCGGCAGCGGCGTGGGCTTCACCGAGGCGCCGCGCGGGGCTCTGTTCCACAAGCTTGAGCTGGATGGGGAAGGGCGCATCGAGCGCGCCTCCATCATGACGCCTACGGCCCAGAACATCGCCAACCTGGAGGCCGACATGCGCAAGCTGGCGGAGCTGCTGCTGGCGGCCGGGGCCGACCAGGCCGAGGTCCAGCTGCGAGTGGAGGAGCTGGTGCGCGCCTACGACCCCTGCCTGAGCTGCAGCGTGCACTGAGGGCGCGCCCGGGGACGCGCGGGCTGGGCTGGTCGCGGTGGCGAGGGTGGCTTGGCGGCGAATCCCGTGGGGAATGGCAGAGAAGTTCGCTTCTTGGTTTTTCTCGGGGCTCGATTGGGGCGTATCCTGCCCTTGGGCCGCATCGTCTTTTGGCTCGCCGTCGCAAGCCAGCTTGATGATCGACAAAATCCCTGCTCAACTCGCTTATCGATATTCGCTTCGCAGCGATTCGATGCGTCTGAGCGCCTCGGAAAACAAAGAAACGAACTTTTCTGCCATTTTTCGAAGGGCTTGCCGCCGAAGCCCCATCGGTAGGGGGCGTCCTCCTGGGGCAGCAGCGCCAACGGGTCTGGCCAGTGACCAAGGGGCCGCGCGCCAGGAGCGGACGCGAGCAGGGACGCGCAGGTGGCGCAGAGGTGACGCAGGACGAGGTGACGCACGCAGGGTGACGCAGAGGGTGACGCAGGACGGGGCTAACGTCACCGGCGCCGTGCGGCAGGGCCAGCCGATCGTCGGGTCGGGCTCACGCGCCCGCCCCGGGCAGGCTCACCGCGTAGGAGAGCCTGGCCACGGGAGTGGCGTCGCGCACGGGCGGGATGGCGAGGTCGGAGTCGAGCTCGAGGCCGTAGGCGACCTTGATGCGGCCCGGGGCGTCGTGGGAGGCAGCCGCTGGGATGGAGAGGCCCGCGAGCGAGGCGGTGGCGGAGGAGCCCCCTGCCGTGAGCTTGGCTGTGAGGGCGGAGGCGCCCTCCCCGAACGTGGCGGTGAACCTGACCTTGGAGGCCGACCCCGCCCCGAAGACGGCCTCGAGCTCGGGCGCGCCGCCCGCTGGGTCGGGCTGGCCCGTGGCGCCCAGCCCCTCGCAGGAGAGCGAGTCCAGGGCCACCGGCACCGCCATGTAGGAGAGGATGGCGCCCTCGGCCGAGGTGCCGGGGGCCACGCGCACCTGGCCCGTCATCGAGTCGGCCTCGAAGGTGACGCTGCCGGGGTCGCACACCGGCACGTCCAGGTCGTAGCGCAGCGTCCAGCGAGCCGTGCAGGAGAGGTCCCCGTAGGTGCCGGCCTTGACGCGCGTCACCTTCGCCCCATCGGCGGCCGCCACCGTCTCCACGCCCGCGCCCTGGGCCCCTTCCACGTCCCAGCCGTCGAACTGGTAGCCGTAGCGCGTCGGCGTCGGCAGGTCGAAGGCGTCCTCTGTGGCGTAGGAGGAGCGGGCATCCTCGACGAGCTCGCCACCAGCCACGTCATAGGAGATGGTGTAGGAGGCGGCCTTCCAGCCGGCGTAGAGAGTGGTGTTGAAGGCCTTGTCCCAGATTCGCGCCGAGGTCCCGGCCGCCGTATAGTACTGGGTGCCCTCGCTGTCGTACCAGCCCATGAAATCGTAGCCGCTCCTCGCCGGAGGCTCGACTGAGATCGCCGGCATGGCCGCTTCGTAGGTGGCGGTGACGGCATCCGACTGCCCTCCCGTGCCCCCGTTGCCGTCGAACTCGACCGTGTAGGTGTTGGCCTGCCACACCGCGTACAGGGTGACCACCCCGTCGTTGGCCTCGGTCAGGTTCTTGACCAGCATGGCGTTGCCGTAGGCGACCTCCCCGTTCCGGGTGGTCGACCAGCCGGCGAACCTGTGCCCGGCGCGCACGAAGCCGTTGGCGGTCAGGCGCGAGGCGAGGCCGTAGGTGTGCGAGGAGGGGCCGGTCGAGCCGCCGGTGGCCCCGTTGCCGTCGAACTCGACCGTGTAGGTGTTGGCCTGCCACACCGCGTACAGGGTGACCACCCCGTCGTTGGCCTCGGTCAGGTTCTTGACCAGCATGGCGTTGCCGTAGGCGACCTCCCCGTTCCGGGTGGTCGACCAGCCGGCGAACCTGTGCCCGGCGCGCACGAAGCCGTTGGCGGTCAGGCGCGAGGCGAGGCCGTAGGTGTGCGAGGAGGGGCCGGTCGAGCCGCCGGTGGCCCCGTTGCCGTCGAACTCGACCGTGTAGGTGTTGGCCTGCCACACCGGATACACCCACGCGCCGTCGTGGTGGTTCTCGTCAATTTTCGCGTCCTCCAGCGCTCCCGCGCCAACTCGAGCGTCCTGAGGCCCGTAGGCCCATCCGACAATCGACCATCCTGGCTCGGAGGCCCGAAAGACGAACCATCGTTCTGTGGTCGTTGGAGCATCTGGGAGCCGCTCTTCAACCACGAGGTGGTTGGTCTTCTCGCGACGCCATTGCTTGTTTGCGATAGCGTAGGATTCATGGCTTGCGACGGTTCCGCTGCCCTCCGTTACCTTGCTTGCCCCTCCGTCATATGTCGCTCGTTGCTCCCACTCGAGCCTGTGCCCGTTGGCGAACACGCGCACCTCGGGCACCCACTTGGCGTAGAGCCTGTACGACTCCCCCAGCTCCACGCTCGTGGACAGCGAGGTGGGCTTCTCCTCGCAGCGGTCCCAAACGTGGGCGCTCCTGCCGTTCTCATCGTAGTAGCGGGTGCCCGAGCCGCCCGAGCTCCAGTAGTACCCCTTGAACTTGAAGCCCGCCTTGGTGGGAGGGGCGATGGAGGGCATGGCCTGCCCGTGCTTGACGGAGGGCACCTCGTCCGACCCGCCCGTGCCGCCGGCCTTGTCCAGGGGGATGCCCTTGTAGGTCACCTGCTCGAAGATCGGCTCGATGACGCGGCCGGCTCCCGTGAGGGTGCCGTTGACGTTGACGCCGACCTGCGTCGCCTCGAGCACCTCGGACTGGGAGCCCTTGGTGATCCTCACCCCCGTGAGGACGTAGCCGGGCTTGAGCCAGCGGTAGTAGGAGTTGTCCGAGGCGGTGTCATGCCACAGCTGCACGACGAGCGAGCCGTTCTTGCTGAGGAAGCGAAGGTGGACCTTGTGGGCGGTGCTGCCGCAGGAGATCACCTGCGTCTCGATCTCGGTCTCGGCCGTGCCCGCGGAGTTCGTCTTGTAG
>CANOCK010000136.1 GCA_947564525.1 uncultured bacterium | reverse complement strand
CTGGGCTTCGGGCGGGGGGCGAGCGGCGGCGGGCGGCGCCACCCCAAGGGGCGCTCCCGCCAGCAGCAGCGGCGCGAGGGCTCCTACGTGGAGGTGGGCCTCTACGAGGGGCGCAAGCGCCAGGTGCGCCGCATGCTCGAGGCGGTGGGCCACCCGGTGCTGGCCCTGCACCGGGCCTCCATAGCGAGCCTGGAGCTCGGCGACCTGCCGCGGGGCCAGTGGCGCGAGCTGGCGCCCGAGGAGCTGGAGGCGCTTCGGGGCTGAGCTTCCCGGCGCTGGCGCAGCGGTGTGATTCGCGGGTTCCAACTGGCCCTATGGCTTGCGCGTCCCTGACGCGGGAGCACAGGCGGAAAATCTTCCTTGCATATCAAGTGGGCGCTTGCTATAGTCACAGCTGCCAAAACGCGTTCCCTCGGAAGAGGGAATTGCACGAAATCGAATCAACGTTCATGCCATGCTCTTTGCGCGAACAGGGAATGAAGAGGGCATCTGCCTTTCAAGATTCTTGTTCTGGCAAAGAGCGATCGAACCAGAATTTCGTGCAATCTTGCGTTTTGGCGAACTGTGGTGGATGCCCTCCTCATTCCGCTTTCAGCTTCGCCGAATGCGCAGCAAGGGCTCCTCCGCAGCGGGAATGACCGTTTCGCTGGAAGGAGCAGGTCGCAATGCGAGCCCCTGTCGCCTCTCTCGTCCGTCCGCTGGCCCTTGCCTTGGCCGGCGTCGTCCTGTCGGTTGCCTGGGCGGCCTCCTCGGCCGTTGCCGAGGAGCCGACGGTTGGCCCCTCTGTCGTGGCAGCTATGGCCTCCGATGGGGAGACCGTTGATGGAGCTGGCGCCTCTGAGGCGCCGGTGCTGGCCGGCTCGCTGGCTGACGGCATGCTGCGCGTGAGCGCCGACGTGGCGCTCGTGGATGCGGCCGACGGCGACGCCGTCGAGCCCATCGTGGGCTCCTTCACGGTCGACGGCCTGACCTACGCCATCGTGGGCGAGGGGCAGGTGGCCCTGGTGGCCGTGTCGCCCCGGACGCTCGCTGGCGGGCTGGCCGGCGGCTCTGCTGCTGGCTTGGCCAGCGCTTCCGATGGCGGCTCCTCTGGCGCCCCCTCCGGAGAGGGCTCCGGCTCCGGTGTGCCGTCGCGCAGCGTAGCGGAGCAAGTCCCTTCAGGGGCAACTTCGCCTTCGCCCTCTCCGGAGGGGGCGTCTTCCGATGGCATTGGTGGTGAGGATGCTTCCGAACTCGTGGCCCTTGAGGACCCTGGGTCCGTCGAATATGACGGCGCTGCCTATTCCGTCGTCTCCATCGGCCCTCGCGCATTCGCTGGCTGCGATGCCGACGTCGTCACCATCCCCGCCACCGTCGGGTCCGTCGACGAGCTGGCGTTCCGCGGCTCTGCCATCAAGGCCATCGAGGTGGCCGACGGCAACCCTATCTACTCCTCCTACGACGGCATGCTCTTCGATGCCGACCAAACCAGCCTCTTGCTCATTCCCGAGGGCAAGCAGGGCGCTGCCCGCATCCCCAAGACGGCCTCGGCCATCACTCCCGATGCGTTCTCGCATTGCGCGTCGGTGACATCGGTCGAGGTGGAGGCGGGCAGCGCAGCCTACTACTCGGAGAATGGTTGCCTATATGACGTGACCGACGAGACCCTGTTGTGGGAAGTTCCCAGGTTTGCAGACATCTCAAGGGGGTCAATGCCTAAAACATCGGGGATGCAGGAAGCTGTTGTGAATCAAGCTGATCGCACAGTGACCGAAGGGACCTCCTTCGTTAACATTCGCATTGTAAGCTCGGACTCGCAGCATGGATTGTTCCAAGGGCGGCCGAACTATGGCGAGCCGTCGACTACTTTCGATTCGGGCGGAATTGCTTCTTCGTACTGCACCAGCTTGCGTGCGAGCGTGAGCTGTTCGACCTATAAGCCGACAGAGCCCGGATCTGCAGTTATAGGGACGGCTCGTTTTGAGGTGGAAATCTCCGGTGTCGCACGCGACTTCTCCGTAACCACGATAGCGTCATCAGGGTATACATTCAAAGGGTGGTCCCTCACTGAATCCGACAAAACTGGCTCTTCGGACCTCGTCTATACGCAAGCACCATCGCCTGCGCCTATTGCCTCGCCCCCTGTCGTCTACGCCATCTTCGCCCCCATCGACTACGACATAGAGTACGCCCTCGACGGAGGGTACTTCTCGCCGGATACCAGCAAGAAGACGTACACGATAGCGGACGATGACTTCAAGCTGGATCGGCCGTACAAGAGCGGCTGCGTGTTCAGGGGGTGGGAGGTGACGGGCGCCTCGGGCACGGGCGTCGTCACCGGCTGGGACCCGGACTTCCCGACACGCAGCTCCACCACGGTCCGGAAGGGCACCTACGGGAAGCTGAAGGCCAGGGCCCTGTGGCTGGAGGGCACTGCGCAGGCCATCATGGTCTCGACTAACGACTACTCGAGAGGGACCTTCGTGGGCCGGGACAACTACGGCGAGCCGGACGGCATCACCGGCTTGCACACCGTTGGCATGTGGACCGGCTACTGCACCGCCGCCCGGACGCTCGTGGAGTATCGGACGGAGACGGTGGGGAGCGGCGCCGATGCCAGGAAGAGGGGGTGCGTCCGGTTCAGGACCGAGATCAACCACAACCTCCTCGACTACACCGCCTACACCGATGCCAAGGCGGGCTACGAGTTCGCAGGGTGGTCCGCCGACGCCACGGACAGCGAAGGGGAGGCCGAGGGAAGCCTCGGCGACGTAGGGCCGAAGAAGGACAGCTCGGACCCCATCCGCCTCTACGCCATCTTCGCCCCCATCGACTACGACATAGAGTACGCCCTCGACGGAGGGTACTTCTCGCCGGATACCAGCAAGAAGACGTACACGATAGCGGACGATGACTTCAAGCTGGATCGGCCGTACAAGAGCGGCTGCGTGTTCAGGGGGTGGGAGGTGACGGGCGCCTCGGGCACGGGCGTCGTCACCGGCTGGGACCCGGACTTCCCGACACGCAGCTCCACCACGGTCCGGAAGGGCACCTACGGGAAGCTGAAGGCCAGGGCCCTGTGGCTGGAGGGCACTGCGCAGCAAGCCTACTTCCGATGCGACCCTACCCGGGGGTACTTCCAGGGACAGGAGAACTACCAGGAGCCCTATGCGGAGGAGCTCAGCCAGGTGACCTTGCGAACAGGAGAGTGCACCGCCGCCAGGTCGCTCTTCGACTGCGGGACGGAGGAGGGCGATGCGCCGGTCGGCACGGTGAGGATACGCACCGAGGTGGCGGGAGCCGCTCGGGACTACGGCGGCCGCGCCTTGGCTCGACCGGGCTATCGCTTCGTTGGCTGGTCCGATGATCCGGATGCCGAAGCTGGCATGGCGAGCGGCCTCTTCGAGCGGAGCACCGGCAAGCCCGATGACGAGCCCCTCGTGCTCTACGCCTTGTTCCAGCCGATGATATCGGTAGATGCGCCCTTTGACCTGGGTATTCGCATGGATGTGCTTGGAGTGGAATCGCCGCAGGCCGGCCGAGGACGGCTCGTCTCGCGTTCAGGGGCTCCCTTGGAGGTCGCAGAGGTGAGCTGCGATCCGATATCCGCAGGTGTCGAGGCCCTGTTCGGATGGGGTGATCAGGACCTGGGGCAGGTCTCGCTTACCGTGGTTGTTGAGGAGGGAGGGGCGACCGCCTCGAGCACGGCGCGGCCTCGCGCTGCAGGCCTTCTGTCCTTCGCCTTGGATGGGCCGTCCTCGACGAACGATGCGGAGCTCCTGTCCTCCTTCGCCCTTCCGGGTGGTTGGGGCAGCGAGCTTCCCTTGGCGTATGGCATCGCCATGCCTCCAGGATATGCCGTATTGGCGGGCTATCCCCAGCAGAGCACGGCCATCGCCAAGCTCACCTATACCGTTCGCGCGGCTCCTTGACGCGGTTGGCTGCCCAGCAGGCGCACCATCTTCCCGGGCTTCTCGCATAGCACGGGGCAGGCGCTATAATCTCACCCATGGAAGAGATAGCGATCATAGGCGGCGGCGCGGC
>CANOCK010000135.1 GCA_947564525.1 uncultured bacterium | reverse complement strand
ACGTTCCACACATAGCCATCCCCGTCCACATTCGAGTAGAAGACCTCGAAGTGCCTCTCCTCCTCGTCGATGGAAGCAGGCAGCCGAAGGGTGAGGTAGCCCTTGCCGCCACTCCAGCGCGCATCGACGACGGGGCTGTAGAACTCCGGCATGTTGTATGCCTTGACGCGCACCGTGTACTCGTGGGCGTTGTTCTTCACGCTGCTCATGAAGAAGGCTCCCGTGCGGATGCTTCCGGTCCTGGTGCACAAAGCGACGGATTGGACGTTCTTCACCACGACCTCGGGCGAGTAGGCGCCGCGAGGTGCGGCGGCAGCTGCCTGCGCGGCGGCTTCGATGGCGACGGGATCCTCGCCCATCGCGCAGAGGCTCACCATGGCGGAGACGATGCTCTGCGCAGCAGCGCTCGCGCTCCGCTCGCTGGCGGCGTAGGGCTGCCTCGTGACGACCTCGCCAGGCGCAAGGGACTCGTCGTGGGGGATGGCCGCCTCCTCTTCCACCCGGCGCGCCTCCTCGGCCGCGACGACGTCCTCGTAGGTCGGCCCATGCGCGAGGGCTTCAAGCGCGGCCTGGACCGCTTCGTCGTCCTGCGCCAGGCGCTCCTCCACTTCGGAGGAGGGGCCGCCCTCCTCGTCAAGGCAGTCGCCACAGCCATCCGCAAGGTCCTCGAAGGCAAGGGAATCAGATGCGTACCCCTCCCGCGAGTCCTGCTCCAGGTACGAGCCCGTGAGCGAGCTGACGATGAACTCGTTGTCCAGGTCGTCCTCGGTGATGGTGCCATCGGCCAGGTAGCCGTCCAGTATCGCCCGCTTCTCCTCCTCTGTCTTGCGCGGGACGGCCTGCTGGGCGGCAATCGGGCCCTCCGTCTGGCCCTGAGCCACCACCAGCGTGCCGTCGAGCGGCACGTCCATGTTGAGGCGCCCGGCATAGGGGCCGGTAGGGGGCTCGGTCGCCAGCCGGTCGGACAGAGCGCCCCCGAACGCCTCGGTCGCCTCGGCGGGAGCTGGGTCGGCATGGGCGGGCACTACCTCGGAAAGCGGGAACGCGGGCATGAGCAGCGCCCCTGCGAGCAACACGGAAACAGCGAAGCGCCCGGCGCTGTGCGTTGCGGGCTTCGTTTTTTCGAGCACCCCGGCTACCCCTCTCGCATAGCAGAAGAAGTTGGTTCGAATCGGTTCATTATACCGGGCACGGCAATGGTTCGGCAACGATGAAATACCTGCGTAGAGGCCATTTCAAGGGACGCTTCCCGTGTCCGTTCGGCACAGAGGGCCAGGGGACGGCTCTCTGACCCTTCCCCTGGCTCGCCCATGGCTCAAGCGCCCCTCCCGGCAAGCGCTCCGGTAAACGGTCGGCAACGCTTCGCCGAGCACGGCCCTCCCCTTCCGCAGAGGCGATATGCTCGCAGCAGGGCACGAGCGGGAGGGCGCCTCGCGCTTCGCGCGTTCCCTCCGCGCCAGCGAAGGGCACCTGGGCCAGCCCTCGAAGGCAGCCGTCGCGCCCTACGGGAACGACCCGACCGAAGGAGCATCATGGCCGCATCGCACAAGAGCATCACCGCTGCCGAGGTAAGGGCCGCCGTCGAGAAAGCCTACGAGAAGCTGCGCGGCACCACGGGCGGCAGGAACGCCGACTACATCCCCTATCTGGCCTCGGTCGACCCCGACCTGTTCGGCATCAGCGTGTGCCTGCTCGACGGCACCGTCATATCCGTCGGCGACGCCCGCCACGCCTTCGGCATCGAGTCGGTATCCAAGGTGCCCACGGCCATCCTGGCCATGCGCGAGTACGGGGCCCTCGGCGTGCTGGAGAAGGTGGGCGCCGACGCCACCGGCCTGCCGTTCAACTCCATCATGGCGCTGCTGCTGGAGAAGGACCGCCCCTCCACGCCGCTCGTCAACGCCGGGGCCATCGCAGCGTGCTCCCTGGTGGAGCCCGTGGGCGACGCCGAGGGCAAGTGGAGGACCATCGTCGGCAACATCGCGGAGCTCACCGGGGTCGAGCCCGAGGTCATCCCCGAGCTCTACGCATCGGAGTCGGCCAACGACTTCAACAACCGCTCCATCGCCTGGCTGCTGAGGGAGTACGGGCGCATCTACGACGACCCCGACCTGTCGCTGGACCTCTACACCCGCCAGTGCTCGCTCGGCACCACGGCCGAGGCGCTGGCGGTGATGGGCGCAACCATCGCCAACGACGGCTACAACCCCGTCACCCGCAAGCAGGTGTTCGACGCCGATCTGGCACCGCGCATCACATCGCTCATCACCACCGTGGGCTTCTACGAGCGCACGGGCGACTGGCTGTACCGCTCGGGCATACCCGCCAAGTCGGGCGTGGGCGGCGGCGTGCTGGGTGTCATGCCCGGCATGTTCGGCATCGCCGCGTTCTCGCCGCCCCTGGACGAGGCGGGCAACTCCGTGAAGGCCCAGCTGGCCATCCGCGAGATCATGCACGAGCTGGGCCTGAACATCTTCGCCGCCAGCCGCCTGTGCATCTGCGAGTGCCGCCCCACCGAGGAACGCGACTGATTCGGGGCGGGTCAGCGAGCCAGGGGACTGTCCTCGGCGAGCCAATCGAGCCGAGAGAGCCGTCCCCGGCCCGCTCGCAGGTCAGCCCCGCCCTGCATCAGATGCGCCCCTCGGCTTCGGGCAGCGCTGGATGGTAGAAGATGAGGATGTCCTCTTCGATGCCCTGACCGCTCCTGAAGCCGCCAGGGATGGTCCCTATGCGCATGAAGCCGAGCTTCTCATAGAGCGCGATGGCGCCCTCGTTGCTGGCGACCACGGCATTGAACTGCAAGCCGGTGAAGCCATGGGGCGCGAGCTGGCGCAGGCTGTCCTCGACGAGCGCGCGCCCCACGCCCTGCCCGCGCTCCGCCGAGGCGACGGCGTAGCTCGCGTTCGCCACATGGGCGCACCGTCCGATGTTGTTGGGATGGAGGATGTACAGGCCGCAGATGCGGTCGTGGAGCATCCCAGGCACCGAGCCAGCCGCCGCGCCAGGCTCCACGGCCACGGCGGCACGCGTCTGCTCGCCGAAGAACGCCAGCGCCTCCTCGTCGGTCAACAAGGAATCGACCTGCGGAAACGCATCAGCCGCCTCGACCACCTCGTTCCAGATGGCGCGCATGGCGCCCACATCCTCCGAGCGAAAGGCCCTTACCTCCACGATGGACTCCTCCCCTGCCGGCGACCCCCCTCCCACCATCATACGGAGGGCTTCCCCCATCCGCAACATGAGCCATGGGAATGGGCCATGGGCCAAGGGGCCCGGTTCCCTCGGATCGACCAGCCCTTCGCCCATCCTCATCAGAGATGGCTCGAGCCGAGGGGCCCCGTCTTCCTGGCTCGAGCTTTGCCGCCGACTCCTTGTCCCGATTGGGGTATAATCCCTTTGCGCTGCGGGCGTAGTTCAATGGCAGAACCGGAGCCTTCCAAGCTCCTGACGCGGGTTCGATTCCCGTCGCCCGCTCCACGGGAACCCTCGAGGCCGGAAGCCGCCGCTTCCGGCCTCGCTCATCGTCAGGGCTGCTCAGCAGCGTGCGCCATCCCTTCGGCGACGAGCCGATGACGACGGCCGAGGCCCCACCGTCCCGAAGCCTGCCCGAGCTATAATCATGCGCGCCCTCCCATCGAAGAGTCAGGACCCAAGCCATGGAGAGCGCCGCCGAGGCCCCCTACGTGACCCGCCCCCTCGCCCAAGCCCTCGCTGCATCGACCAGCCCGGTCGTGATCTTGCAAGGGCCCCTCGGGTCCGGCAAGACCTCCCTCGTGCGCAACGAGCCCGCCCTCAGCCACTTCTACTACGTCACCCTCGCCGACGACGGCACCTTCCAGCAGGCGCGCCAGCAGCCGGTGGAGTGGGTGGCCTCGCTCTCCCGCCCGGCCATCATCGACGACGCCCAGCGCCTGGAGGGCCTGCTGGCCGCCGTGCTGCAGGTCGCGCCGAAGAAGCCCGTGGAAGAGCCGTTCTTCGTCCTGGTGACCTCCCGCGCCCTCCGCAAGGACCCGCCGCCCGAGCCCGCAGCCGACGCCCTCCCCTGCGCCCAGCCGCCCGCCTCGCCGGCCCAGCAGGCCCTCCCTGCGGCCCAAGC
>CANOCK010000134.1 GCA_947564525.1 uncultured bacterium | reverse complement strand
TCGACCCTGACCTGGTCCCCTCCATGGAGGTCGTCCTTCCGGTCGGCTCCCATGGCGACAGGCACTACCGCGCCGTGCGGTCCTTCGCGCTCCGGTTCGAGGTGCCCTCGGCCGTGGGCTTCAGGTTCGACCTGGCCGACGACGACGCCTTCGCCGACGCCCTCACGGCCCCGTGCACGTGGTGTCGGGAGACGGGGTGGAGATGCGCTCGCTCTCCCTGGGCCAGCTCGCCGTGGCCGACGTCGCCGTGGACGTCGCAGGCGCCGACCCGGATGCCATCGTCTCCGACCGCTCCAAGGTGCAGCTGCGGGTGATGGACGCGTCCTTGCCCGACCCGTGGACGGGCTGGGTGCCGCTGCCCACCACCTCGGCCCCCGAGAGGGTCGACCCCTACGATCTGGGCGCGCTCGGGTTCGGGGATGGAAACGCCCTTGCGCCCCTCGCCTCCAAGCCCCTGCGCTACGACATCGAGGTGCAGGACCCTGTGACCACGCTCGCAGGCGAGGTGGACCTCCCGCTCGCGAGGATCGTGTTCACCGTCAAGGGCCTGTGGTAGCGACAGGCCCCAGGCGTGCGGTTCGGAGCGTCCCAATCGCACGTACCCCATGGCGTGCAGCTTGGAACGTCCCAGCTGCACGCCAGCTGCACGCTCCCGTCCCGATCGCGCGCAGCGGTAGGGAGGGGGCGCGCGAGGCGGCTCGCGTCCCCGTGGAGGCGTGGGCAGCGCGCGTCCCCCGCCCACGCCCCTCGGCTGCCGCTCTCTCCCTCGGGGCCGTCGGAGGAGATGACGTTATCCCCGTCCTGCGTCATCCGGCGCTGCGTCATCCGGCGCGCTAGGTCGACAGGGCGAAGCCAAAATCCGGGGCTCTCGTCTTGGACGCCGGGCTCCCCGCATCGCGTGCCGGAGGCAAAAGCCAAGTTTTGCTCGCTTTGACATGAAGGGAGCGCGGACGGGAGGCTGAGAAGCCAAGTTTCACGAGCTTTGACATAAAAGGCGGTGTCGGGGAGGCCTGTGGTATGTCGAATCGAGCGAAACTTGGCTCTTAGACCCCCTTGAGTCATCCGATTTATGTCAAAGCTCGCCAAACTTGGCTTTCTGGGCCCTCGACTCCTTGCCTCCCGGCTCGCAGGAGGCGGCATCATGCCCCCTGCGCGCTCCCTTCGCTCCGCCGAGTGGGCTCGACGCTGTAGGGCCTGGAGGCCGGCAGCTCCTGATCTGCGGGGTCGGCTCAGCTCCAATCCGCAGGGGCTGGCGGACGGGGCGCCGCACGCGGTTCCGCAGCCGCCCTCGGGCTTACGGCGCCAGCGACGCGGGCCACCCAGCGAGGACCGTGCGGGCACGGCACCACACCCGCCAGCCCACCCAGCCGGCGCATAAAATCGCCCCTGTGCTCATGGCGCTGCCGGGGCATGGGGCGTCTAGGGGTGCGACAAGGGACCGTGTCCGAAACGGCATGGGATGCGCTGCGCCGCCTAGCCTAAGTCGCGCAGCCCCACCACGCGTGTGGCGAGATGCTGGGCCAGGGCGGGGGAGTGGGTGGTGAAGACCAGGCCCATGGCGCTGCGCTCCAGCTCGGCGATCAGCTCGTGCCACACCTGGGCTTGGGACAGGGCGTCCAGGCTGGCGGTCATCTCGTCGGCCACCAGGTAGGCGGGGCGGGCCAGCAGGGCGCGCACGAGGCAGAGGCGCTGCAGCTCGCCACCGGAGAGCTCGCGGGGGTAGCGGCCAAGCCAGCGCCGCTGGATGCCGAAGCGGCCCAGCAGCTCCTCCTGGCCGTCCAGGCTGGAGGGGATGGGCTCGCCGCCTTTCCGGCGGCCTCGTCGGCCGCCGTCCTGGCCTCTCAAGGCCTCTGCCAGCGACGCGGCCAGGGTCATGCGCGGGTCGAGGGCGAGCTCCGGGTGCTGGCCGACCAGCTGCACGGTGCAACGGCCCCGGCGGGGCAGGGACGCCCCGTCCGCCAGCACCGTGCCCGCCTGGGGTTGCTCGTAGCCGGCCAGCAGGCGGCAGAGCGTGGTCTTGCCGGCGCCGGAGGGGGCCACCAGGGCCACCCGCTCGCCTGGGGCGACCGCCAGGCTGAGGCCGCGCAGCACCGGCCCTCCCTTCCCGTAGCCGAAGGTGACGTCGCGCGCCTCTAGCATGGCCCCTCCTCGCGCCCTTCCGCAGCCGCTTCCGTCGCACCCTCTTCCCTGGCTCGATCGCGAGAGGCCGCTTCGGGCGCTGCCGGCCCTTCTGCGTCGCCCCGTTCGCCATCGGCCGTCCTCGGGGAGCGCTCGCCGCTGCCTGTCTCGCCCGCCGCCACGGCCTCCTCGGGCGGCGCCTCGAACCCATGCTCGGGCAGGGCGCGCCAGAGCGCTCGGGCGTAGGTGGTCGCCAGCAGCTCCGGCGCGGCGAAGCTGGTCACCGCCGTCTCCTCCACCACGGTGCCATCGCGGAACACCGCCACGCGGTCGGCCACGCGCAGGGCTAGCTCTATGTCGTGGGTGACCAGCAGCACGCCGCCTCCCTCGTCGGCGAAGGCGCGCAGGTCGGTGAGGGCGCCCACGGCCAGGTCGAGGTCGAGGCCCACTGTGGGCTCGTCGGCCACGACCAGGCGCGGGCTGCCCATCAGCGCGCAGCACAGCAGCACCCGCCGGGCCATGCCGCCCGAGAGCTGGTGCGGGTAGAGCCCCGCCACCTCCGGCCCGAGCCCGTAGCGCTCGAACAGCGCCTGCTGCCGCGCCCGACGCTCGGCGCGGGTGGAGCGCGGTCCCGCGCCCTGCACCTGGCGCCCCACCTTCATCAGCGGGTCGAGGGCGGCCACGCTCTGGGGCACCAGCGCGACCTGCCGCCCGCGCAGGGCCGCCAGGCTGGTCGCCGTCTGCTCCACGCCGTCGAACCAGATGCGCCCGGTCACCGTGGCGTGGGGGTCGAACAGCCCGAGCAGGCAGTCGGCCAGCAGGCTCTTGCCGGCTCCCGAGGCGCCCACCACCGCCACCACCTCGCCCGCGTGCACGGCCAGGCTCAGGGAGTCGAGCACCCGCACCTCGTGCTGGGCGGCGGTGAGGAAGCGCCCAGGCGCCTCCTCGTAGCGCGTGAAGCTGACCGAGAGCCCCTCCACCTGCAGCAGGTGGTGGTCGCCCGGGTGGCGCGAGCCCGCGGCATGGCTGTGGCCGTGGTGGCGCTCCCCGTCGCGGTGGGCGCTATGGGGGCCGTGCTCGCCGCAGATGGGGCGCGCGCCTGGCTCCGCGGGCGCCGAAGGGGCAGCGGGGGCCTCCATGGCCCCTGCGCCACCTGCGCCTGCCGTGCCGCCTTGCCTCGCCTCGTCCATGGCGCCTCCTCAGTCCTGGGCGTGGGCCGGGTCGATGAGCCGCTGCAGGGCACCGCCCACCACGTCGAACAGCATGACGGCCGCCACCAGCGCCAGGCCGGGCAGCACGGCGAGCCACCACAACCCGGCCGAGAGGTAGCCCATGGACTCGCTCAGGATGACGCCGATGGCCGGGGACTCGGGCGGCAGCCCGAACCCGAGGAAGGTCACCGCCGCCTCGTGCAGGATGGCGTGGGGGAACAGCAGGACCAGCCCTACGGCCAGCTGCGGCAGCACGTGGGGCAGCAGATGGCGCCGGGCGGTGGCGAGCGGCCCGGCTCCCAGCTTGCGGGCTGCGGCCACGTAGGGGGCGTTGCGCACCTGCAGGATCTCGGCGCGCATCACGCGGGCCAGGCTCGGCCAGTGGGTCAGCGCTATGCCCACGGCCACGCCCCAGAACCCCTTGCCCAGGGCGAAGGAGATCAGCAGCAGCAGCACGATGTGGGGGATGCCCATCATGAGGTCGACGAGCAGGCTCACCGCACTGTCAGCCCGCTTGCCGCCCAGGGCCGCCACCGCGCCGAGGGCCACGGCCACCACCGACGACGCCACGGCGGCCAGCAGCCCCAGCAGCAGGCTGGTGGACAGGCCCGCCAGGGTGCGGGCCAGCATGTCCCGGCCGAGCCAGTCGGTGCCGAAGGGGTGGGCCAGGCTCGGCGGCAGGCCCTTGGCCAGGAAGTCGGTGCGGGTGGCGTCGGGGCCCAGGGCGAGGCCGGCGGCCACCACGGCCACCAGCAGCGCCGCTGCCCCCAGGCATGCGGCCAGGGTGCGCTTGCGGCCGCCCAGGCGCCGCTGCGGCGGGGCCGAGAGCACCGGGACGGCGGCA
>CANOCK010000133.1 GCA_947564525.1 uncultured bacterium | reverse complement strand
CGCTGCTGGAGGAGATCATGCGCTCCGGCCGCCCGCTGTTCCTCGTGGCTGAGGACGTCGAGGGCGAGGCCCTGTCCACCATCCTGCTGAACAAGCTGCGCGGCACCCTGAACGTCGTGGCCGTGAAGGCCCCGGGCTTCGGCGACCGCCGCAAGCGCATCCTGGAGGACATCGCCGCCGTTACGGGCGCCCAGGTCATCGACAAGGACTTCGGCATGACGCTCGCCGACGCCACCATGGACACCATGGGCACCGCCAAGACGGTCAAGGTGACCAAGGACAACATGCTCATCGTGGACGGCGCGGGCGACAAGGCCGCCATCGAGGGCCGCATCGGCCAGATCAAGAACGAGCTGGAGCACGTCGACTCCGACTTCGACCGCGAGAAGCTCCAGGAGCGCCTGGCCAAGCTCTCCGGCGGCGTGGCCGTGCTCAAGGTGGGCGCTGCCACCGAGTCCGAGCTCAAGGAGAAGAAGTCCCGCATCGAGGACGCGCTGCAGGCGACGCGCGCGGCCGTCGAGGAGGGCATCGTCGCCGGCGGCGGCGTGGCCCTGGTGGACGCCCTGCCGGAGCTGGACAAGCTGACCGCTGCCGACAAGGACGAGGAAGTGGGCATCGACATCATCCGCAAGGCCATCGAGGCCCCCATGCGCGCCATCGCCCAGAACGCGGGCTTCGAGGGCTCCGTGGTGGTGGAGAAGGTGAAGAGCCTGCCGAAGGGCGAGGGCCTGAACTGCGCCAACGGCGAGTACGGCAACATGATCAAGATGGGCGTGAACGACCCGGTGAAGGTCACCCGCACGGCGCTGCAGTCCGCGGCCTCCGTGGCGGCGCTGATCCTCATCACCGAGGCCACCATCAACGAGATCCCCTCCGAGGGTCCCGACCTGAGCGCTCTTGCCGGCGCCATGGGCGGTGGCGGCGGCATGTACTAGCCGCTGCCCCGCGCCCTCATGCAGGCGGCCTTCGCCTGCGAGCGCGCGAAGCCGTCTTCACGGCGGCAAGCCGAATCGGACGGATGCCGGCCTTCGGGCCGGCATCTGCTTTCCTCGGGGCGAATCGGCGGTTGCGCGGCTCGTCGGCTGTGCTAGAATTAGCAGGCTTGCCCTGTCCCTGGGCGCACCGCGCGTGTGGGGGCAGAAGGTATCCTTGGTCGGGAACCAAGGAATGACAGTTAAGGAGAGACCACCCATGAAGCCAGGCATCCATCCCGAGTACATGGACTGCACCGTCCGTTGCAGCTGCGGCAACACCTTCACCACGCGCTCCACGAAGCCCGAGCTGAAGATCGACATCTGCAACGCCTGCCATCCGTTCTACACCGGCACCCAGAAGCTCATCGACACCGGCGGGCGCGTCCAGCGCTTCGCGGACCGCTTCGGCGGCTCGGCCACCGAGCTGGTGGCCAAGCGCGAGGCCGAGCGCAAGGCTGCCGAGGCGGCCAAGAAGGCCGAAGCCGAGGCCAAGCGCAAGGCCGAGCGCGAGGCGAAGGCCGCTGCCAAGGCCGAGCGCGCTGCCGAGCATGCCAAGAAGGCCGCCGAGGCCGAGGCCGCCAAGCCCACCGAGGAGGATGCCGTGGAGCAGGCTCCCGAGGTGCAGCTGACCGAGCCTGAGGTGGAGGCCGCCGTCGAGGACGCCGTCGCCGCTGACCCGAACCTCGACGCCGTCTCCGAGGAGGCCGCCGTGGACGCCGAGCCCCGCGAGGGCAAGGACTCCATCGAGCACTAGCGCTCAGGCCACCGGAGCCATCCGAGGAACCAGGGCCCGCCCGGCAACGTGCCGCGGCGGGCCCTTCCCTCCCTCAAGGCCAAGGCCGGGCCGAAACCGACCTGAAACAGGGCCGGGCTATAATGAGCGGGCAACCA
Organism: uncultured bacterium; assembly: GCA_947564525.1. GTDB lineage: Bacteria > Actinomycetota > Coriobacteriia > Coriobacteriales > Eggerthellaceae > D16-63. The sequence continues at coordinate 2,339 of CANOCK010000133.1, read as the reverse complement.
TTGGGGCGACCGAAGGAGCTCACCGGTGATCGACAACCCCGAGCAGGACTTCGTCCTGAAGACCGTCAAGGGCCGCGACGTCCACTTCGTGCGCCTCTGGTTCACCGACGTGCTGGGCGGCATGAAGTCCTTCGCCGTGGTGCCCGGCGAGCTGGAGCACGCCTTCGCCGACGGCATGGGCTTCGACGGCAGCTGCATCGAGGGCTTCTCGGAATCCCAGGAGTCGGACATGCTGGCCTTCCCGGACCCCTCCACCTTCCAGGTGCTGCCCTGGCGCCCGGAGTCCAACGCCGTGGCCCGCATGTTCTGCGACGTCAAGACCCCCGACGGCCGCCCCTTCGAGGGCGACCCGCGCCACGTGCTCGAGCGCACGGTGCAGCGGGCGGCCGACCTGGGCTACACCTTCAACGTAGGGCCGGAGCTGGAGTTCTTCTACTTCAAGGACTCCCGCGGCACCGAGGTGCTCGACCGCGGCAGCTACTTCGACCTGACCTCGCTGGACTACGCGAGCGACCTGCGGCGCGACACGGTGCTCACCCTGGAGATGATGGGCATACCGGTGGAGTACTCCCATCACGAGTTCGCGCCCTCCCAGCATGAGATAGACCTGCGCTACGCCGACGCGCTCTCCATGGCCGACGCGGTGATGACCTACAAGCTGGTGGTCAAGGAGATCGCCATGAAGCACGGGGTCTACGCGTCGTTCATGCCCAAGCCGCTGGCCGGCGAGTCGGGCTCGGGCATGCACGTGCACCAGAGCCTCTTCGACGAGCAGGGGCGCAACGCCTTCTTCGACCCGAGCGACCCCTCCGGCTACGGCCTCTCCGCGGTCGCGAAGCGCTACATCGCGGGGCTTCTGGCCTACGCGCCGGAGTTCTGCCTGGTGACGAACCAGTACGTGAACTCCTATAAGCGCCTGGCCAGCGGCGCCGAGGCTCCCACCTACCTCAGCTGGGCCAAGCACAACCGCGCGGCCCTGGTGCGGGTGCCCGGCTACCGGCCCGACAGCGAGGAGGCCTGCCGCGTGGAGCTGCGCAACCCCGACCCTGCCGCCAACCCCTACCTGGCCTTCGCCGTGATGCTGGCCGCAGGGCTCAAGGGCATCGAGGAGGGCCTGGAGCTGCCGCCCCCGACGGAGACCTGCGACCTATGCAAGCTCTCCCGCTCCCAGCTTCGGGACCGTGGGGTGCCCACGCTGCCCGAGACCCTGGGCGAGGCGGTGGAGCTCTTCTCCCGCAGCGAGCTGATGCGGGAGGTGCTGGGGGACCACATCCACGGCTACCTGGTGCGGGCCAAGCGCCAGGAATGGGACGAGTACCAGCGCATCGTGACCCCCTGGGAGCTCGACCGCTGCCTGGCGGTGCTGTAGCCATGCAGCGCAAGCAAGTCATATTCGTCGCCGACAGCCTGGACAACGCCCATCGGTTCCAGCAGGTGCTCGCCGGCTTCGACGTGGAGGTGGCCGCGGGGTCGAGCCTGCAGCTCAAGAGCCTGCTCGCCGCCCATCCGAGCCAGGACCTGGTCATCTACGAGGCCCAGGGCGAGGCCTTGGGGGCGCTCTCGCAGGTGGAGGCGGCCCTGGCCGAGGAGGGGGCCGGCGCCATGCTGGTCATCGTGGACGAGCGGTCCCTGGGGGAGTTCCGCCTGCCCGTGGCGGTGCGGGCCGACTTCGTGGTGAGCGGCGCGAGCCCGGAGGAGTGCGCCGCCCGCATCCGCCAGCTGCTCTGGCCCGGCAACGAGGCCACGGCCACGGACTTCGTGGCCATCGACAACATGACCATCAACCTGGCTACCTACCAGGTGAAGGTGGCGGGCGAGCCCCTCGACCTGACCTACCTGGAGTACGCTCTGCTGGCCTTCCTGGCCACCCACCCGGGCCGCACCTACTCCCGTGACGCGCTGTTGAGGCGCGTGTGGGGGTTCGACTACTACGGCGGCAGCCGCACCGTGGACGTGCACGTGCGCCGCGTGCGGGCCAAGCTCGGCCCCGACCTGGCCCAGCGCCTGGAGACGGTGCGTGGCGTCGGCTACCTGTGGAACAGCTAGACTCCCGCCCCGGCCGCCGCCCGGTTCTGGGTTATACTCTCCCCTAGGACCAAGCCCGCTTCTGCGCGAAGGATCTCCCATGCCGAAGAAAGTCGCCGTCATCGACGGCAATTCCCTGATGCACCGCGCCTACCATGCCATCCCCACCTCCATGAGCGCCCCGGACGGCACCCCCACCAACGCGGTGTTCGGCTTCCTGCAGATGCTGCTCAAGTTCATCGAGGACGCGGCGCCCGACGCCGTGGTGTGCGCCTTCGACGCGGGCAAGCCCCAGTTCCGCATCGAGGTGATGG
>CANOCK010000132.1 GCA_947564525.1 uncultured bacterium | reverse complement strand
CCATCCCGCCCGTGCGCGACGCCGCCCCCGTCGCCAGGCTCGCCTACACGGTGAGTCTGCCCGGGGCTGGCGCGTGAGTAGGGCTGGGCAGATCGCCCAAGCGCGAATAGGGGACGTCCCCTATTCGCGCTGCCGGCCTCGCTGGCTGCGGCTGTGGCCTAGGGGAGCGTGCTCGCAGGCGAGAAAACCTTGCGAAAAGCCCCTTGCGCTGGAGGCGACTTCCTATATAATGGTTAACCGCGCCAAAAGCGCAGCCATTCCTCGGTAGCTCAACGGCAGAGCATTCGGCTGTTAACCGAAGGGTTGTAGGTTCGAATCCTACCCGGGGAGCCAGAACTTCGAAGGCGGCCTCAACAGGCCGCCTTTTTCGTTTATGGAGTGGGCGGAGAAGGGATCGAGATGAGCGCGAAGCGCATTGCGGCGAACGGCCAAGAGCTGACCGAAGAGATGATGGACCGCTGGTGCGCTGCCTACGAGCGGGGCGAGTTCCCGGAGGGGGAGCGCACCGTGGGGGAGGTCGTCTACGGCCGCCCGCCCCTCTCTGACGAGGGGTCGGTGACCTTCTCCATCAAGATCCCACGTGGTATGAAGGCGGCGATCGAGCGCCGCGCTCAGAGCGAGGGCGTCTCCATGGGGGCGTTCGCGCGGAGCGCCTTGACCGACAAGCTGCTCGTGGGCGCCTGAGGCAAGCGACGGGCGGTGCCGTGGGCAGCTATCCTTCCAGAGACGTCGAGCGCGAGGCGGCCGCTCCCGGCGCGGCCAGCGCGGCCCTGCGGCCGGCGGGGGCCGTGGTGGTGGCGGTGGAGCCGGGCAGCCCGGCGGACGACGCGGGGTTCGAGCCCGGCTGCGTGGTCACGACCGTGGAGGGGCATCCCCTGCGCGATTTGATCGACTGGCGCTGGCATGCTTGCGACGAGGTGGTGGCCCTGGGCTACGTGGACCTGGACGGCGACGCGGGCGTCGTGGAGCTGGAGCGCGAAGCGGGGGAGGGCTGGGGCCTCGCCTTCGACGGCGTGGTGTTCGACGGCGTGCGCCAGTGCCGCAATGCCTGCACCTTCTGCTTCATGCGCCAGCTGCCCCAGGGCCTGCGCCCCTCCCTCACCCTTCGCGACGACGACTTCCGCCTGAGCTTCCTGTCGGGCACCTTCGTCACGCTGACGAACCTCTCCGCCGAGGACGAGGCGCGCATCGTCGAGCAGCGCATCAGCCCGCTGCGGGTGTCGCTCCACGCCTCCGACCCGGAGGTGCGCGCGCGGCTCATCGGGCGCCATGCCGCCCATGGCCTGGCCGCACTCGACCGCTTGCTGGAGGCGGGCATAGAGATGGACGCCCAGGTGGTGCTCGTGCCAGGCGAGAACGACGGCGCCGTGCTGCGGGACACCCTGGAGTGGGCCTACGCACGCCCGGGCATCCTCAACGTGGGGGTGGTGCCCTTGGGGTACACGCGCTACCAGCGCCGTTTCGACCGCAGCTTCGACGACCCAGCGGCGGCGCGCGCGGTGCTCGCGGACCTGGGGCCGTTCCAGCGCCGGGCCGAGGCCGAGCGCGGCATGGCATGGGCCTTCGCCGCCGACGAGCTGTATCGCAGCGCCTACGGCGACCGTCTGCTGGAGCACTTGCCGCCCGCGCGCCACTATGGCGCCTTCGAGCTGTTCGAGGACGGCATCGGCATCGTCCGCAGCAGCGTGGACGAGTTCCGCGCCGCGGTGGACGACGGCGTGGCGGCTCGGGCGGCCAAGGCCCTGGCCGCGGCGGGAAGGACGGCCAAGCTGGTGGTGGGCGAGGCCATGATGCCCCTCTTCGGCCAGCTGCTGGCCAGCAGCCCCCTGGATGGGCTCGTGGGGCCCTTGGTGGTGGCCAACGGCTTCTTCGGCGGCAACGTGGACGTCACAGGGCTGCTGTGCGGCTGCGACGTGGCGGCCGCCATCCGCGCCGACCGGGAGGCGAGCCCAGGGGAGCTGCCGCTCTACGCGCTGTTCGACGTCATGCTCAACGACGACGGCCTCACCCTCGACGGCATGGGCCTTCGCGCCATCGAAGCCGCCGCCGGATGCCCGGTGACCGTGGTACCATGTAACCCATCCGATTACCTGAACCGCATCGCAGCGCTGGCCTCCTGAGGCGCCGGCGCCCTGCGCGCGGGTGCCCGTGCCCGAGCGCATCGAACGAAGGAGGTGGGGCCCATGGCGCTTCCCATCGTGGCCATCGTGGGGCGGCCCAACGTGGGCAAGTCCACCATCGTGAACCGCATCGCCCAGGCCGACGAGGCCATCGTCCACGAGATGCGCGGCGTCACGCGCGACCGCAGCTACCACGAGGCGGACTGGAACGGCGTGGCCTTCACCCTCATCGACACCGGTGGCATCGAGGTGGCCTCCGACGACGAGTTCCAGGGCAGCATCACGGCCCAGGCCCTCGAAGGGGCCAACGAGGCGGACGCCATCGTGTTCGTGGTGGACGGCCGGACCGGCATCAACAACGACGACGAGGCGGTGGCGCGCATCCTGCAGCGCACCGACAAGCCGGTGTTCGTGGCGGTGAACAAGATGGACACCCCGAACAAGATGGACGAGCTATGGGAGTTCTACAGCCTGGGCCTGGGCGACCCCTGGCCCATCTCGGCCCTGCATGGCCATGGCACGGGCGACCTGCTGGATGCCGTGGTGGACGAGCTGCGCAAGCTCGACCTGGGCGAGCGCGTGGCTGACGAGGTCGACGCCATCAACGTGGCCATCATCGGCCGCCCCAACGCCGGCAAGAGCTCGCTCACCAACAAGCTGACACGCGACGACCGCTCCATCGTCAGCGACGTGGCGGGCACCACCCGCGACGCCGTGGACACCCTGGTGGAGCACGAGGGCCGCTTCTACCGCATCGTGGACACCGCGGGGCTGCGGCGCAAGAGCCAGATGGACGAGGACGTGGAGTACTACGGCTTCGTGCGGGCCATGCGCGCCATCGACCGGGCCGACGTGGTGCTCTTGGTGGTGGACTCGCCGCTGGGGCTCACCAACGAGGACCAGCGCGTGGCCGGCTACGCGCTCGAGCGCGGCTGCGCCATGGGCATCGTGCTGAACAAGTGGGACATCGTGGGCGGTCCCGAGGCCAAGGCGGCCATCCGCGAGCGCATCGCCGACCGCATGATGTTCGTGGGCTATGCGCCGGTGGTGGCCATCTCGGCGCTGACGGGCAAGAACGTCGAGCGCATCTGGGGGATGATCGACAAGGCCTACGCCGCCTACAGCCGCACCATCCCCACCAACCAGCTGAACACCTGGCTGGCGGGAATCCGCGAGACGGGCCACACCGTGTCCAAGGGCAAGGCGATCCTGCGGATGAAGTACGTCACCCAGACCGGCGTGCGGCCGCCCACGTTCACGTTCTTCTGCAATCGGCCCGACATCGTGACCGACAACTACGAGCGCTTCCTCGAGAACAGCCTGCGCCGCTCCTTCGACCTGGAGGGCACGCCGGCTCGCCTGCGCTTCAAGAAGAAGGACTAGCCCATGCCCGAAGCCCCTGCCACCATCGTGGACTCGGTCCCGCTGCCCCCGGCCGTGACCGCCGCCTACGTGCCCCATGACGTGCCCTTCTCCGCCGATGCGGCCCTGTGGCTGCTGCCGCTGCTGCTGGTGGCGACGTTCCTGCTGGGGTCGGTCCCCTGGGGCGTCATCGTGTCGCAGCTGGCCTTCCACAAGGACATCCGGGCTGAGGGCTCGGGCAACATCGGCACCACCAACGCCATGCGCACCTTGGGCAAGGCTGGCGGCACGGCGGTGTTCGCGCTGGACTTCGGCAAGGGCCTCCTGGCTGGCTGGTTGGGCTCCATGACGGCCGAGGCGCTGCCCTCGGGCTTCGCCGCCCTGGCGCTGGCCCTGGCCTTCGCGGGCTGCACCTGGGGGCACATCTTCAGCCCGTGGCTCGGGTTCCGGGGCGGCAAGGGCATCGCCGTCGCGGCGGCGTGCCTGTGGTTCACGTTCGGGCCCGTGGGCTTCCTCGTGGAGGTCGGCGTGTTCGCCGTGGTGGTGGCGCTGACGCGCTACGTGTCGGCGGGCTCGGTTTCCGCAGCGGTGGCCTGCCTGGGGCTGGCGGCGCTCTACTACGGCGGCCATCCGGTGGCCATGGCGCTCATCATGGCGGCGGCCCTCACGGTGGTGTGGGCGCACCGCGGCAACATCGCGCGGCTGCGGGCGGGCACCGAGCGGCGCATCGGCGGGAAGCGCGCGGCGGCTGGCGCCGAGGGTGCGG
>CANOCK010000131.1 GCA_947564525.1 uncultured bacterium | reverse complement strand
CCCGAGCAGGTGGTGGTCTCGCCGTCCACGGGCATCTTGGCCACCATGGCCATGGCGGGGGTCAGCTGGTGCTGGCCGCCGAAGGGCATGAGCACCGTGGCGGCGCCGATGGTGGAGTCGAAGCCCTCGGCCAGCCCCTTGTTCGACGCCACGTTGAGGTCGGTCAGCACGGCCTCCAGGCGCTCGGCCAGGGGGTCGCCAGCGTGGCCCCAGGCGGCGGGCGCCTCCCAGGTGCCGCCGGCTGCCACGGCCACGTCCTGGGCCTTCGGGGCGCCGTTGGAGGCCAGGAAGGCGCGGCTCACGTCGACGATGCGCTCCCCGTTCCAGTCCATGCGCACGCGCGGCTCCTCGGTGACCACGGCGATGGGCGTGGCCTCCAGGTTCTCCTCATGGGCGAGCGCGATGAACGCGTCCACGTCGTGGGGAGCCAGCGCTACGGCCATGCGCTCCTGGCTCTCGGCGATGGCCAGCTCGGTGCCGTCGAGGCCCTCGTACTTCTTGGGCACGGCATCCAGGTTGATCTGCAGGCCGTCGGCCAGCTCGCCCACGGCCACCGACACGCCGCCGGCGCCGAAGTCGTTGCAGCGCTTGATCATGCGGCAGGCGTCCCCACGGCGGAACAGGCGCTGGATCTTGCGCTCGACCGGCGCGTTGCCCTTCTGCACCTCCGCGCCGCACGTCTCCATGGACTCGAGCGTGTGCGACTTGGACGAGCCGGTGGCCCCGCCGATGCCGTCGCGGCCCGTGCGGCCGCCCAGCAGCACCACCACGTCGCCCGGCGCGGGCGTCTCGCGGCGCACATGGTCGGCCGGGGTGGCGCCCACCACGGCGCCGATCTCCATGCGCTTGGCGGCGTAGCCGGGGTGGTAGAGCTCGTTCACCTGGCCAGTGGCCAGGCCGATCTGGTTGCCATAGGAGGAGTAGCCGGCCGCAGCGGTGGTCACGAGCTTGCGCTGGGGCAGCTTGCCGGGCAGCGTCTCGCTCACGGGCGCCAGCGGGTCGGCCGCGCCCGTGACGCGCATGGCCTGGTACACGTAGGCGCGCCCGGAGAGCGGGTCGCGGATGGCACCGCCCACGCAGGTGGCCGCGCCGCCGAAGGGCTCGATCTCGGTGGGATGGTTGTGGGTCTCGTTCTTGAACAGGTAAAGCCAGTCCTGATCCTCGCCCCGCACGTCCACCTTCACGCGCACGGTGCAGGCGTTGATCTCCTCGGACTCGTCCAAGCCGGTCAGCTGGCCCGTGGACTTCAGGTACCGCGCGCCGATGGTGCCCATGTCCATCAGGCACACCGGCTTGCCCTCGCGCCCCAGCTCGCGGCGCAGTTCGAGGTAGCGGTCGAACGCCTCCTGCACGTTGGCATCGGCGATTTCCACGTCAGTCAGCTCGGTGCCGAAGGTGGTGTGGCGGCAGTGGTCCGACCAGTAGGTGTCGATCATCTTGAGCTCGGTGATGGTGGGAGGCCGGCCCTCTTCGGCGAAGTAGGCCTGACAGAAGGCCAGGTCAGCCTCGTCCATGGCCAGCCCGCGCTCGGCGATGAAGGCCGTGCGGTCGGCCTCGCCCATGGCGCAGAAGCCCTCCAGCACCTCCACCGGCTGCGGGTTCGGCTGCTCCAGGGCCAGGGTGCCCGGCAGCCCCATCGACGCCTCGCGCGCCTCCACCGGGTTGATGAGGTGCCGCTTGGCCGCCGCCACGTCCTCCGGCGACAGGTCGCCTTCCAGCAGGTAGACCTTGGCGGAGCGGACGGTGGGGCGCTCGCCCTGGCTGATGAGCTGGATGCACTCGCTGGCCGAGTCGGCGCGCTGGTCGAACTGACCCGGCAGGTACTCCACGGCGAACATGGCCGCGCCATCCGCGGCAGGCGGCTCGAAGCTCGCCGTGTCGGCCTGGGGCTCGCTGAACACCGTGGGCACGCAGGCCTCGAACAGCTCGCGGCTCAGGCCCTCCACGTCGTAGCGGTTGACCACCCGCACGCCCGTCAGGCCCGCGAGGCCCATCACGTCGCGCAGCTCGCCCAGCAGGTGCCGCGCCTCCCCGTCGAATCCGGGCCTCTTCTCCACATACACGCGCTCGACCATGGGGATGCTCCTTCAGGGGTCGTGGGGTTACTTGCCGGCGGCCGGGGCCGTCTCCTTCTCGTCGGCGTTGGGGGCGTCAGCCGCATCGGGGCTGGCAGCCTCCGACTTGGGCAGGCGAAAGCCGCTGCCGAAGAACCCCCGGCGCTTCTTGGCCGGCTGCTCGGGCTGCTCGGCGGGCGCCTCGTCCTCGGCCGGAGCCGCCTTGCCCTTGGCGCCCTTGCCCTTGCCAGGGCCCTGGGCCCGCGAGCGCTGGGCGCGCGCCTCAGCCCGTCGCTTCTTGGCCTCGGCCTCCTCGAGCTCCACCATGCGCTTCTGATAGGCCTGGCGCTCCTTGCGAATCTTGGACAGGTCGATGTAGAAGGCCGCGATGATGAAGGCATAGGCGGCGAACAGCACCACCATGGCCAGCACCTCGGGCAGCTGCTCGCGGAACAGGAACGACACGGCCACGCAGATGATGCCGCCCACCAGGCACACCCACCACAGCGTGCGCAGCTTGCGGTAGCGGGCGGTGTCGGGGGTGTAGTACTTGCGGTCTAGCTCACGCTGGGCCTCCTGCTGCTTCTTGCGCTCGGCCTTGGCGTCGGCCTTCTTCTGCTGCTTGGTCTTCTTCGACGCGCTGGCCACCACCGTGGCCGCCGCCTTGGCCTTGGGCTTGGCGGACGCAGCGCTCTTGCGCGACTTGCCCCGGCCCTCGTCGCCGTTGTAGCGGTCGTTCATGGGATTGCGCTGTGACATTAGTAGCTGAAGTCCTTTCCGGTGATGAGCTCGTAGGCCTGGATGTACTTGTCGCTGGTCTTCTGGATGACGTCGGCCGGCAGGCGCGGCGGGGCCCCCTGCTTGTCCCAGTGGGCCGTGAGCCAGTCGCGGACGAACTGCTTGTCGAAGGAGGGCTGGTCATGGCCGGGGGCGTAGGCGTCGCCGGGCCAGAAGCGGGACGAGTCGGGGGTCAGCACCTCGTCGGCCAGGATGACCTTGCCGCCCAGGCGCCCGAACTCGAACTTGGTGTCGGCGATGACGATGCCGCGCTCACGCGCGTAGCCGGCCGCCTTGGCGTACACCGCCAGGGAGAGGTCGCGCAGAGTGGCGGCGTCCTCGGCCCCGAGGAGCTCGGCCGCGCGCTCGAAGCTGATGTTCTCGTCGTGGCCGCCGATCTCGGCCTTGGTGGACGGGGTGAAGATGGGCTCGGGCAGCTTCGAGGAGTTCTGCAGCCCCTCGGGCAGCGCGATGCCGCAGACGGTGCCTGCACGCTGGTACTCCTTCAGGCCGCTGCCGGCCAGGTAGCCGCGCACGATGCACTCGACAGGGAACATCTCGGCCTTGCGCACCAGCATGAAGCGGCCACGCAGGTAGTCGCTGTAGGGCTTGAACCGCTCGGGCAAGTCGGACGTGTCAGTGGAGACCAGGTGGTTCTCCACCACGCCGTCGAGCAGCTCGAACCAGAACTTGGAGAGCTGGGTGAGCACCGCGCCCTTGTGGGGGATCTCGTCTTCGAGCACGTAGTCGAAGGCGGAGATGCGGTCGGTGGCCACGAGCAGCAGCTGGTCGCCCAGGTCGTAGAGGTCGCGCACTTTGCCCTGCGCATCGGGCGCTATGTCGATACCCGCCATGGGGCCCCCTTCTAGGTGGAAGATCGCAGTCGATACCTATATATAATAGTGGTTCCGCCCGGGATTCGCATCGGCATTATCGGGCATCCGCCAAGCCATGGGAAGGCGGCGAAGGCCCGGCCAGGGGCCTCCTCGCAGCGTCGATTCCGGTCGAGAGGGCTGGCGCTGCAAAAAGCCAGGCAAGCCGAAAGGCCAGCCTTGGGGAGCTCGTCACGGCGCCCGGACGGGCTGGCAGGCGGGGCGCCCCGCTCGGATTGCGCGCGCGACCTTCCTGGCCGCCCGCGAAAGCGGGGCAAGCGCGACCTCTTGGAACGAGCGCGCGGCCGGCAAGCGGCGAAGGGATGGGCTCCGACCCGCAGCCTCCAGGGGCAGGCCCTCTTGCGGAGCCGACCGGCGCATGGCCGCGCGGACGGCGGGCATGGCCCACAAGGGCAGACGGCGACCATTCCCTCCGAGGGCCCTGCGCCTCGAGCGCTGCCCTGGCGGGACGGCCAGGTCACCTGCCCTGCGACCCGGCAGGCGACCGCACGGGCGCAGGGCTCGAAGCGCCCTCCCTCAGGCGTAGCGCGTGGCGTCCACGGTGAACGTCACGCGCAGGAGCCCTGTCG
>CANOCK010000130.1 GCA_947564525.1 uncultured bacterium | reverse complement strand
CTGCTGCCGGGCCACGTGCTGGCCGACGGCACGCCGGTGGGCCAGGTGCCCGAGGGCCAGCGCGTCGGGCGCGCCTGGAAGCTGCAGGGCTAGCCGATGGGCCTGTTCCGCCTGCAGCGCCTGGCAGAGGCCTCCTCCACCAACGACGTCGTGAAGGAGGCGCTGGAAAGGGGCGAGGCGGAGGGCCTTGCCGTGACGGCGCAGCGCCAGAGCGGCGGCTACGGCCGCCAGGGGCGCTCCTGGGCCAGCCCGGTCGGGGGCATGTACCTCTCGGTGCTGCTGCGGCCGCAGGTGGCCTGCGCCCAGCTGCCCACCTTGAGCCTGGTGGTGGCCGTAGCCGTGCGCCGGGCCCTGGCGTCGCTCCTGCCGGAGGCGTCGGGCCGCCGCGTGCGCGTCAAGTGGCCCAATGACGTGGTCTGCGCCGAGACGGGCGAGGGCCAGGCCCTGGCCTTCCGCAAGCTGGTCGGCATCTCCTTGGAGCAGCATGCCGGCGGCCTGTGCGTGGGCATCGGGGCGAACGTGCTCCCTCCGGCAGGGGAGGCGGCGCCGGTGGCGGGGAAGAACGAGCCCGCCTATCTGGAGGAGCTGGGGCTCGGCGGCACCTGCGAGCCCCAGGCGGCCATCGACGAGGTGCGCGGGGCCGTGCTCCGCGAGCTGGAGGGCGCCTACCGCCGCTGGCTGGCCGAGGGCTTCGCCCCCTTCGCCCAGGAGTACGCCGACCACGAGCTGCTGGCGGGCTGCCTCGTCGCCATCGAGGACCGCAACGGCTCCCCCTTGGCGGCGGGCCTGGTGGAGGGCGTCGACGGCCAGGGGCACCTGCTCGTGCGCGAGGAGGGCGTCACGGCTCCCGTAGCCGTCAGCTCAGGGGAGGCCCATGTCGCTCGCGCCCGCTACCAGCTCAGCAGCTCGTAGCCATCCTCCGTCACCACGATCTGCACCTCCCACTGGGCCGTGGGCTTGCGGTCGTGGGTGCGCACGGTCCAGCCGTTGGGGTCGTTCATGTCGATGCGCGCCTTGCCCATGTTGACCATGGGCTCGATGGTGAACATGAGCCCCGGCACCAGGATCTCGCCGGTGCCGGGCTTGGTGACGAAGCTCACGAACGGGTCCTCGTGGAAGTCCAGCCCGATGCCGTGGCCGCCGAACTCGCGCACCACGGTGTAGCCGTGGGCCTTGGCGTGGGCGTGCACCGCCGCTCCCACGTCGCCCAGGTGGCCCCAGGGCCGCACGGCCTCAAGCCCCTTCTCCAGGGCCTCCTTGGTCACGCGCACCAGCTGCTCCTTCTCGGGGGTCACCTCACCGATCATGAACATGCGCGACGAGTCCGAGTAGTAGCCGTCCAGGATGGTGGAGCAGTCCACGTTGACGATGTCGCCCTCGCGCAGCAGCTCGTCGTCAGAGGGTATGCCGTGGCAGACCACCTCGTCGACCGAGGTGCAGACGCTCTTGGGGAAGCCCTCGTAGCCCAGTGGCGCGGGGGTGGCGCCATGCTCCACGGTGTAGTCATGCACCCAGCGGTCGATGTCGCCGGTGGTCACCCCGGGGCCGATCCGGCTCGCCACGTAGTCCAGGGCGCCCACGTTCACCGCGGCGCTGCGCCTCACGCCGGCAACGTCCTCCGACATCTTCAGCAGCTCCCGGGCGGGCACCAGCTCCCCGGCTTCGTGGAGCGCCTGCAGCCGCTCGTCGAAGTCGCTGTGGCACTTCTTGTACTTGCGGCCGCTGCCGCACCAGCATTCGTCGTTGCGCCCGAGGTCGGGGCCATGGTCGTACATCGTGGAACCGCCTTGTCCTGTCGTAGGTGGGAGCCTTTCGCTCGGCGTCCCATTATAGACCTAGGGAGCGTTCGGCGCCTTGTCGGGGAGCGCCTAGCCGCGCTGGCGCCGCTCGCCCCGCAGCCGCGCCTCGGCCTTGGATTGCTAAAAGCGCAGTTTTAAGATGCCGAAGCCCCTCGTTGCCCCACCATATCGGCCCCTTGGCCCTGGCACTCCGTGTCTCGCCTGCGTAGGGGCCGCATTGTGGTACCCTAAGGGCATCTTCGAGAGGGAAGGGGAGGGATTGCCCCATGGCTGACGACGTGCAGCCCGTCATCGTGGTCCCCATGGGCGCCGCGCCGGCCGAGCCGGAGCCACGCAAGGGAGGCTGCCTGCGCTCCTGCGCCATCGCGCTCATCGTGTTCGTCGGCGTGCTGGCGTTCTCCGGCGCCTGCGCCTGGTTCGCCTTCGATGCCATCGACCGTTCGCTCACCCAGGAGCGCCTGGAGAGCCTCTCGGAGCGCGAGGCCCTCGCAGCCCTCAACAGCGCCGGCCTCGAGCCGCCAGACCTCTCCCAGTACGCCTACGTGACCGCAGACGGCCTCCAGGGGCCGCGGTTCACCGACGTCACCATCGGCGACACCGTCATGCGCAGCTCGCTGTTCGCCGCGCTGCTCACCAACGACAACGCGGTGCAGCTGGAGGACCCGTTCCTGTCCTATCGCGTGGTGTCGGCGTTCGCCACCTGGCGCAGCAGCGCCATCGAGGTGCGCCGCTTCGTGGTGCAGCGCTTCGTGTTCGACCTCGACAAGAACACCTGGCAGACCACCACCAGCGAGCTGGGCGCTCCCACGGTCACCCCCGTGCGCGCCCCCAACGTGCGCAGCTTCCAGGAGGGGCTCATCCCGCTCCTGCGCTTCTACGACTCGCGCCTGGCCGAGGCCTTCGCCGACGCCACCGTGCGCGTGACCAGCGAGAGCCTGACGGCTCAGGGCGGCACCTTCGAGGCCAGCCTGGAGAAGGGCTCGGCGGTGTGCACGGTCACCTACGAGGTGCAGTGGTCCGAGGCCGATGGCTGGATCCTGTCGGTGAAGGAAGTCGACTCCTCTCGCGCCGGTCGGCTCTCGGCGGCCTCGGCGCCAACGGCTATCACCCCGCAGCCCTTGGCGGGTGGCGGCCAGGACCAGCCGGCGCAGCAGATGGTGTGCCACGCCGGTGACCTCGTGAAGCTGACGGGCACGCTCTCCCTGCGCGAGAACCAGTTCCTGCTCAACACGGCGTACATGCAGGTGCAGCTGGACGGGCGCACCTACAAGGTGAAGTCCTTCGTGGTCAATGCGCCGAGCAACACCCTCTCGTCGCTCATAGGGCAGTCGGTGAGCCTGGAGGGCTACATCAGCGCCGCCAACGCCTTCGAGGACGCGCCGCTCTCCATCATGTACTCCGCCATGGCCTGACGGCTGCGGAGCGCTGGGAGCCGCAGGAGCCCCGCGTACTTCTTCCCGCCATCGTGTCCTTGGGCGATAGGGGTGGCTGCCCGATGCCTTCGGCTTGGGTGTGGGCGATTGGCGGGGTCGTGGCTGAGGAGCATGGGCCGGCGTCATGGTCTAGCGCTGCGCGCCCTTTCGCCCATGCGCTCGGACGGCGGGCGAGGGTGTGCAGCGATCCGGGGAAAGCGGAAGGCCCCTTCCCGACGATGCGGGAAGGGGCCTTCCTTTGGGTCGAGGAGCCTTCTAGGCTCGAATGGGCCCGTGGCGCTGACGGTCAGATGGTCTCATCCGACGCCTGCTGCAGCAAGCTCGCGTACTCGAAGATCGCCGAAGCGCAGTAGAACACCGCAGCGAACAGCAAAGAGCCCAGGTTGAGCTTGGGAGTGTCAATGTAAGAGGCGGAATCGTCGACAAGACCGACAACCTCCATTCCTCCGCTATCTATGATTAAACCGCTCGAGGGGAGCAGAAGCTCGATGACGAAGAGTAAGGCAAAAATCAAAGCGATGACCTTTAGGCGCTTCACCTGTCGGGCTGTAAATATGGCATCTCGGCGAACGAGGTCGTCGAAAATTTTGTACGCCAGGAAAGCGCCGACACCTCCGCATATTCCTGTCGCAAGGAATCCCACGAGTGCAGCCATCGTAGTGCCCTCAATTCCTCTTTGCAAGGAGAGAACGAGCAGAAGAACCCACACAACCGCATAGCAAATAAGGAAGAGTGACGCCCCAATGGCGATAAGCGTCTTAATCGCCATGCAGAGTCGCTTTGCTTTGGTGAGCGACGCCGATAGCGGACGCAGCGCCTCTGCTATCGGCGTCATTGCCTCGTCTTGCTGAGTGCCTGACGAAAAGCTCATTCCGTGCTCCCTAGAGGCCGATGCGGATGCAGTTCGTCCCATCCGGGCCAACCAGGATGCAGACGCCCTGCGGGTCGATGTCGCTGAAGAACAGCATGATTCCCTCTTTCTCTCGATTTCGCATACTTTATCAATGTAAATCACAGATTTACATTATGCAACGCCTGATAGTGCGTTTTCCGGCCGGCAGGAAAGG
>CANOCK010000129.1 GCA_947564525.1 uncultured bacterium | reverse complement strand
GCCAACCGCTGCGGCATGCCCTACGTGAACGCCCGCTGGCTCGGCGGCATGCTCACCAACTTCGTCACCATCCGCGGCCGCGTGCAGCGCATGGAGGAGCTGGAGGCCATGGAGGCCGATGGCCGCATGGCGCTGCTGCCCAAGAAGGAGCAGATCCTGCTGCGCAAGGAGCTCTCCAAGCTGCAGACCAACCTCAACGGCATCCGCAACATGAAGCGCGTGCCCGATGCCGTGTTCGTCATCGACACCAACCGCGAGGAGATCGCCCTGCACGAGGCCCATCGCCTGAGCATCCCCGTCGTGGGCACGCTGGACACCAACTGCGACCCCGACGACGTCGACTACGGCATCCCGGCCAACGACGACGCCATCCGCTCCGTGCGCCTGCTGGCCAACTTCCTGGCCGACGCCGTCATCGCCGGCACCGGCGCCGACGTGACCGCCGCCGAGATGGCTGCGGGCAACGAGGCCGCCGCGAGCGAGGCCCTCGACGATGCCAAGGCCGCCGTCGTGGCTGCCGAGGCGGACGCCGTCGAGGAGGTGGCCGAGCAGGCTGCCGCCGAGGTCACCGAGGCAGCCCAGGCTGCAGCCGAGTAACCGAACGCCCCTAGCTTCACATCCCCTTATAAGAGAAAGGACCAACCATGGCTGAGATCACCGCTCAGATGGTCAAGGAGCTGCGCGAGATGACCGGCGCAGGCATGATGGAGTGCAAGAAGGCCCTCGCCGAGTCCGACGGCGACATGGACGCCGCCGTGGACGTGCTGCGCACCAAGGGCCTGGCCGCCGCCGCCAAGAAGGCCGGCCGCGCCACCAACGAGGGCACCGTCATGGCCCTCGTCTCCGAGAGCTGCCGCACCGGCGCCATGATCGAGCTCAACTGCGAGACCGACTTCGTGGCCATCAACGACAAGTTCAAGGCCTACGCCGAGAAGATCACCCGTGCCGCCATCAACGCCAAGCCGGCGGACGTGGACGTGCTGAAGGCCGCCGAGATCGACGGCCAGGCCGTCGAGGACATCGTCACCGACTGCATCCACGTGCTGGGCGAGAACACCATCCTCGCCCGCGTGGCCGTCGTCGAGGCCGACGGCGTGTCCTGCTACATCCATGGCGGCGGCAAGATCGGCGTGCTCGTGAGCTTCGCCGTGGACGGCGTGGAGCCCTCCACCGAGATGTTCCAGAAGTGCGGCCGCGACGTGGCCATGCAGGTGGCTGCGGTGAACCCGGTGGCCGCCACCCGCGACGCCGTGCCGGCTGACGTGGTGGAGCACGAGAAGGGCATCTACAAGGCCCAGGCCGCCGAGTCCGGCAAGCCCGAGGAGATCCAGGAGAAGATGGCCACCGGCCGCCTGGAGAAGTTCTTCAAGGAGAACTGCCTGACCGAGCAGCCCTTCGTCAAGAACCCGGACATCTCCGTGGGCCAGTACGTCGACCAGTGCGCCAAGGAGATGGGCGGCACCATCGCCATCACCGGCTTCGTGCGCTTCGCCCTGGGCGAGTAGCAAGGCTCCCGCGGCCCCGGCCCCGGCCCCGGCCCACCGGCGGGGCGCCCGGCCGCGTCGCCCGAAGGCGAGCCGCTGCCCCACCATGTTTGGGCAAATGATGGAAGGCCGTCCCGGCTGGGGCGGCCTTTCCTATAATGGATGCGAACGCAGAGAGACTCGGCGCGGCCTGCTGCGCCTTCGTAAGGGGAATCCATGGCAGAAGAAGTCATCATCGTGCACGGAGGGGGCACCCTCGCTGGCGACGTGACGGTGTCGGGCGCGAAGAACTCGGCGCTCAAGCTCATGGCGGCTACGCTGCTGGGCTGCGGCCAGAGCGTGCTGCGCAACGTGCCCCTCATATCCGACATCGACATCATGGGCGAGGTGCTGGAGCGCCTAGGGGCCACCGTGGCCCGCGAGGGCCATTCCCTGCGCATCGACACCACGGCGGTGGCCTCCTGCGAGACCCCCTACGAGCTGGTGACCAAGATGCGCGCGAGCATCTCGGTGCTCGGCCCCCTCATCGGCCGCTTCGGCCGGGCGCGGGTGGCCATGCCCGGCGGCTGCCAGATCGGCGCCCGCAAGATCGACATGCACCTGGTGGGGCTGGAGGCCCTGGGGGTGCGCTTCGAGGTGGACCACGGCGTGCTGGTGGCCGAGGCCCCCGATGGGCTCCGCGGCACTCCGGTGACCCTGGAGTTCCCGAGCGTGGGCGCAACGGAGAACATGCTCATGGCCTCGGTGGTGGCCGAGGGCACCACGCTGATTGAGAATGCTGCCTGCGAGCCCGAGATCGGCGACCTGGCTGCCATGCTCAACGCCATGGGGGCCCGGGTGAGCGGGGCGGGCACGCCGCACATCGAGGTGGAGGGCGTGGCCCTGGCCGACCTGCACCCCTGCGAGCACGCCACGGTGGGGGATCGCATCGAGGCGGGCACCTTCCTGGCGGGCGGCGCCCTCATGGGCGGCCCGCTGACGGTCCACGGCATCGACCCGGCCTACCTGCGCATGGCCATCATGAAGCTGGAGCAGATGGGCGCCGAGGTGGAGGCGGGGGAGGACTGGGTGCGGGTGAGCCGCACCGGCCCCTTGCGCTGCACCGACATCCAGACCCTGCCGCACCCGGGCTTCCCCACCGACCTGCAGGCCCAGTTCATGCTCCTGGCGGCCCTGGCCGAGGGCACGTCGGTCATCACCGAGAACGTGTTCGAGAACCGGTTCATGTTCGCCGCGGAGCTCATGCGCATGGGAGCCGACATCACCTTGGACGACCACCACGCCCTTGTGCGGGGCGTCGAGGGGCTGCAGGGGGCGCCGGTGTCCTCCACCGACCTGCGGGCCGGCGCGGCGCTCGTACTGGCGGCCATCGCCGCCGAGGGCGAGTCGCGCATCCACCACCTGGAGCACATCGACCGCGGCTACGAGGACTACGTGGGCAAGCTGGCCTCCCTCGGGGCCGACGTGGCCCGCGTGCCAGCGGCCTGAGCCCAGGCGAGGCGGGATGGCGATGCCGAGCAAGCGAACGCGCACGCGCAGCAAGGGGGCCCATGGCGTGGTGCGCCAGGTGGGGGTGCGCACGTCCTCCACTGAGTCCCACCGCTCGGCCCAGCGGCGCACCCAACGCCGCTCCTACGCCGAGCGCCGCCAGCGTCGCCTCTCGCGCCGCGGGCTCGCCATCGGACTGTCCGTGGCTCTGGTGGCGCTGCTGGCCGCAGCGGTGGCCGGCGTGGCGGTGTTCTTCTCCACCTCGGACTCCAAGCTGGCCCTGACCGAGTCCAACGCCAAGGAGGCCCTGGTGGAGCCCGAGGAGGGCAAGGCCTACTACGCGCTGTGCGCTGCCCAGCTCGGCACGGCCACGCGCGCGGCCGACCCGGCCACCGACGCCTACCTGCTCGTGCGCATCGACGAGGGCGCGCGCAAGCTCACCTTCGTGGCCATACCCTCCAACGTCACCGTGGCCGCCGCAGGCCAGGACGGCATGCCCCTCTACGACGTGCGGGCCCAGCGCGGCGACGCGGAGCTGGTGCGCCAGGTGGCGTCGTTGGCTGGGGTGGACATCGCGCACTTCGCCTATACCAACGCCCAGGGGCTGGAGGGCATGGTGGGCGCCGTGGGCGGCGTGGACATGGCCCTGGCCGAGGAGGTGGACGACCCGCAGGCGGGCATCATCGTCCTCGCGGCGGGCGAGCGCAAGCTCACCGGGGCCGAGGCCCTGGTGTTCCTGCGGGCCACCAACTTCGCCGGCGGCTTCGAGACCGCCTCGCTCAACCGCATCGACTTCACTGTGGCCCTGGCCGAGCGCGCCCTCTCCTCCCAGGGCTTCGACCTAGCCGCCATCCTGGGCGACTTGGGGCGCTACGTGAGCACCGACTATACGGCCCAGGGGCTCATGGCCTTGGGCGACGCCCTGCGCCCCGTGGACGAGCTCACGGTCTACCGTGCGGTCATGGCGGGCCACACCTCGGCGAACTCCGGCATGTTCGTCTACGACGACGACGCCTGGAAGGCGCTCATGGAGGTGGTCGGCCGAGGCGACGACCCGCAGACCGCCGACGCCTTGGGGGCGGCGGTGAACACCTCGGAGGTCACGGTGGAGGTCCGCAACGGCTCCCAGTCCACTGGCATGGCCGCAGGCCTGGCCAAGACCCTGGAGGGGGAGGGCTACCAGGTGGGGCCCGTGGGCAACACCGGTGACGGCATCATCTACCCGGAGACCCTCATCGTCTACAAGGACGAGGCGATGCGCCCGGCCGCCCGGGCCATCAGCGGCGAGATGGGCGGCGGCCGCATCATCAACGGCGGCGACTTCTACAGCTTCTCCACCGACGTCCTGGTGATCATCGGCCGCGATTGGATGCCCGTCGCCTAGCTCGGGCGCTGTGTTAGAATCGCTGTCGGAACAACGGACGTTGAAAGGAACGCCATGATAGAGAAGACCGACGTCGAGGCAGTGCTCGAGCTCATCCGCCCCAGCCTCCAGGCTGATGGGGGCGATGTGAGGCTCGTCGAGGTGCAGGACGACGGCACCGTGGTCGTGGAGCTGCAGGGCGCTTGCAAGGGCTGCCCCATGTCCCAGATGACCCTCGCCAACGGCGTGGAGCGCATCCTGAAGGAGCGCATCCCCGAGGTGCAGCGCGTGGTGCCCGCCGCCTAGGCGCTGCCCGGGCCGGCGCCCCTGCTGCGCCGGCCGCTGCTCGGCCGCTCGGGCCGCCTGGCATCGCCCAGCCTTGCAGCCTCGT
>CANOCK010000128.1 GCA_947564525.1 uncultured bacterium | reverse complement strand
GGCTGCGGGGAGGCCCCGCGGGAGCGCTGGCCGCGACCGGAGGGGCCCGAGGGCCTCCCCGAGCCGGAGAAGGGGCGCCGCTCAGCCATGGGCGGCCTCCCCTTCCGCGCCCTTGGCATCCCGAAGGGCCCGCCAGGCCGCGGCCACGTAGTGGGCCGTGGTGCCCAGGGCCAGCAGCAGGCCCGCGTAGACGAACCAGATGCCCCAGCCTACAGGGGTGCTGGTGAAGCCCGGCAGCCAGGCGGCGTCGCACCAGCCCAGCCCCGGCACCAGCGGCCAGTCGAGCAGCAGCCCCGCGAAGCCCACGAACAGCAGCGTGGTGGCCACCTTGCCGGCGTAGACCACGGGGATGCGGATGCGATGGCGGGACAGCAGCCAGCTGCCGCCAGCCAGCATCAGCCCGTCGCGCAGCAGCACCACCAGGATGACCCACAAGGGCAGGCGCCCCACCAGGAACACGCCCAGCACGCCGGTGATCATGAGCAGCCGGTCCACGGCCGGGTCGAGCAGCTGGCCGAGCTTGGTCACGGTATGGGTGCGGCGGGCGATCTGCCCGTCGAGGAAATCAGTGGCGGCGGCAAGGGCGAACACCAGGGTCGCTGCCAGGTCGTGGCCGCCCAGCAGCAGCACCAGGTAGACCGGGATCAGGCACAGGCGCGCGAAGGACACCGCGTTGGCCGCGGTGAGCACCTTGTTGCTGACTTCCTGTCCGCCTTGCGCCATGGTCGTACCTGTCGGGCCCGCGGCCCTCTCGGAAGCTCCGTCCCTGTTCTCGGAATCCTCGGCCGCCCGCCTCGAGCCCAGGGCCTCGGATGGCCTGGGCGCACCGGGCAGGCGCCGTTGCATAGTTCTCGGATATTCTAGCAGCTCCGCGACGGCTCTTCCGCTGCTCGGCCCCGGGTTGCGTTAAATGGAGGTAAAACTTCACAGGGGCCACAGAAGCCGCGGGAGCTCCCGGGCGCGCACGGCGCCTAGCGCACCTCGACGTGGGAGAGCACGGCCTCTATGGCCGCCTCGTTGGCCTCCCAGGTGGCCTGGTCGCACTCGGTGCCCACCACGACCACGGTCCCCTCCCCGCCATCGACGTAGCAGAAGGCCACATGGTCGCCGCCCCGGCGGCCCTCCAGGCGCAAGGCGTCGCGCCCTCCCACCGTGGTGCGCTCCAGGGCAAGGCCCAGGTTCGGGTCCGTCGACCCTTCGGCGGCCTGGCGCAGGTCCTCCAGGGTGAGGCCGCCGTACTCGCGCACCAGGATGGCCAGGCGCCCGTCCGGGCTCTCCAAGGTGGCGCTGGCCCGCAGGTAGCGCTCCTGGGCCGGCTCCTCATGCAGCTCGAGGCCCGCGGGGTAGGAAAGGGTTGCGCGGCCCACCTGGGCCGTCTGGAGCAGGCCGCCCCCGTCGAGCACCGGGGAGCAGGCCGCGAGCCCCCAGGCTCCGAGGGCCAAGGCGCCGGCGAGGGCCGTGGCTGCGAGGCGATGGCGGGCGGCATGGGTCATGGCGATCCTGTCCTCGGGCGGCCCGTGCGGGGCCCATGGGATGGAGAAGGGGCGCCGGCCCGGTCCTCCCGGCGGCGCCCGGCTAGTCTAGCAGGTCGGGCCGGCGTTGCCTACCCGGCAGCGGCCGGCAGCGGCCAGGCCCCTAGGCCGCAGCCGCCTCCTTGGGCTGCTCCGGCACCTCGCGCACCACCTCGAAGCGCTTCGCCGCCACCGGGGTGGCGCTCGGGTCCATGCTCAGGCAGTCCTTCGGGCAGGCGGCCACGCAGGAGGCGCACTGCACGCAGCGGAACGGGTCGATGGCCCAGGTGCGGGCCTTCTTGTCCACGGCCAGGGCGCCAGCCGGGCACACCCGGGCGCAGATGCCGCACAGGATGCAGCGGTCGACGTCGTTGACGATGTGGCCCTTGAGGCCCGCTGGGGCCGGCTTCTCCTCCAGAGGATAGAGCAGCGTCTCGGGCTTCTTGAACAGCGAGCCCAGCGTCATGCCGCCCAGGCGGAAGCTTCCCACGAGTCGGCCCTCCTTAGCGCTCCGTGCAGCTGATGCACGGGTCGATGGTCAGGATGATCATGTTGACGTCGGCCAGGTCGCAGCCCTTGAGCGCCGTGGCCATGCCCGCCAGGTTCTGCGAGGTGGGCGTGCGCATGCGCATGCGGTCCAGGTGCTTGGTGCCGTTGCCGCGGGCGTAGTAGTAGCACTCGCCGCGGGGCTGCTCCAGCACGTTGGAGGCCTGGGCGCCGTCGGCCGGCGAGCCCTTCACCGGCACGGCGATGTCGCCGGCGGGCATCTTGGCTGCCAGCTCCGCGATGATGTCGATGGACTGCAGCACCTCCAGGCAGCGCACCTTCACCCGGGCGTAGCAATCGCCCTGGTTGTCCAGGATGGGCTGGAAGTCGGCCAGGTCGCCGTAGGCGCCGCGGCCGAAGGAGCGCACGTCGTAGTTGACGGCCGAGGCGCGGGCGAAGGGCCCCACCATGGACAGCGCCACGGCGTCGTCGTAGCCGATGGCGCCCACGCCCACGGTGCGGTTCTTGATGGAGGAGTCGGTG
This sequence comes from uncultured bacterium, assembly GCA_947564525.1. Taxonomy (GTDB): domain Bacteria; phylum Actinomycetota; class Coriobacteriia; order Coriobacteriales; family Eggerthellaceae; genus D16-63. Next base: position 2,216 of record CANOCK010000128.1, on the reverse strand, counting down.
AGCAGCGTCCTCATGAGGGCGCCGTAGTCGCTCTTGATGCCCTCCAAGGTGGCCAGGATCTCGCTCATCTGCCCCGCGTCGATGTCGCGGGCCACGCCGCCCACCTTCACCACGGACAGGATCACGCGCCCGCCGGTGGTCTTCTCGAAGATGTCCAGGATGCGCTCGCGCAGGCGCCAGCAGTGCATGAACATGGACTCGAAGCCGAAGGCGTCGGCCGCCAGGCCCAGCCACAGCAGGTGCGAGTGGATTCGGGAGAGCTCGTGCCAGATGACGCGCAGGTACTCGGCGCGCTTGGGCACCTCCACCCCCATGAGCTCCTCCACGGTCTCGGCGTAGCCGAGGGAGTGGCCCATGGCGCAGATGCCGCAGATGCGCTCGGCGATGTAGATGAACTGGTTGTAGTCCCGCGTCTCCACCAGCTTCTCCAGCCCGCGGTGGACGAAGCCGATCTGGGGCATGCAGTCGACGACGGTCTCGTCCTCCACCACCAGGTCCAGATGCAGCGGCTCGGGCAGCACCGGATGCTGGGGGCCGAAGGGAATGACGGTTGCCTTGCCCATGCTACTCCCCTCCTTCCTCGGCGGAGACGGCGCGCTTGGCCTTGGCCTCCATGGCGGCGCGGACCTTCGCCGCCTTCTCGGGGTCCATGGCCTTGAGCCTCTCCTCGAGCTCAGCGTCCTTGGCGGCGGCCTCCTTCTTGGCCTTGGCCTCCATGGCCGCGCGGACCTTCGCCGCCTTCTCGGGGTCCATGGCGGCCAGCTTGGCCTCCAGGCCGCCCTCGGCCGCCGGGGCGTCGCTGGCGCCCCCCGCCTCCTTGGCGGCCTTCGCCGCCTTGGCCGCGGCCACCTTGCGGGCCTTCTCCCGCGCGGCCGCCTGCTCCGGGGAGAGGATGGTCATGGGCGCCTCGTTGGCCAGCTGGTAGAAGCTACCCTCGAAGTCGATGGCGATGCCCTCCACGGTCACGCCGAACAGGTCGTGGATCTCGTTCTCGAACACGAAGGCGGCCAGGAACAGGTCGCTGATGGAGGGCACCACGGCGTCGCGGCCGATGGAGACCACGGAGTTGGCCAGATGCCCGTCCTTCATGAACGAGTACACCAGGTCCACGCCCTCCTCGGTGAGCACGGCCAGGGTCTGCACGTAGCGCCAGCCCTCGGCGCGGCGCGACTCGGCGAAGCCGTGGAGCTCGCTCAGGGCCAGGGGCTCGAAGTCCTGCCGGAATCCCATGGGCTACCTCCCTCCCTTCTTGGCGGCCTTGAGCGCCGCCGCCTTCTCGTCGAGCACCTTCACGCCCTCGACGATGGCGTCGATGAGCGACTCGGGGCGCACGGCGCAGCCCGGCGCGTAGACGTCCACCGGTATGGCCTTGTCCACGCCGCCGATGACGTTGTAGCAGTCGTGGAACACCCCGCCTGTGCAGGCGCAGATGCCGCAGGCCACCACCACCTTCGGCTCGACCATCTGGTCGTAGATCTCCTTGACCACGGCGATGTTCTGCTCGTTCACCGAGCCGGTGACCAGGAATATGTCGGCGTGCTTGGGGTTGCCGGTGTTCACCACGCCGAAGCGCTCGCCGTCGAAGCCGGGGCAGAGCGTGGCCAGCACCTCGATGTCGCAGCCGTTGCAGCTCGAGCCGTCGTAGTGGATGACCCAAGGCGACTTGGACGCGTATCCCATGAAGCGCCTCCTTCCTTACAGGAACGCCAGCAGGGCGATGTTCACGCCGCCGCCCACCAGGGCCACGGCCCAGGCCGACTTCAGCATGAACTGCCACTTGACGCGGGCGAAGTTGTTGTCGATCGCGACCTCCAGGAACCACGCGGCCAGGGCCACGGCCACGGCCAGCGCCAGCGAGGCCGGGTTGCCCCACACGAAGAACAGGCCGACCCAGCCCAGGAACAGCACGTTCTCGCACCAGTGCATGACCTCCACCAGGCCGAGCGTGGGGCCGCTCATCTCGGTGGTGATGCCCCGGACGATCTCCTGGTGGGCGTGGTGGGACATGGACAGGTCGAAGGGGCTCTTGCGCAGCTTGATGGTCAGGATGAACAGCACGCCCAGGAACACCAGCGCCGTGGCGCCGATGACCGGGGCCTCCAGCCCCAGCGCCGCCCCCACGTCGAAGGAGCCCGAGGCCATGTAGAAGGCCACGGCCAGCAGCAGCACCATGGGCTCGTAGGCCATGACCTGCAGCGTCTCGCGGGCGGCGCCCA
>CANOCK010000127.1 GCA_947564525.1 uncultured bacterium | reverse complement strand
TACGAGATCGTGATGTGACTGGAGTTCAGACGTGTGCTCTTCCGATCTGGCGTCGCCCCATGGCCGAGGCGCTGCGCAAGCGGCTCGGCAGCCTGGACGAGGCGCCCCTGGCCGCCAACGAGGCCATGGCCCTGGCCGAGGACGGCGTGGACTGGCGCTGCCTGGGGTCGCTGGCCCTGAGGCTGGAGGTGGAGGCGCATTCGGTGCTCGGGGCCTGGGCCGCCGAGCGCGAGAAGCTGGGGGCGCTGCCGTCCAAGGAGCCGCGGCGCAACGCGCTGCTGGTGGCGGCGGCCTGGGCCATCGACGAGGCCGCCTCCCTCGACGGCGGCGCGCTGGGGGTCCCCGAGGGGCGCCTGGAGGAGGGCGCCCTGACGATGGCGCGGCTCTCCACCAGCCTCGACGACGTGGCCCGCTTCATCCGCGACTGCCTGGAGCAGGAGCGCTGCCAGGGCGCGCTCGGCTGGTGCGCCGCCCTGGCCGGCAGCGCCCTGGAGCGGCTGGCGGCCGCCCAGCCGCGCTTCGTGGCCTACCTGCCCGGCGGCTACGCCTCGGCGATGCTGCACAAGGCCGAGGTGGCCCTCTTCGAGCAGCGCGACTCCCTGCGCCGCCTCAACGAGCGCCGCCAGGAGCGCAGCGAGGAGTACGCCGCCACCCACCCGGACGCCTTCCGCAGCGCTGCGGCCCTGGGCGACGGCCTGCGCCCCAGCGCCACCCTCGGCGTGCCGTTGCTCCACGTGCAGCTGTTCGGCGGCCTGCGGGTGAGCGTGGGCGACGAGGCGGTGGCGCCCCAGGAGCTCAGCCGCCACAAGACGAGGCTGCTGCTGGCGCTGCTCGTGCTGTGCCACGGGCGGGAGGTCAGCCGCACCCGCCTGGCCGAGGCCCTGTGGCCCGCCAGCACCTCCCAGATGGCCGCCAAGAACTTCTACAGCGTGTGGTCCCAGCTGCGCCGCGCCCTCAGCTTCGGGGAGGGCTGCCCGTACCTCATCCGCACCCAGGACGGCTGCCGGCTGGACGAGCGCCTGGTCACCAGCGACATCGCCGACTTCGAGAAGCTGTGCCGCACCCTCTTGTTCGGCAGCGGCGACACCGAGGACTGGGAGCGGCTCTACACGCTGGTGTGCAACGAGTACAGCGAGGACCTGCTGCCCTGCGAGGACGACTGCGCCATGGTGAACTCCCTGCGCCAGCGCTACCACATCGAGCTCGTCGACGCCCTCATCGCCGCCTCCAAGCGCCTGGGCTCCCACGGCGAGCCCCGCGGGTCGCTGTGGTTCGCCCGCGAGGCGGTGCGCCGCGACGGGCGCCGCGAGGACGCCTACATAGCCCTCATGGAGTCCCAGATCCTCTCCGACCAGCGCACCGACGCCCTGGAGACCTACTTCTCCTGCCGGCGGTTCCTCTCCGAGGAGCTGGGCATCGACCCGTCCTTGCGGCTGGTGGAGCTGTACCGCTCGGTCATCGAGACGGAGCAGGTCCTCGTCTAGGACCGCCCAGGTAAAGGTGTTATGGAGTTCGCCGGCAAGGGGGCGGCCCCGCGGGCGCGCTGTACTAGAATGGCAGGGACTCTTACAGGGCCCTCGGGCGCTGCCGTGCCCCCTGCGGGAGGGCGGCGCGCCCGAGGGCCGATGACGACAGGAACGGATACCCATGGGATTTCTCTCCAAACTGCTCAGCTTCGGCGAGGGCAAGCAGCTGAAGGGCTACGAGGAGCAGGCGGCCCGCATCAACGCCCTCGAGCCCGCCATGCAGGCGCTCTCCGACGAGGAGCTGCGGGCGCTGACCGCCCGGTTCCGCGAGCGGTCCGAGCGCGGCGAGTCCCTCGACGCGCTGCTGCCCGAGGCCTTCGCCGCGGCCCGCGAGGCGTCGGTGCGCACCACGGGGCTGCGCCACTTCGACGTGCAGCTCATCGGCGGCATGGCGCTGAACGCCGGCCAGATCGCCGAGATGAAGACCGGCGAGGGCAAGACGCTCGTGTCCACCCTGGCCGGCTACCTCAACGCCATACCGGGCCACAACGTGCACATCGTCACCGTGAACGACTACCTGGCCCGCCGCGACTCCGAGTGGATGGGCCGGATCTACCGCTTCCTCGGCATGGAGGTGGGCCTGGTCCAGAACGGCATGCGCCCCGAGGCCCGCGTCCCTGCCTACAAGGCCGACGTCACCTACGGCACCAACTCCGAGTTCGGCTTCGACTACCTGCGCGACAACATGGTCACCCGCCCCGGCTCCCGGGTCCAGCGGGGCCACGCCTTCGCCATCGTGGACGAGGTGGACTCCATCCTCATCGACGAGGCGCGCACGCCGCTCATCATCTCGGGCGCCGGCACTCAGGCCGCCGACACCTACAAGAAGTTCGCCCGGGTCATGCCCGGCCTCAAGCAGGGCGTCGACTTCGACATGGACGAGGCCAAGCGCACCATCAACGCCACGGAGAGCGGCCTTGAGAAGATCGAGGTCATGCTCGGCATCGAGAACATCTACGCCGACCCGTCCGGCCAGCTGGCGAACCACCTGCAGCAGGCGCTGAAGGCCCAGTTCCTCTTCCACCGCGACGTGGACTACGTGGTCATGGACGGCGAGGTGAAGATCGTCGACGAGTTCACCGGCCGCATCATGGAGGGGCGCCGCTACTCCGAGGGCCTGCACCAGGCGCTCGAGGCCAAAGAGCACGTGCTCGTGCGCGAGGAGAACCAGACGCTGGCCACCATCACGCTGCAGAACTACTTCCGCCTCTACGACAAGCTCTCCGGCATGACGGGCACCGCCATGACCGAGGACGCCGAGTTCCGCCAGATCTACAAGCTGCCGGTGTTCGCGATCCCGCCGAACCGGCCGGTGATCCGCCGGGACGAGAACGACCTGGTCTACCGCACCGTGGACGCCAAGTTCAACGCCGTAGCCGACGACATCGCCGCCCGCAACGCCACCGGCCAGCCCTGCCTGGTGGGCACCGTGTCCATCGAGAGCTCCGAGCGGCTGAGCCGCCTGCTGGACAAGCGCGGCATCGCCCACGAGACCCTGAACGCGAAGAACCACGAGCGCGAGGCCCACATCGTGGCCCAGGCCGGCCGCGTGGGCGCCGTGACCATCGCCACCAACATGGCCGGCCGCGGCACCGACATCCTGCTCGGCGGCAACCCGGAGATCCTGGCCGAGGACTTCCTGCGCGCCCGCGGGCTCGACCCGGACGTCCCGGCCACGGACGCCGAGGGCGCCCCGAACCCGGACGCCCCCACCGAGGCCCAGCGCGCCGAGGCCCGGGCCGAGGCCGACCAGCTCTGCGCCGCGGAGCAGCAGCAGGTGCGCTCCGCCGGCGGCCTGTGCGTCATCGGCACCGAGCGCCACGAGAGCCGCCGCATCGACAACCAGCTGCGCGGCCGCGCCGGGCGCCAGGGCGACCCGGGCGTCACCCAGTTCTACCTGTCGCTGGAAGACGACCTCATGCGGCTGTTCGGCGGCAACAAGATGGAGTCCATCTCCAACATGATGCTCAAGACCAACATGCCCGACGACCAGCCCATCCAGGCGGGCATGGTGTCCAAGTCCATCGAGAGCGCCCAGCGCCAGGTGGAGTCGATGCACTTCGCCGCCCGCAAGAACGTGCTCGAGTACGACGACGTGATGAACCTCCAGCGCCAGGCCATCTACGAGGAGCGCAACGCCATCCTCGACGGCAAGGACATGGCGGCGCGCATCCCCGAGATCGTGGCCGACTCCGTGGCCGCCATGCTGGCCGAGGCGACCGAGGGCGCCGACTCCAGCGAGGACTGGGACCTCAAGGCCATCGACCTGTGGGTCATGAAGATGACCGGCCGCCCCGGCTTCTCCGCCGAGGAGGTAGGCTTCGACGACGACTCCGAGGCGCTGCAGGAGGCCATCGAGGCGTACCTGAACGGCATCTACGAGGAGAAGGCCGCCCGCCTCGGCGACGAGGTCATGCGCAACCTGGCGGCCCAGGTCATGCTGCGCATCATCGACACGCGCTGGATGGCCCACCTCCAGGAGATGGACTACCTCAAGACCGGCATCGGCCTGCGCGCCTTCGGCCAGCGCGACCCGCTGGTGGAGTACAAGAACGAGGCCTTCAGCGCCTTCGAGCGCCTGACCGCGTCCATGTACGACGACTACCTCAACACCATCCTGCGCTTGGAGATCGCCATCCAGAAGCCCGAGGAGATCAACGAGCAGGCGTCCCTGGAGAACCGGCGGGTCAACTACTCCTCGCCCGAGGAGGCGCTCTCCCAGTCGGCCCTCAAGGGGGCCGTGCGCCCCGGGGCCGCTCCGGCCGGCGGTGCGCCCAAGCCGGCGCCCACCAAGCCCCAGACCTTCGAGAAGGACCGGGAGGACCCCTACGCCGACGTGGGCCGCAACGACCCGTGCCCCTGCGGGTCGGGCCTGAAGTACAAGAAGTGCCACGGCAAGGACGCGTAGGCCATGGCGGACGCTAAGGAGCTCGAGGAGCTGGCGCGGCGCCTGGAGGACGCCCGCCGGTTCCTGCACGTAGAGGAGAAGCGGGCCCAGCTGGCCTCCCTCGACGAGGAGAGCGCCGCCCCCGGCTTCTGGGACGACGCCGCCCATGCCAGCGCCGTGGCCAAGCAGGCGAGCAACCTGCGCGACGCCCTGGCCGAGTACGACTGCGCCGTCCAGCGCCTGGAGGACGCCCGGGCGGCCCTGGAGCTCTCGGCCGAGGACGAGGCCTTCGCCGAGGAGCTGGCCAGCCAGATGGCGGCCCTGGCCGAGGACCTGGACGCCCTGGAGGTGGCCTCGTGGTTCTCGGGTCCCTTCGACGCCGGCGACGCCATCCTCGCGGTGAACCCGGGCCAGGGCGGCCTGG
>CANOCK010000126.1 GCA_947564525.1 uncultured bacterium | reverse complement strand
TGCTATTTGTTGCCCCAAGGCGATAAGCAGCGCCTCGGGGCAGCCCGAAAGCACCTCCGATCGCCTCGATCCTGTAACGATCTGCCCGTTTTCTGCCATCTTGGGACGCAGGCGCTGCACGGCAAGGGACGCAGGGGGCAAGGTAGGGCACAGGAGCACGGGGCGCAGGCGCTGCAGCCTGTGGCGGCCATCGCCCTGCTCTTCCGCTGCCGTTGGTTCATTCAAACGGTGCTTTATTCCTGCAATCATCTTCGTGATGGTTGACGGGGGCGCGGTGCCCTCCCTAACATGGGAAACCTTGCAAAGCCTCTGAAAGAAGGGTTCCCATGGCGCGGAGATTCGAGCTGAGCGACTTGGACGACGTGGCCTCGTTCCTCGAGGAAGCGGAGGAGTCGAAGACCACGGTGTTCATCACCATCGGCGGCCGCGACCGGTTCGCGGTGGTGCCGGCCGACCGCTACGCGGCGTTCCATGCCGAAGCGCTCAAGAACGAGCAGGCGCTTGCCAACGCCGACGGTCGGGCCCAGGCCCAAGTGGAGGAGCTGCGCAGCCGCATCGACACCCTGAAGGCCCAGCTCGCCACCGCGCGGCGCCTGGCCTCTGACAACGCGGCGGCCGCCCGGGCTGCCGAAGAGCGCCCGGCCGTGGCCCCTTCAGTGATGGCGCCCACCTCGTCCCGCCGGAGCTCCGTGGCCGTTCGGGCCGCCAAGGCCAAGGCGGAGGCGGCCAAGGACGCCGACCCGATCGACGACACGTGGGAGGAGGAGTTCGCCCAGCGGTTCGCGCAGCCTGCGGAGGACGCTCCCACGGCGATGGACGACGACTTGGACGTCGAGGAAGTCGAGCTCGACGAGACCGATGAGCTCGACGATGAAGCGGCGCTCGACACCGCTCCTGCCGCCTCCCGAGCCAGCGCCGGCGCCCCGACCATCGAGGAGTACGTGACGGCCGACCTGCCGCACACTCCCATCGACTCCGACGACTACCAGCGCAGCATGTGGCATGACGCCATCACCGAGCGCATGCGCAAGGTCATCGACGCCGAGGCGCCGGTGGAGAAGCAGCGCCTGTTCAACGCCGTGCGCGGCAGCTTCGGCATCAAGCGCAGCGGCCGCGACATCCAGTCTCACAACGAGTGGCTGTTCAATCGCGCGATCGAGTGCCAGGAGACCGAGTTCAACGACGCCACCTTCGTGTGGCGCATGGACCAGGACCCCGAGGACTACCGCACCTTCCGCCCCTACACCGAGGAGTCGGGGCGGCAGATATCCGAGATCGCCTACGAGGAGCTCGCCGCTGCCATGGTCACGGCCCTGATGGGCGCCAAGGCGCTCTCCCGCGACGAGCTCATCGAGGCCACCATGCGCCTGCTCGGCTACAAGCGCAGGACCACGCGGGTGCGCGACGTCATCGGTGCCGCCATCGAGCGCGGCTCGGAGGAGGGCCTCGTGCGCCTGTTCAGCGACGGCACCTTCCGCGCTGCCCGCGGCTAGGGGCCTGGCCAGAGGCGCCGTCGGGCTGGCGGTCCCTCGGGACGCCGTTGGCTCGGCGGCCTTCGGAGCTTCCGAGGTCGCCTGGTGCTCGCCAGCCGCTCGCTTCTCGACCGCCAGACGCAACCAGGCGGCCCGACCGTTGCGCGTCGAGCCACCTGGCTCCGTCGTCGCTGAACGTCGGAGGCGCAGCGTCAGGGGCGCAGGCTCGTGCCCGCAGTGCCGGCCGCCTGCTTCTCCAGGCGACGCAGCTGGCCTTCGATGAACAGCTCGCCGATGCCGTTGACCAGCAGCGCCACGCCCAGCACCAGCACGAAGGTGACCGTGCTCTCGAATGGGTTGACGATGATCACGACGCCGCCGATGGCCACCAGCACGCCCACCACCAGGGCGACGACCCACGAGTAGTCAGGGTACTGGCGCAGCTCCAGGGCGCGCACGGCGCTCACGATGCCGCACAGCGCCAGCACGATGCCCAGCACCACCGAGAAGAACCCGGCGATGGCTTGGGGAAACAGGAAGGCTACCAGGCCCAGCAGCAGGAACAGCACGCCGGTGGCGAGCACCGCGGGCGCGCGGTAGTGCTCGCTGCGCTCGCGGAAGTAGGAGATCACCGAGGCGGCTCCGGACACGGCGAACAGCGTGCCGAACAGGTATATGAGCGTCACCACCGTGACGCCGGGCCAGAAGATGAGGAACAGCCCGAGCGCGATGGACACGATGGCCTGAACGAGGACGTTCGATCGGATGACGTTGAACAGGGACTCCATGGTCCCTCCTTCCCTTGCTGCCCGGGGCGGCTGTCGGTGCCGTGGCGCTTCGGCTGCTGGCGCGCGGCCGTAGCTGCGTCAGTGCGACCAGCCCGAACGTCCGCAGCCCGATGCCAAGCTGGCCCGCGATGCCCGTCGCATCGTCGCGCTGCCGCATCGCCATGCACCTGGCCGCATCGTCGCGCCGCCGCTCCCAGGACCCTTTCTCTGGGGTCATTCTAGGCGACCGTCCGCTGCGCGCCTGTTGTGGCCCTTCGATGAAACGGCGCGGTTTGCGAACGGTCAACCAACCGTGGCAAAGCCTGCAGCTGGCCCAGGTCCGAGCTCAAGCCCAGACCTGGGCCTGAACCTGGGCCCAGGCCCGAGCCCTGCGGCTCGACCCGCTAGAATGGTGCCAGGGCGACGGGCGACAGGGAAGGGGCGGCTACCATGGCGAAGCGGAAGGCAGGCGCCCCCGACGGGCTCGAGCGCTTCTCGGCTCCGGTGCGGGAATGGTTCGCCGGCGCCTTCGGCACGCCGACCCCCGTGCAGGAGCGCGCGTGGAGCGCCATTGCCGAAGGGAAGAACTCGCTGGTCATAGCCCCGACGGGCTCGGGCAAGACCCTGGCAGCCTTCCTCTTCGCCATCGATAGGCTGGCCCGGCAGAAGGCGGCTGCGGCAGCGGAGGGGGCGTCGTGGCCCAAAGGGGTGCGGGTGCTGTACCTCTCGCCCTTGAAGGCCCTCGGCGCCGACGTGGACCGCAACCTGCAGCGGCCGTTGGCCTCCATCGTCGAGCGGGCGGCCGAAGGCGGCGTGGCGCTGCCGCCCATCGGCACGGCCCAGCGCACCGGCGACACCACGCCCGACGAGCGCCGCCGCATCCAGCGCAATCCGCCGGACATCCTGATCACCACGCCGGAATCGCTCTACCTCATGCTGACCTCCCAGGCGCGGGAGGCCCTGCGCACCGTCGAGGCGGTCATCGTGGACGAGGTGCATGCCTTGGCCGGCAGCAAGCGCGGGGCGCACCTGGCCCTGAGCTTGGAGCGGCTGGACGATTTGCTGGGGCGCCCGGCCCAGCGCATCGGCCTGTCGGCCACGGTGCGGCCGCCGGAGGTGGTGGCGCGCTTCCTGGGCGGCAGCCAACCGGTGGAGGTGGTGAGCGCGCCGGCGGCCCCTTCCCTGGAGGTGGCCGTGCGCGTGCCGGTGGAGGACATGACGGCCATCCCGGCCTACGGGGGCGGTGAGGGCGCGCCGCGGGCGCCCCAGGGCCTGGCAGGGGGCCCGCGCCGGGCAGCTGCCGAGGTGGCCTGGAAGTCGGACCGGGCGCTGCGGGCGGCCATGGAGCAGGGCGCCGCCGCCCCGACGCCGGAGAGCCGGCTGGGATCGTCTTCCATCTGGCCCTACATCGAGGCCGCGCTGCTGGACGAGGTGCTGGCCCATCGCTCGACCATCGTGTTCGTGAACTCGCGCGGGCTGTGCGAGAAGCTGACGGCGCGGCTGAACGAGCTCTACGCCAAGCGGGTGGGGGCCAGCGCGCCGGCGGCGGTGAGCGCCGGCTGGTGGTCCGCCGTGGGCAGCGCCTCGGGCCTGACCAGCTACCGCTCCGACATCGGGGGCACGTCGAGCCTGGTGCAGGCGACGGACCTGGTGGTGGCCAAGGCCCACCACGGGTCGGTGTCAAAGGAGAAGCGGCGCGCGGTCGAGGAGGAGCTCAAGCGCGGGGAGCTGCCCTGCGTGGTGGCCACCTCCAGCCTGGAGCTGGGCATCGACATGGGCGAGGTGGACCTGGTGCTCCAGGTGGCGCCCCCGCCGAGCGTCTCCAGCGGGCTGCAGCGCATCGGCCGCGCGAACCACCAGGTGGGCGGCACGTCCCAGGGCATCGTTTACCCGCGCACGCGCCCTGAGGTCATCGACGCCGCGGTGGTGGCCGAGGGCATGCGCGCTGGCGCCCTGGAGGCGACGGCGCTGGTGGAGAACCCGCTGGACGTGCTCGCCCAGCAGACCGTGGCCGCCGTGGCCCTGGGCCCCGTCGCCGCCGACGACTGGTTCGCCACGGTCAGGCGCGCCGCTGGCTTCGCCCGGCTGCCGCGCAGCGCCTTCGACGCGGTATGCGACATGCTGGCCGGCCGCATGAACTCCGGCGACCTGGCGGAGTTCAGCCCGCGCATCCTATGGGACCGCGCCACGGGGATGCTGGAGCCGCGGCCCAGCTCCCAGCGCCTGGCGGTCACCGGCAGTGGCACCATCCCCGACCGGGGGCTGTTCTCGGTGGTGCTGCCCGAGGGGGACGGTCGCGCGGGGCGCCGCCGCGTGGGCGAGCTGGACGAGGAGATGGTGATGGAGTCGCGGGTGGGCGACGTCATCGCCCTGGGCACCAGCACCTGGCGCATCACCGAGATCACCGGCGACCGCGTCATGGTGGAGCCGGCGCCGGGCCGCTCGGCGCGCCTGCCGTTCTGGCATGGCGAGGCCATCGGGCGCCCGGCCGACCTGGGCCGCGCCCGGGGCGCCTTCGTGCGGGAGGTGGCGGACGGGCTGCTCGACGCGGCCGACGGCGAGGAGGGCAGATCGGAAGAGCGTCGTGTAGGGAAAGAGTGTAGATCTCGGTGGT
>CANOCK010000125.1 GCA_947564525.1 uncultured bacterium | reverse complement strand
TCTCCTCCACCAGGTCCTGCACGCCCTCGACCGTGGGGGTGCCCTCGATGGCGCCCTGCTCGATCTTGGCAGCCACCTGGTTGGCGATCTGGTCGGCCGTGGCGCGGTCCTGCATGGCGGCGCAGGCGCTGAACGCCTTCTCGATCGCCTCGGCGATCTTCTCGACGTGGAATGTCGCGGTACGTCCGTCCCGTTTGATGATCGTCTCTACCATGATGGCAGTGCCCTTCCTCTCAGTCGCTTCCAGTCCGTGCGCTCGGGCGTACCGTTGGCTTGGCAGCCCGCATTCGACATCATTCGCACCAAGGGCAAAAAGCGCTTCCCACCTGTGAGATGTTATGTTTTCTCAACAGGTTATCGACAGCCTTTGCGCGGGTTATACACAATATATTGTGTCTGACCCTGCCTGATGCGCATAGATATAGTAGGTGCCTGAGGCTCCGATGGCAAGGGGGAAAGAGGGATTCGGCGGGAAAATCTCCCAACGGTTACGCGCCCGTTGACTGGGAGGGCTGGCGAAGCGGTGCGAGCGGCGGCACGGGCTGTCGTGCACGGAAGACGGGTGTCGCTGGCGATGCGCGAGCGATGGTGCAGGCGGCATTGCGCGAGCAACGGTGCGACCCGTGGTGCGCAGGCGATGGTGCGGGTTGCGGTGACGCAGGAACGGCGCAGACGATGACGTGGCCCGTGGCGCGCAGGCGATGGTGCGAGCCACGACGTTGCCCGCGTTGGGCGGGCGAGGGCGCGACCCGCATCGCGCTTGCCTACGGACGCACGTCATCGACAACGCGCCACCTATACTTATATATATGTAGGCATAGGTAGGCTCATATAGGCGCGCGGGTGCTCCCCGCTGCCCCACTGCCCACCGAAGGACGCCGAACGAGCCAGGCGACAGCGGGCTCGCAGACGAGGGGGCGGGAGACGACCAGGTTGAAAAGGGACTATGCTCCGCAACGGTTGGGATGCCGACCCCATGAGGGGGCCGGCGCCCGGTGGGTGGTTGATCCTCATCTTTTGTCTTGGGCCCGCCTTTCGGCGGGCCGCCTCTCTTGTAGGACAGAATCGCCACCACGAGCGCAATTTTCGTCCACCGGGAGGCAGCTTCGCATGCAATTGAGGCCGCCCCGGTCGCACGCGTCTTGACCTAGGCATTCAAGCCAACCTCGAGCTAGCCCCTCGGATCGCATCGTGAACAGGGGACGTGGAGGTGCGGACGATTTCTTGGATGCCCATCAGGCGGCCTGCCCTAGGCTGCGGCGGTACTGCATCGGGCTCATCCAACCCAAGCCGCATGCCCTCACGCGCCGGCCCCGGCCAGGCTCACCGTGTAGGCGAGCCTGGCCACGGGAGCGGCGTCGCGCACCGGCGGGATGGGAAGGCCAGGGTCGAGCTCCAGGCCGTAGGCCACGGCGAGGCGGCCGGGGTCGGCCTTGGAGGTGGCAGCCGGGATGGAGAGGCCCGCGAGCGAGGCTGAGCCGGCAGCGCCCCCTGCCGTTACCTTGGCCGTGAGGGCGGAGGCGCCCCCGCCGAGTGTGGCGGTGAAGCGCACCTTGGAGGCAGAGCCCGCCCCGAAGATGGCCTCCAGCTCGGGAGCGCCGCCCGCAGGGTCGACGGCGCCCGATGCGTCCAGCCCCTCGCAGGAGAGCTCATCGAGCTCCACCGGGACGGCCATGTAGGAGCGCAGCTCGCCGTCGGCGCTCGTGCCGGGCTTGACGCGCACCTGGCCCGTCATCGGGTCGGCCTCGAAGGTGACGCTGCCCGGGTCGGCCACCGGCACATCGAGGTCGTAGCGCAGCGTCCAGCGCGCCGTGCACGACAGGTCCCCGTAGGTGCCGGCCCTCACTCGCGTCACCTTCGAGCCGTCGGCGCCCGCCACCGTCTCCACGCCCGTGCCCAGCACTGGCCCCGCAGAGCCATCCTCGGCGACACCGGAGACATCCCATCCGTCGAACTGGTAGCCATAGCGGGTCGGCGAGGGCAGGTCGAAGTCGGCGTCCTCGATCGTGTAGGAGCCCCGCGCGCCCGCCGCCAGCTCGCCACCAGCAGCATCGTAGGCGAGGACGTAGGAGAGAGCCTCCCAGCCGGCGTAGAGCGTGGCGTCGGAGGGCTTGTCCCAGACCTGCGCGCTGGTGCCAGCGGCCACGTAGTACTGCTTGACGCCTGCGGCTCTCCAGTCCGCGCCGTCGTACCAGCCCTTGAACGCGTAGCCTGCGCGATGCGGAGCGTCTTGCGATATGGCGGGCATGGCCGCGTCGAAGGTCGCCCTGGCCGTCCTGCCGGCCTCGCCGCCCGAGCCGCCATTCCCATCGAAGCTCACAGAGTAGGCGTTCGCAGTCTCTGCCAGGTACAGCTTCTTGACGCCAGCTGTCGCCAGATTCTTCTGCAAGCTGTCGAAGTCGTACTTCCTAACGCTTTGGTTGGCAGAGTCGGCCCAGCCCACGGCGGTGTAACCGACGCTCGCACCGCTAACAGGCTTCGACGCCAGATTGCGAGCCGCATCGTACTCGAAGCCGTTGTCGCTCGACAGCTTGGCCGTACCGGCCTTGTTCCAGTACTCCACTGTATAGGGGTTCGCAGTCCAGCGCGCATAGAGCGTGGCGTTGGCGGCCTTGTTCCAGGTCTGTGCGCTCGTGCCGTCGGCGTTGACGTACTTGGTGCCGCCAGAGGCAGCAGCCGTATCCCACCAGCCCTGGAAGGAGTAGCCTGTACGGGTCGGCTTGGCCGAGACCGTAGGCATGGGCGCATCGTAGGTCACCGTCATGGCCGCAGCCGGGCCCCCGCTGCCGCCATTCGCATCGAAGGATGCTTGGTAGCTCTTGGCCTGCAGCTTGGCCCATAGCGTCGCGTTGCTTCGCTGGGCGCTCCCAGCAGCAACCTTGGATGCCGCCGACAGGCTGCGATCCGCGTAGAACCCCTGGCAGTCGTAGCCTTCACTGCTGAGGAACACGTCCTGCCAGTACACGTCCCCAAGCCTCATGCACTGGAGGTAGGAGACGCCATAGCGCTCCACCACCTGCCACCAGGACAAGCCGGCCACCGCATAGGACGTGGAGGGCCCAGCAGAGCCGCCAACTACCTCGATGTCGAACTCGCCGCCACCGCTCAGTTTGGACTGCACGTTGCAGTCGCGGGAGCCATAGACCGTCGCCGTGACGCCCACCTGCCACAGGGCAGTCGCCGTCAGGTTGCCATACGTGCCCTTCTTGACGGTGGCGGTCAGGCCATCCGTTATCCCCGCGCCCGAAGCCCCTGTCAGCTTCCACCCCTTGAAGAGGCAATCGGCACGGGTGGGCGTTGGGAGGGTGAAGGTCTCGGTCTCGATGTTGTACGAGGTCTTCTGCCCCGTCACCGCACCCCCGTCCAGCACGTAGGTGATGGAGTAGCTGATCGGCGTCCATCGGGCGTACACTTCGCCGTTGTAGTCTAAGAGCCAGTTGCGCTTGCCCTTGCCGTTCGCGTCGTAGTACTGATTGCCGCTCGAGGAAAGGCGCGTGTCATACCAGCCGCCGAAAGCATAGCCGGTGCGCGTGGGCGGCGTCGACGAGACGTCCGGCAGGGGCGCGTCGTAGGTGACCGTGATGGACCTCCCGGTCTGGCCGCCAGCACCGCCATTGCCGTTGAACCCGAGCGTGTAGCTCTTGGCCTTCCAGTGGGCCTCGAGGTAGCCGGCGCCCCACCAATCCCAGTTGCGCAGCCCCTTGCCCGATGCGTCGTAGTATTGGGTGGCACCCGACCCGTCCCAGTAGCCTTGGAACGCGTAGCCCTTGCGCGTAGGCGGTGTCACCTGGGGCATCGGCTGGTCGAAGGTGGCCGTGACCGATTCGGTGCCGCCCGTGCCGCCGGCCTTGCCGAGGGTGACAGGGTACTGGTTGGCGGTCCACCGCGCGTAGAGCGTAGCGTTGGCGGCCTTGTTCCAGGTGCGTGCGCTCGTGCCGTCGGCGTTGACGTACTTGGTGCCGCCCGTCGCGGCGCTGGTGTCCCACCAGCCTGCGAAGGCGTAGCCGTCGCGGGTAGGCCTCGTCGGGACGGTTGGCATGGCCGCGTCGAAGGTCGCCGTAAGGGCCTGGTCAGCGCCCGTACCGCCGTTCGGCTTGAGCGTAACGGTGTACGTGTTCGGCTCCAAGACCGCACGGAGTGTCAGGCCAACTATAGTGCTCAGGCTCCCGGTAGGCACTTTGGCATATGGGTCGCTCTCCCACTTACGCGTGAAGTACCGGCACGTGTAGCCCGTCTTCACGAGCTTAATGTCCCAATAGAACATGCGGTCGGGAAGGAAGCACTGGACGTACTGCGGCAGCCATCGGTCCACCACCTGCCACGCGTCCACGTTGCTCACGGAGTACTTCTGTCCCGCCTTGAGGGGAACGCTCTTCACCTCGATGTCATACTCGCCCTTCGAGGAGCTGTACCTTGCGTCGACCGTGCAGTCGATGTCGGCGTAGAAGCTCATGGTGCCCGCGTCGTTGACGGCGGCCGAGCCGAGCGTCGCCGACGGCAACGCGCCATTCGCATCTTGCGGTGCGGAGGAGGCTGCACCCTCCGAATCATCCAGAAGCCCGAGAGGCACGTCCTTGCTCGCGACCTCTGGGTCGTTCGGTCGGTTTCGGCTCGCCGGGTCATCCTGAGCGGCCGCATCGTCGCTGGCATCGGCATCGCCCAGCACGATGGACGCCGTGCCAGGGGGCAGCGCGACCGACTGCTGGCCGGTGGCGCCAGAGGAGACCTCATCCCAGGAGGCGAGGGTCGCGCCATCCGCATCCGCAAGGAGGGCGAAGGGGGCGCCGGCACAATGCGAGAAGGCCGACGCCTGCACCTCCCCTGCGTCGTCGGGGATGCGGACGGCGCCCTTCCTGCCCCCGGGAATGGACAGGAGGCGTGAGAGGCCGGCGCCGTAGAGGGCGCCGTCGAAGGAGGCGTAATGGGGACTGGCCGGGTCGACCTCGACGCGCTCGAGGGCGGGCGAGGCGAGGGCGGCCGGGTCGATGGCGGAGACGCCGGCCGGGATGCGGGCGGCGGCCGCGCCGCATCCGTCGAGGGCGCGCGGGCAGATCGGAAGAGCGTCGTGTAGGGAAAGAGTGTAGATCTCGGTGGT
>CANOCK010000124.1 GCA_947564525.1 uncultured bacterium | reverse complement strand
GGTTTAGCTGCAATCTTGCGGTTTGGCGACTGTGGCGGATGCCCTCCTTAATCCGCTGGTCGTCATCGCATGGCCTTTCGGGGGCTCCTCCGCAGTGGGAACGAACATTCCACCGGAAGGAGCAGGTTGCAATGCGAGCCCTTGCTGTTTCTCCGAGCCGTAGGCTCATCTCCTACCTTTCCGCCCTGGTTCTGACGGCTGGGCTGCTGAGCGCCCCGGCGATCGCCAAAGGGGGCGAGGCCCCGGTGCTGGCGAGCCTGATGGGCAGCGGCGCGGCCCACGTCAGCGCTGCCGTGGCCCTTCAGGAGGACCCCGAGCCGGTCGTCGGCTCGTTCACCGTGGACGGCATGACCTTCTCCGTGGTGGGGGAAGGGGAGGCTTGCCTCGTGTTCGTCGGCTCCGACTGGGCCGCCAAGGCGGATGGGGGCGTCGGCTCAGTGGTGTCGCCGCGAAGCGTTGCGGAGCAAGTCCCTTCAGGGGCAACTTCGCCCCAACCCCCATCCGCCTCGGCGACCGAGGCTTCGGCTGAAGGGGATGGGATGCCGGCCGGGGTCGCTGCAGGCGGCATTGCCTCCCAGGATGGGGAGGACGAGGGCGGTCCTGAGGCGGGGAGCGACCCTGGCTCCAGGATCCTCTCCATCCCCGAGTCGGTCGAGCACGACGGCGTGACCTACGCCGTGGTCTCCGTCGGGTCCCGCGCGCTTGCCGGCTGCGATGCCGACGTGGTGGCCCTGCCGGCCTCCGTTGAGGCCGTCGACGAGCTGGCCTTCCGGGGCTCTGCCGTCGCCGCCGTCGAGGTGGCCGAAGGCAACCCGAACTACTCCTCCTACGACGGCATGCTCTTCGATGCCGAACAGATCAGCCTCTTGCTCATTCCCGAGGGCAAGCAGGGCGCTGCTCTCATCCCGCAGACAGCGGAGTCGATTCCTCCCAGCGCGTTCTCGCATTGCGCGCTGGTGACATCGATATCCGTGGATGGGGGCAGCGCAGCTTACTCCTCGCGGAATGGTTGCCTATACGACGCCTCGGGCGAGACCCTGCTGAGGGTCCCTGCCGGGGCGACCGATATTGTCATCTTTGATGGCGGCACGGTTGTGGCTGCTGGATCCATGGAAGGATGCTCGCGGCTAGAGACGATAGACGCCCCAGCGTCGGTTGCCTCGGTGAGCTCTCTGGCCTTTGAGCAGATACCCGAAGTCGTCCTTCCCTCGTCCCTCAGCACGGGGAAGGGGAACGGCGCAGAGGCCACAGAGGGAAGGGACGATCGAGAGCACGCGCAGATCGTGGCCTCTGTGGCGCTGGGCCGCGAAGAGTGCGATCGAGCTCCTTCGAATGTCGCGCACGAAAAGGTGACGGTCTTGGGCCAGACCGAGGCGTCTCTTTGGGATAGCCTGTTCTTCGACGTTGCTGGCGGCGAAGGCGGATCATTGTCTCAGCAAGGACAAGGTGACGCGGCCTTCGTGGATGGCGCTGGGGCGGTTCTTGGCTCTGGGGCCGTGGCTCGCGGGGATGGCATCTCGGATTGCTCGTTCAGATCTCCTGCGGACAGCTTCGTCTATTCCTACTACGTTCCGAACCCAAATCGCGGTGGATACCCGTCCGCGAGCCAGCTCGACGCGCTTGCCCTTAGCCAGAAGGAGCTCATCAGGAAGCCGGCTTCCACCGATGGCTCGGAGGCCTATGCTGAGTTCACATGGGGAGACAGCGAGTACATGACGCTTTACAAGGGAGCGGTGTACTGCTTGAACGCTGACAAGACCCTGATCTGGTCGTTGGGAATCAACTCGATATGGAGTGGGGTTGCCTACGCTACCTTGGGCAGCACCTCTGATGAGACGCGTTACACGCTTGCCGAAGGCTCCTGGAAGATGTCGCCCACGTGGGACTCGAACGTATGCTGGATGTATCCCAAGAACCCGGTCACCCTGACCTGGGACGCCAACGGCGGCACCGTGGGCGGGTCGGCCACCAGCTCGGTGGAGGTCGCCCCCGGCACCAAGTCCATGGTGCCGGCGCCGACGCGCGAGGGCTTCGCGTTCATGGGGTGGTACGCGAGCAAGAGCGCCCTCGGGACGGGCGACCGCAACATGGGGGACCCCGCCTGCACGCCGGGCGCGAGCAGCAGGACGCCCCCGGTCCGCCGCGACACCACCTACTACGCCCACTGGAGGCTCGCCGAGCCCAAGGCGGGCAAGACGGTGAGCGTCAGGAGCTTCTCGCAGTTCCAGTACGGCAGCTACGGCCAGACGTCGGGGACGGGCACCAAGGCCACGGCCAAGGAGCAGGACGGCTCCTACCGCTACGACTGGAAGCCCACCTACGTGAGGTGGGTGAGGGACGACGAGGAGGGGCTGTCCTACCTGGAGGAGTACTGCGGCGACTACTGGTGGGACTTCCCGGTCGGGTTCTCCGAGGTGACCAAGGGCGTGAAGGCGGCCACCATCGACGGCGACCCCATGGTGCCCAACCAGTGGTACGGGACGAGCGCGCAGGACAGGGAGGTGTGGATCTTCGACGTCGACGAGGTCACCCTGACCTGGGACGCCAACGGCGGCACCGTGGGCGGGTCGGCCACCAGCTCGGTGGAGGTCGCCCCCGGCACCAAGTCCATGGTGCCGGCGCCGACGAGGTACGGTTACGCCTTTTCAGGGTGGTATGAGAAGGACGAGATCGGCAAGGGCGATCCCGCCTGCACGCCAGGTGACGGCAACAGGACGCCCCCAATCCGCCGCGACACCACCTACTACGCTGCATGGACGCTGATCACCAGCATCGAGCTGCCGATCACGGCCTCGTCGGGCGTGGCCTTCGAACTCGGCGTGCCCGACGGGGAGGTGCGAGTGGCTGGTACCCAGGACAATCCTCAGTCCGAAGCGGAAGGAGGCTTGCGTTCGGTGATGCCCGTCGATATGGCCGTGACCTCCATTGCGTGCGAGCCTGCCGTCGACACTGACGAGGACGTTGGGCCAGAGGCGGGGTTCTGGCGCGACCATGCGGGATTCGCGGACGTCTCGGTCCGTCCCGTCGGGGCGGCGCGCGTCCTCTCCGTGGCCGGTGGCCAAATCCTTACAGGCTCCGCCGAGAGCCCGCTGCTGACCATCCCTGCCGCAACGGGCAAGGAGGATGGGACGATGGGGCAGATGGGCGAACTCGAGCTTCTCTATGGGCTTTCGCTAGGGCGCCTGTTTGACGACCCGGCCGATGGCGGGGGTGGGGTCGACATTGTCGAGCTGCTCCCTCAAGGCGATGGGTCGGGCTTCGCGGTGCCCCAGGGTCTGGTACGGCTTGTGTTCACGGTGGACGTCGCCTCAGACGGTTCTTCGGCGTAGCTGGTGTCGGAGGCATCTCGCATGGATGAGCGCTTGTGACTTGCTTCATCGAGCCATGGAGACGGCCGGCTGCTTCTAACGTCTCACGGTGAGTCGTTAGGAGTGGCCCTTCGCCTCATCGCGGGGACGGGCTGGCTCCCTCTCACTCAGGGTCGCCGGAGGGTGTGGTGTCGGCCCTGCCCCGCATCGCCCGTGCCTCCCCTTGCGGCATGCGGGGCACGGCTCGCGCCGGTCGTGCGCCGAGGGCAAAAGCCAAGTTTTGCCCGATACGGCATAAGGCAGCGGCGGATGGAGGGCTGGGAAGCCAAGTTTGGCGAGCTTCGACATAAGGCGCGCGGCTTTTCTATGTCGAATCACGCAAAACTTGGCTTTTCGACCCCTTGGGCCATCCGGCTTATGTCGCAGCGCCCCAAACTCGGCTTTCCGGGCCCTCGACCCCCTTGCTCTCCGGCTCGTAGGAGGCGGCGCGCTGCCACCTCCCTTGCTTGGTCGAGCGAGTCCGATGCCACAGCGCCCGAAAGCCAGCGGTTCCTGGGTTGTCGAGTCGGTCGGGATCCAAGTGGCAGGGGCTGGCGGGCGGGGCGCCGTGCGCAGTCCTGCAGCTGCATTTGGGCTCGCGGCGCCAGCGCTGCAAGCCACCCGACGAGGACCGTGCGAGCATAGCGCCCCACCCACCAGGTCGCCCGGGCGCTCTGCCTCCACCCCTCTAGGGGTTATGTCCCGTCTCTGCTCGTAGGGGCGGGGCGCCACCGGTCTGTCCGGAGCGTGGAGGCCGCCCGCCTATCCGCGGCCTCGGCGCATCCGGCAGCATCCATCCGGACGCCATCCGGCAACGCCGGTTGACGGGGCTGCGATCTGTGCTATAGTACCGCCCAAGCTCGATGACGAAAGGACTTCGCCTCCCATGACCATGACCAAGGCACAGCGCAACAGGCTCGCGGCTCCGGCTGCGGCGGTCGCGCACGCTTGGTGGTGGCGCAAGGGAATAGGGAAGTAGGTTATCGAAGCTCACCGCACACGCGCATAGGAACACAGGAAGCTCCCGGTAACCGCCGGGAGCTTTTTTGTCGCCTGGGCGCGCGTCGCGCCGCTGCACGAGCCGTGCGCAGGAAAGACGGGCCATCGAACGAAAGGACGCCATCATGACCACCCAGAACGCACCGTACCGCCTGTACCTCCGCGAGGACCAGATTCCCACGCAGTGGTACAACCTGCGCGCCGACATGCCCGAGCCTCCCGAGCCCATGCGCCTGCCTGACGGCAAGGTGGCCGAGGCCGCCGACATCGCGCCGGTGTTCTGCGACGAGCTGGTGGCCCAGGAGCTCGACGACGAGACGGCCCTGTTCGACATACCCGAGCCGGTGCTGGAGATGTACAAGGTCTACCGCCCGAGCCCGCTCTGCCGCGCGTACAACCTCGAGCGCGCCCTGGGCACCCCGGCCAAGATCTACTACAAGTTCGAGGGCAACAACACCTCCGGCTCCCACAAGCTGAATTCGGCCCTGGCCCAGGCCTACTACGCCAAGGCCCAGGACCTCGACCGCATCACCACCGAGACGGGCGCCGGCCAGTGGGGCACCGCGCTCTCCGAGGCGGCGGCCCACTTCGGCGTGGGGCTCGACGTGTTCATGGTGAAGTGCTCCTACGAGCAGAAGCCCTTCCGCCGCTCCATCATGCAGACGTTCAACGCCACCGTGACCCCGTCGCCCTCCGACACCACCGAGATCGGCCGCAAGATGCTGGCCGAGCACCCCGACTCCACCGGCAGCCTGGGCACCGCCATATCCGAGGCGGTGGAGCGCGCGATGAACGTGCCGGGCAACAAGGGCCGCTACCAGCTGGGCAGCGTGCTGAACCAGGTGGTGCTGCATCAGTCCATCATCGGCTTGGAGTCGTACACGGCCCTGGAGGAGCTGGGCGAGTACC
>CANOCK010000123.1 GCA_947564525.1 uncultured bacterium | reverse complement strand
TCATCCAGACCATCGGCCGCGCCGCGCGCAACGTGTCGGGCCAGGTCATCATGTATGCCGACAAGGTGACCGACTCCATGGGCCGGGCCATCGACGAGACGAGCCGCCGCCGGGCCATCCAGATGGCGTACAACGAGGAGCACGGCATCGAGCCCCAGACCATCCGCAAGGCCATCAACGACATCATGGGCTACCTCACCGAGGACGTGGAGGGCGTGACCGCCGAGGCGGTGAACAAGGAGCTGGCGGAGCTCTCCCGCGAGGAGGTGCTGCGGATCATCGCCTCCATGGAGGAGGAGATGGCCACCGCGTCCGTGAACATGGACTTCGAGGAGGCGGCGCACCTGCGCGACCAGGTGGTGAGCCTGCGGGCCAGCGTGGAGGGGGAGAGCGAGGAGGACGTGCTGAAGAGCCTGAGGAAGAGCGCGCGCAAGGGCAGCGCCTACGGGAACCGCAAGCACGCGGCCTACGGGTCGGCGCGGAGGAGCTGAGGGCTCGCGGGGCGCGTTGCCGCGCGTAGGCTCGGGCGTCCCTCGGGCGGCCCCGGGCGGCCAGCGAGGCCGCGCTGCGCACCCTGCGGAAGCCGTTCGGGAAGCGAAGGGAACAAGGATGATCGACGAGATCCACGTCCGCAACGTCGCGCTCATCGAGGAAGCGACGCTGGTGCCCGCAGCGGGCATGACGGTGCTCACCGGCGAGACCGGCGCGGGCAAGACGGCGCTGCTGTCGGCTTGCAAGCTGCTGATGGGAGAGCGGGCCGACAAGGCCATGGTGCGCGAGGGCACCGGCCTCGCGCAAATCGAGGGGCGCTTCTACGGCATCGGGGCACCGGGGGCGGCCAAGGGGGCCGGGATGGCTGCCGAGGCCGAGGGCGCGGCAGCCGGGAGCGATGGGCCCGAACCTGACGGCGACGGGGCGGACGAGGTGGTGGTGCGCCGCAGCCTGACCGCCGACGGCCGCAGCCGCGTGGCCATCAACGGCGCCATGGAGACGGTGGGTGCGCTGGCGGCCCTGGTGGGGCCGACGGTGGACCTCTGCGGCCAGCACGAGCACCAGACCCTCGTGCGCCCGGCGTGCCACGGGGCGCTGCTGGACGGCTGGGCCGCGGAGGCGGTGGAGGCGCCGCTGGCGGCCTACGAGGCGGCCTACCGAGCGGCCGAAGGGGCCCGCGCCGAGCATGAGCGTGTGCGGGAGCTGCGCCAGGCCGGCGAGGCTGCCCTTGAGGAGGCCCGCTTCACGCTGCGGGCCATCGACGGCGCCGGGGCCGACCCCCGCGACTATGACGAGCTGGTGGCCTACCTGGCCAAGACCGAGAACGCCGAGGCTCTGGCCCGGGCGGCCCATGGGGCCTGCGAGAGCTTGTCGGGGGAGGGGGGCGCCCTGGAGGCCGTGGGGTCCGCTGCGGCGGCCCTGACCGAGGGCGCTCGCTTCGACCAGGCGCTCGCTCCCTACCTCGAGTCGCTCCAGGAGGCCAGCTATGTGCTGGAGGACGTGGCGCGGGAGATGGCGGCCTACCGCGAGGACGTGGAGTTCGACGGCGCCGAGCTGGCTGATGCCCAGCAGAAGGTGGCCGCGCTCCAGGGGCTCCTGCGCTCCTATGGCCCGGGCATCGAGGAGGTGCTGGCCCGACGGGAGGAGGCGGCGGAGCTGGTGGCCTCCGTGGACGACGCCGACGAGCGCGAGGCGGCGGCAGCGCGGGCCCTGGCGGCGGCCGAGGCAGCCCTAGGGGAGGCAGCCGAGGCGCTCCACGGCGCTCGGGCGGAAGCGGCCCCGGCGTTCGCGGGCCTGGTGAGCGCCAGCATGGGGCGCCTCGAGATGGGGGGCGCCTCCCTGGAGTGCGCCTGCGAGCTGCTCCCTCGCGAGGAGTGGGGGCCCCGTGGCCCCTCGCGGGTGGAGTTCCTGTTCCGGCCGGGGGCGGGCATGCAGGCGCGACCGCTGGGCCGCATCGCCTCGGGTGGCGAGATGAGCCGCGTGATGCTGGCCATCCACGTGGTGCTCGGCGAGCACGACGGCGTGCAGACCCTGGTGTTCGACGAGGTGGACGCCGGCGTGGGCGGCGCAACGGCCCAGGCCCTGGCCCAGGTGCTGGCCGACCTGGCCCGCAGCCACCAGGTGCTGGTGGTCACTCATCTGGCCCAGGTGGCGGTGTTCGCCGACGCCCACTACGTCGTGCGCAAGGAGGAGGGCCCCGTGCCCCAGACGCGCCTCGGGGCCGTGGAGGGCGCCGCCCGCGTCGACGAGGTGGCGCGCATGCTCTCGGGCACCGTCACCGAGGCCTCCCGCGCCCATGCCGGGGAGCTGCTGGCGGCGGCGGGCAACGGCGCCTGAGGCGGCGGTTCGGCAGCAGCAATGCTGTCCCAGGCCCAAGATGCTGTGGGCTCTGCCCTCCATATGTGCACAAATTGTGGTGAAGAGACGGCATTCACCCTGGTTTTCCTGGTTGAACCTTGATTGCGAGCGCCGGTTCGGGGATGATTAAGACAACTTTGCACGCGTGCTCAAGATGCGCTCTGGCACCGTGGCGAGGCGGACGCGGCATCGGGCATCCCACATGCTTTCAATGCAGCTCAAACGGACTCAAGGAAGAAAGGTCGCCCGTGACGACTATTGCGAGGGTACAACGGAGGGTCACCGCCCTGGTGCTGGCGGCGCTGCTCGTCCTCTCCACCTTCCTCGTGTTCCCGCTCGATGGGACGGTCTCCCAGGCCCAGGCTGACGAGGTGTCCGATGCCCAGGCGGTCCTCAAGGAGGCCACGGCCAAGCTGGAGGAGATCCAGAAGGAGTGCGACGAGCTGAACGCCACCGTCGAGCGCCTCCAGAGCCAGATAGACGAGACGGCCGACTCGGCCCTGGAGCTCCAGGAAACCCTGACCCTCGGCCGCAACTCCCTGGGGCAGATCGCCAACTACGAGTACCGCATGGGGTCCTTCGATACCATGGTGGGCATCTTCCTAGGGGCGACGAGCTTCCAGGAGTTCACCCGCAACATGGACTACCTCAACCTGCTCGCGCGCAACCAGGCCGCCGAGCTGACGGAGCAGACCGCCCGCAAGCAGCAGTACGACTCCACCATGTCGCTCCTCGGTGCCCAGAAGGACACCCAGGAAGACGCCATGGGCGATTTGGAGGAGAAGAAGGCCGAGGCGGAGAAGGTGGTGGCCGAGGCCACGGCCAAGCTCCAGGACGCCGAAGCGGCCCAGGCCCTCAAGAGCCAGGCCCAGGCCATCGCCAGCACGGGCACGCCCTCGACGTCGCCCGGCGGCTCCTCCGCAGGCGGCGCGCCCGCTGAGCAGCCCTCGGCCCCTTCCGGCGGCTCCTCGGGCGGCGACAGCGCCGGCGGCGGGAGCAGCGGCGGCAACGGTGGCGGAGGCGGCGGCCCGTCCACGGCTGGCTGGCAGACCGGCGGCGCCACGGCCTACAACCCCACCGGAGCGCTCACGGCGACCGGTGCGCCTTGCACCTGGGACTCCATGGGGGTCGCCGTGTGCATGTCCATGCCCAACTACCGCTCCTACTACGGGCGCATGGTCGAGATATCCTACAACGGCCGCAGCGTCGTGGCCACGGTCAACGACTGCGGCGGCTTCGGCGCCCATCCCTGGCCGGAGACCATGTTCGACCTGCAGCCAGGCGTCTGGAAGCAGCTCGGGTACTCGAGCGCCGTCCAGTGGGGGAGGCGAACCATCAGCTATCGCTTCCTGTAACCTATGGCCGACCTTCGCAGAAAAAGACCCCGCACCCCCTCCCATAGCCAACCTGACCCGGAGACGCAGCCTGCGCCACGCGCCACCCCTCAGGACGTCCACGCGCGCCTGCAGCAACGGCCGGACCTGAGCGGCGGCATCGCCGGCGGCCCCATGGGCAACCTGCGGCAGCGGCCGCCCCATCGGCAGAACCTGCTCACGCGCATCGTCAACCAGTGGTTCGACCGCGTGATGGGGGCCGTGCGCGAGGGCGGCCTGGCAGGGCAGGAGGAGGAATACGCCTCCCACAAGACCTCGCGGGACTTCGTCTGGAACTCCATCGGCGCGGGCAGCTGGGGCATGGTGTTCCCGATTCTGACCATGGTGGCCACCCAGCTGGTGGGCGTGGAGCAGGCAGGCATGTTCTCCATGGCCTTCGTGGTGGGGACGCTCCTGATGTTCGTGGCGAACTTCGGGGTGCGCACCTACCAGGTCTCCGACGTGGACGAGGCCCATTCGTTCAACGACTACCAGATAAACCGCGTGATCACCTGCGTGCTCATGGTGGTGATCGGCGTGGGGTACTGCGCGCTTCGCGGCTACGACTCGGAGATGTTCCTCATATCCATGGGCGTGTTCCTCTACAAGATGGTGGACGGCCTGGCCGATGTCTACGAGGGGCGCCTGCAGCAGGTGGACAAGCTCTACCTGGCCGGCGTGTCCCAGACGCTGCGGTCGGTCGGCGCCCTCGTCGGCTTCGCCGTGGCCCTGCTCCTGTCCCACAACATAGTGCTGGCCAGCTTCGTCATGTTCATCGTGGCAGCGGTCACCTTCGTGGTGGTCACCTACCCGCTGGCCCTGCTGGAGACGCCGAAGTCGCGTCGAGCCAGCCTCGCCAGCGTCAAGGAGCTGTTCAAGTACACGTTCCCGCTGTTCCTGGCGTTGTTCCTGTTCAACCTCATCGACACCATGCCCAAGTTCGCCATGGAGTCCATGCTGTCCTACGACAACCAGCTGTACTTCAATGCGCTGTACTTTCCGGCCCAGGCCATCCTCATCGTGTCGCAGCTGGTCTACCGGCCGCTGCTGGTGCGCATGGCCGAGGTGTGGCAGGACAACTCGCGCCGGCGGCAGTTCGATTTGATCCTGGTGGGCATCCTGGCGCTGATCGTGGTGCTGACCGCCGTGGTATTCGGGTTCATGGCCTGGGTGGGAGTGCCCATCCTGAGCTTCCTCTACGGCATCGACTTCGAGCCCATGCGCGGGCTCATGTACATCATGCTGGTGGCGGGCGGCGTGACCGCGGGCATCGACTTCCTGTACCAGGTGGTCACCGTCATGCGGCGCCAGAGGGACGTGACCACGCTCTACTGCGTGACCTTCGGGTTCTCGCTGTTCGTGCCGGTGCTGCTGGTGATGTTCACCGGGCTGCCCGGTGCGGTGCTGAGCTATCTGATCATCATGGTGCTGCTGTTCGTGCTGCTGGTGTGGGAGTACCTGCGCATCCGCCGGGACCTGGCCGCTACGGCCAAGGCCGCTCGGCGCGAGCAGGCGCTCTCCCATGTGCCCGGCCATGGCCCGACCGACGCCCTGGGCGAGGGCGGGGGGCAGCCGACGGTGGCCGCGCGCTCGGGTGCGGCTCGCGAGG
>CANOCK010000122.1 GCA_947564525.1 uncultured bacterium | reverse complement strand
GCGCGCAGGTGCCGCAGCCGAAGGGGCACGCGTCGCGCACCGGCTCGGGGTTGGCTGGCCGCGTCTTGGGGAACGCCTCGCTGCGCAGCCATTCGTAGTGGTCGGCATCGGGCCACATGCGCGTGGTGAGCGGGCCGTGCTCGGGGCACGTGCGGCTCATCCACACCACGCCGTCCTCGTCGGCGAACACCTCCGCCGGGTATTCCTTGAGGCAAGTCGGGCACAGGGCCCCTGTGTCATGCAGATGCCTACTCATCGATGTACTGCCTCGGGTCATGCTCGTCGTTGGGCGGCGTGGACACGCGGATGCCCATGACGTTCACCCAGTCCAGCACCCGGCGCGGCACGAACAGCTCACTCTGATGCTTGGCCGCCTGCTCGATGGCGTACATGCAGCTGATGGCGTGGGCCAGGTCCACCTTCTCGTCGATGTCGGCCACCGGCGAGAAGTAGGACACGGGGATGCCCTTGGCCTCGGTCTTCTCCATGTAGGCGTCCAGGGCCGGCTTGCCGTTGAGGTTGTAGTACACGCCCTGGTGGTCCAGCCCGGTGTTGTGGCTGAAGCCCACCAGCGAGGTGCCGCACTCCTGGCACGGCGCCACCACGAAGCCCGGCGTCCCCTGGGCCTGGTAGTAGTCGAGCCACTGGAACGCCTGGGTGATGTGGGACTTGGGCATGGTGGGCACGTCGGCCCCCACGGACACGATATGCTCGTAGCCCATCGCGAATATCTGGCGAAAGGCGTCGTCGAAGTGGTCGTCGAAGGTGGCGCCCTTGTCGGTGAGGTAATGGACCTCCATGGGCCACGGGCCGATGGCGTCGAAGGTGTCGCGCATCAGCTGGACGCTCTCGGCCGGCGTGGTGGACACGAAGAAGTCGTAGGTGACCTTGTCGGCCGTGGGGTCCTCCGCCACCAGGGCGTCGTTGGCGCGCTGCAGCTCGATCAGGGCATGCATGGAGGCCTCGGCCACGTCGTAGAGGCTGCGCCGGAAGAACTCGGCGGCCTGCTCCTCGGTGAGGAACCCGCCGTGCGCCGTGGTAAGGCGCGTCTTCACCATGCCCGGCACGGGCGGCTTCCCGAACAGCAGCAGTGCTTGCTTCTTCTCTGCCACAGGTCACTCCTTCTCCGTCGAGGCGCCCTCCGGCGGCTCTGAGAAGCCGGGCTGCCAGCTGAGGGGGCCTTCGTCCTTCCGTATCATGCAGTCGAGCGCGTTGTAGGACCAGGTGCCGATCATGGGCTCGGTGGGCCCAAGGTCGCAGGCGGTGAGGCAGTTCACGTTGGATTCCCAGATGCCGCCCAGATCGGGCAGGGCGGCCTCCCACTCGGGGTGCCACCAGCCATAGTCCACGTTCACCAGGTCGTCGCGCATGGGTATTGTAGCAACCCGGAAGCGCGCTTGGCCGCTATTAGTGGCTAGACGCACACAATCTCTCGGCGCAAGCCCCAGCCGCTCGGCCGTAGCCGGGCTCATCTCCACCTCGGGGTAGGGATGCCGCTCGCGGAAGGGCTCGTGGTTCAGGTACATGGAGGCGTTGTAGGGCTGCTTGCGGCCGCCGGTGTTCATGGCGATGCGGGTCCATCCCGCGCGCTCGTGCTCCTCCACGAACTCCGGCGTGCAGAGGCGCCGCGGCTCGCCGGGCAGGGGCAGGCGCGGGCCGCCCAGGGCCGCCAGGGCCTCGCTGGCCAGCTCCACCTTGCCCGTGGCCGTGGCGAACCCGCGGGGGCGCCCGTCGGGGCCGGGCTGCTCGTGCTTGCGGTAGGCCGGCGGCTGGAAGCACAGGCCCAGCTGGCAGTAGGCATCCCAGCCCATGCCGCAGGGCTCCAGGGTGGCGGCGATAGCCTCCTCGAAGGTGGCCTCGGGCCAGTGGGCGCCCTGGCCCAGGCGCTCGCCCAGGGCCCGGAGCACCTCGTAGTCCCCCCGGCGCTCGTGGTAGGGCTCCACGGCCGCCGGGCCGCCGTAGGCCATGTTGGCCACGCCGCCGTGGGCCTGGAAGATGGGCCGCTCGATGGCGCCGGCCGCCGGCAGCACGAAGTCCGCGATGGCGGCCGTGGGCGTCAGGTGGTACTCCAGCACCACGATGAGGTCGAGCCCCATGAGCGCCCGCAGCACGCGATGGGTGTCGGCGTAGGTGACCAGCGGGTTGGTGGCCTGGACGATCAGCGCGCGCACCGGGTAGGGCTCGCCGATCTCCATGGCGCGCAGCACCAGGTCGGGGTGGGCCGAGGTGAGGTAGCGCGCCGGCAGCTTGCGGCCGAAGGGCTCGGTGAGCGCCTCGATGCGGCGGTACCCCTCGTAGCTCTGCAGCGGCGTGAAGGCGGTGTTCAGGCACCGCTCCGACAGCTCGTCCAGGTGCTCCAAGGTGAGCTCCAGGTCGGCCTCGGGCGTGAAGTCGCTGCCCTCGGCCAGCACGCAGGCGCCGGGCACGTCCACGTTGCCCGTGACGGCCCGCAGGCAGCAGAGGGCGCGATGGGTGGGGGCCACGCTGGCCCCCACCTGGTCGATGCCGCGGCCTGACACGAGCGCGCTCGGGTGGTCGCCCGCGAACAGCCGCGCCGCCCTCGCGATGTCCTCGGCCGGCACGCCGCACGCCTCGGCCGCGCGCTCGGGCGTGAAGGGGCGCACGTGGGCCGCCAGCTCGTCGAAGCCGTGGCACCACTCCTCCACGAAGGCCCTGTCTACCAGGCCCTCCTCGATGATCACGTGCAGCATGGCCAGGGCCAGGGTGCAGTCGGTGCCGGGGCGCGGGGCCAGCCAGAGGTCGGCGATGCGCGCCGTGCGGGTGAGCCGCGGGTCGATGACCACCAGCGGCACGTCGGACTTGCCCAGGGCCAGCAGGGCCCGCCAGAACGCCGAGTTGTCCGACTCGGCCGGGTTCGTGCCCCAGACGAGCACGCAGCCGGTCTCGTCGGTGATGTCGGCCTCCACGGTCCAGCCGAAGGTGAGCACGTCCATCCAAATGCGCGGGTTCCAGCAGATCTGGCCGATGCCCATGTTGTTGGGCGAGCCGAACAGCGTCATGAGCCGGTGCAGCGGCCAGAACGAGGTGTGCGGGCCGCCGATCATGGAGGCCAGGGTGCCCGGCCCATGCTCGGCGCGCAGCGCCTCCAGGCGACGGGCGATCTCATCCAGGGCCTCGTCCCACCCCACGCGCTCCCACTGGCCGCTGCCGCGCTCCCCCACCCGCTTGAGCGGATGGTTCACGCGGTCGGGGCCGTCCAGCACGTCGAGGTTCATGGGCCAACGGCGGCACCCGGCCATGACTTGCGGGTCGTAGGGATAGCGCGTCGGGTCGGGCTCCAGGGCCACCACGCGCCCGTCCTCCACCGTGGCGGTGAGGGCGCAGCAGTAGCCGCAGAAATGGCAGTTGGTGGGCTTGAGCTCGGTGGTCATGGGCGTCAGCGCCCCCTTCCCTTCGGTCGGCTACTCGGCGATGGCGCGCACGTCGGCGTTGGACAGCGCCACGTCCGAGGCGGCCATGACATCCTGGAGCGGCGCCGTGCGCCCCTCGGCGGCCAGCACCTCGTCGGAGAGGGTCGGCGCGCCCAGGCCCAGGAACGTGCGGGCGCTCTCCTCCCGCTCCATCTTGGCCAGGGCCCCGGGGGTCAGGAAGCGGAACTTGACCCAGGAGGCCATGTCCGTCCAATCGACCCGCCACTGGTAGAGCAGCTCCAGGTAGTGGACGGCCTGCACGCAGGGCTGGGCCATGTTCAGCTGGAAGGCGCAGGACAAGCACGCGGTCACGATGGCGTCGGCCTTGACGGCCAGGGCCTCCTCGCCGTTGCGGCAGGCCAGCTCGTCCGCCGCCTCGAACTTGCCGGCGGCGCGCAGCTTCGAGCCGCAGCAGAGCGACGCGCGGTGATGGTGCTCCCCCTCGCGCCATGCGCCCTCGGGCAGCAGCGCGCGCAGCCCCTCGGCGAACTCGCCGGTGGCGCGGTCGGGGCAGGAGTCGTGGGGGCACAGCGCGAGCGGCGCCGTCGGGTCCCCCTTCACCAGGCGAGCCGCCGCGTCCCGGTCGATGCGGTAGCCGAGCCCGGCCAGCACCGCCGGCAGCGGCTCCACCACCACGCCCGCCGTGCGCTCGTCGCGCTCCAGGGCCTCCCGCAGGGCGCGCACGCAGTTCGGGCAGGCCGCCACGATGCGCTCGGTTCCCGTGGCGGCCACGAGCCCCACCAGGTCGCCCTCGAAGGACGCCCGCAGCTCCTTGCCGTGGGGCTCGTACTCCAGGATCTTCCCGCAGCACAGCAGGCTGGCCCCATCGACCTCCCCCGCTTCGCGCAGCGTGGCGTGGACCGCCTCCACCAGGGGAAGCGCGTAGGTGATCATGGAGCAGCCGGGGAAGAACAGGCTCCTGCAGGGCACCGGGCCCGTATCGGCCTCCTCCACCCCTACCCCGCCGGTCTCCCGGTCGAAGGCGATGGTCGCGCCGGTGAGCGCATCCTCGAAGGCGCATCCTGCCATGGCGCTCGGCCTCCCTTCCCTCTCGGTCGCTTCCGTGGGCGCCGGGGCGGCTCGGCCCTATGGCCCGCCCGCTCCGTGGGCGCCAGGGCCGCCCGGCCCCGCAGCCCGCCCATAAACGAGAGCAGACCCGGCTCATGGAAACCGGGTCTCTCTTCTCGTCGCAGGTTCGCACCGCCCGAAGCCCCTCGCGGCGCCCCGGACGGTGCGTCGAGCCGTCGGGCGGCCCGCGCCCTCAAGCGCCCCAAGGCGCCCGAGCGGGGCCGCAGCAGCAGCTCAGCAGACCCCCGCAGCAGCAGGGGCCGTTGCGGCTAGTAGATGTTCTCGCCGTAGGTCCACTTGTGGATGAACTCGGCGTCGGCGTCGGGAAGCTTGCTGTAGTAGGCCTCCTCGCCCGGCAGCGGGGCGCGCTCGTCGCTGAACACCACCATGAAGCGGAGCAGCAGGCCGCCGCACAGCACCAGCACCGGGGCGATGGCAGCCGAGGCGACGGAGCCCGGAGCGGCGATGTACATGATCTCGGGCAGCAGCAGGCCGCAGGCAATCATGCCGCCCCAGAACAGCGGGGCCCATTTGCCCGTGACCCACTTGTGCGCCACCTTGTTGGCGGTCTTGTTGCCAGCGCCCAGGAAGGACAGCACCATGACCAGGATGACGACGAGCTCCACCACGACCAGCACCACGTCCAGCATGTGCAGCAGGCTGTGGACCGCCTCGGCGGCGATCAGGGTGTTGAGCGACAGCTCAGCAGGCCACCAGCCCACCGACAGCGTGATGGCCGCGCAGGCCGTGGACAGGGCGGACACGGTGAACAGCACTGGCAGCGCCGGGGTCGCCCAGAAGGCGTGGGCCTTCAGGGTGGACAGGAAGATGCCGGTGT
>CANOCK010000121.1 GCA_947564525.1 uncultured bacterium | reverse complement strand
TGGCACCGGCGCCGCTGCGGGCGCGAGCGACGGTGCCGGCCCCGCCGCGGGCGCGGAGGGGTAGGGCCATGGCGCTGTTCGACTGCACCTGCGAGGCCCGAAGCGGCCATGCCCGCGCCCTGTCCTACGAGACGGTGCACGGCACCTTCCGCACGCCCATGTTCATGCCCGTGGGCACGAGCGCCACGGTGAAGGGGGTGCTGCCAGAGCAGCTGCACGAGCTGGGGGCCCAGGTGGTGCTGGCGAACACCTACCACCTGGCCATGCGCCCGGGCGCCGACGTGGTGGCCGAGGCGGGCGGCGTCCACGCCTTCTCGGGCTACGACGGGCCCATGCTCACCGACTCGGGCGGCTTCCAGGTGTTCAGCCTGGCCGACACCGTGAGGCTCGACGACGATGGCGTGACGTTCCAGAGCATCTACGACGGGGCGAAGGTGCGCTGGACGCCCGAGGAGAACATGCGCATCCAGGAGCTCATCGGCGCCGACATCGCCATGCAGCTGGACCAGTGCGCGCCGTACCCGGCCGAGCGCTCGTTCGTGGCCAAGGCCGTGGACTACTCGAGCGCCTGGGCTGAGCGCTGCCTGGCGGCGCACCAGCGCCCCGACCAGACGCTGTTCGGCATCGTGCAGGGCGGCATGCACCTGGACCTGCGGCTGGAGAGCGTGCGGCGGCTGCGCGCCATCGAGGACGCCAGCCTGGCGGCCGGCGGGCGGCACTTCGGCGGGTTCGGCATAGGCGGGTACTCGGTGGGCGAGAGCCACGAGGTCATGTTCGAGACCCTGGGCGAGGTGGCCCGCGCCTGCCCCGAGGACCGGCCGCGCTACCTGATGGGAGTGGGCAACCCCACCACCATCGTGCGGGCCATCGGCCAGGGCGTGGACATGTTCGACTGCGTGCTGCCCACCCGCACTGCGCGCATGGGCACCGCGTTCAGCAGCACGGGGCGCATGAACATGCGCAACGCCCAGTACGCGCGCGACTTCGGCCCGCTGGACCCCCAATGCAGCTGCCCCACGTGCCGGCAGTTCAGCCGCGCCTACATCCGCCACCTGGTGAAGCAGAACGAGATGACCGGCGGCGTGCTGCTGTCCATCCACAACCTGCACTTCCTGCTGGAGCTGGCGCGGCGCGCCCGCGAGGCGGTGCTGGCCGGCGCCTACGGCGAGTTCGAGGCCGCCTGGATGGCGAGCCCCGGGGCGAGGGACTACTAGGCCGTCAGAGAGCGCTGAGGTACTCCTGAGGGGATATCGTCGGCGCTGCCTTGCTGGACAGGAGGCCCTTGTCGTTGGTGACCAGGTAGTCGATGGCATCGCTCTTGGCGATGGCGAGCAGGAGGTCGTCCTCGTAGTCGCCGTGCTGGTCGCGCAGGGCGAGGGCCTCCAGGTGCTCGCCGAACCCCACGCCGACCATGACGCTCTGGGACTGCATGGCGCGCAGGCGCGACCAGGCAGCCTCGTTAGCCGTCGCTGCCCGCCTCTCCGTCACCGTGACCCCGCCAGCGCGCAGCGCGTTCTTGAGGGACGCCCCTGCGAGGAAGAAGACATCCTTGGCGATGGTGGGGGTGATGGCCAGGGCGTCCTCGCGGCGCATCGCCTTCTCGAGGAAGGCTGCCCTTGCGGCGGGCCTTGCTGATATATACTGGAGCTTGATGAGAGGGCCGGCATCTGAATGATGGAGCCTGGCCCTGCACCATGGGCTGCGGCGAGGAGCGCAGCCCATGGCGACGGTGTCGGGTCCGGCGATGAGGGCAAGGGTGCGATGCGCTACTTCTCTGCATCATACGCGTCAGAGCTGAGCAACTTCGTGCTGATGTCCGAGGGCGAGGATGAGCGCTGCGAGGACGAGCTGTTCCAGCTGCTGTGCGTCGCCGAGAACCTCATCCAACGCGGTACCCCGACGCCTCCCTCCAGGCTCCTGCAAGAGCAGCTGGGAACGTTGCCCGAGGGCTTCGATGGGGGCGCGAGGCTCTCCCTTGGCGCGGAGGCTCCGGACTGGTCGACCACCATCGAGGGATCGGAAGACCCTTGGGACAACCCCGCCTACCTGCTCTACACCCAGCTGCTCCCCTCGCTTCTGCCCGACGACAGGCGCTACATCGCGGACCTCATCCTCCCCGAGGCGCCGATGGAGGAGGTCGTCGAGGGCTGCGCCAGGGATTTCAGGGGCCAGAGGGTGGACTTCTATTGCCCTCGGGCGCGGGCTGTCATCGAGGTGGACGGCGCCCAGCATGGTGAGGGGCGGCAGCAGATGCGCGACGAGAGGCGCGATGCCTACCTCAAGACCAAGGGGGTGACCACCTTCCGGGTATCGGCGAAGGCGGTGAAAGAGGCCTCCGAGGAGCTCGTCCAGGCAATCGGCTCCCTTGCGAAGCTCTTGGAGGACGACGTGGCGCCGGTGCCCTGGCATCGCGTCCGCCACGAGAAGGGGATGGCGACCTTCGTGCGCTTGGAGATGGCCATGCGCGCCCAGGTGGCTCTCGTCGAGGCATTCAAGCAGGGCAGGCTCGACTTCTGCGCCGAGGCGGTGAACGTCCGCCTCGTGAGCGACATCCTCCCCGATGAGGCCCCGGGAGTGCTGGCGGCGGCCTATGACGACCTCTGCCTCGTCCTGAAGAGCCTCTATCGCCTTCTGGGCCGAGATGTTCCCGTGCCGCGCCTTGTGATGGATGGCGGAGCAGAGGGGATGACGATCGACCTGTCGCTCACCCGCATGTGGTCGGAGCGCGAGACGCGCCACATGAAGCCGGATGTCGTCTACATCCGAAACGACTACCTGGAGGACCGAGACCGCTTCAAGCTCGCCACGGCGCCCCCAGTCACCTACAAGACCACCGACGTGGGCTGCGCATCCTTGGTCGACGAGGCGCTCGGCTTCTTCCTTGGCTACCTGTTCGGCTACGATAGCTTCAACGATGGCCAGGCGGGCATCGTGAAGAAGGCCCTGGCGCGCGAAGACACCCTCGGCATCCTGCCGACTGGGTCGGGCAAGTCGCTCTGCTATCAGATGGCCTGTCTGCTGCAGCCCTGCGTCAGCTTCGTCGTGTGCCCGATCATCTCCCTCATCCAGGACCAGAAGAAGAATCTGGACGGGTTCGGCGTCACCCGCACCGCCCGCATCGACAGCACCATGGAGGGCAAGGAGAAGGCGCGCGTTGGCGAGGCCTTCGGCTCGGGATGGCACTTCCTCGTCTGGGTTTCGCCCGAGCGCTTCCAGATGCAGGGGTTCCGCGAACGGCTCTCCGAGGTCAGCCGTGACCACTCCTTCGGCTACGCGGTCATCGACGAGGTCCACTGCCTCTCCGAATGGGGCCATGACTTCCGCGTGTCCTACCTCAGGCTGCCCTCGACCATACGCGACTTCTGCCCGGAGGCGAAGCTGCTGGGCCTGACGGCCACAGCGTCGCGCAACGTGTTCGACGACCTGAGGGCGG
This sequence comes from uncultured bacterium, assembly GCA_947564525.1. Taxonomy (GTDB): domain Bacteria; phylum Actinomycetota; class Coriobacteriia; order Coriobacteriales; family Eggerthellaceae; genus D16-63. Next base: position 1,937 of record CANOCK010000121.1, on the reverse strand, counting down.
CGCTCGGGGTGGACAAGGCCAACGTGCAGACCGTGAGCCGGCTCGACCGACCCGAGCTGCACTACCACATACGCAGGACCACGAACGCCCGGCGCCTGGAGGATTTGCATCGCATCCTCATCGACGTGGAAGAGAAGCATGGGCGCGGCGTCGGCAAGCCCTCGGTCTTCGCGCCCTGCTGCGACGAATCTGCCTGCGGCATCGTGTTCTCGAACACCAAGACGACTAGGAACAAGCACAGCAACGCCGGCTGCGAGAGCGTCCGCCAGTTCCTCGCCAAGCATGGGGTGAGGGCCGACACCTACCATAGCGGCCGAGGGGAGGAGCGCGCCTCGATCCAGGAGCGCTTCCTGGCCAACGAGTTCACGGTGATGGTGGCCACCAAGTCCTTCGGCATGGGGGTCAACAAGAGAAACGTCCGCTACACCATTCACGTGAACCTTCCCTGGTCGATCGAGAGCTTCTACCAGGAGGCAGGGCGCGCAGGCCGAGACAAGGACGACAACGAATCCGACTGCTACATCCTCTACGTGCCAGACCCGAACGAGGAGCGGGTCCGTCGCTTGTTCTCGCGGGAGACGAGCGTCGAGGAGATCCACCGCCTGCAGCCCGAGGTTGAAGGCGACCTGAACACCCTTCTCTGGCTCTGGACCCGGAGCAACCTCGGCGCCAAGGAGGAAACCGAGGGAATCGTGGCCGTGCTGGAGGAGCTGCGCAAGCAGTGCAAGGGCGACCGCGCCTCCATCAAGGGCGAGTTCCTGCATGATGAGGACGGCAAGGACGACGGCAGGACCGAGAAGGCCATCTACAAGCTCGCGGTGATGGGCGTCGTCAAGGACTGGACAGTCGACTATGTTGACGAGGAGCATCGCATCTACGACGTCCTGCTGGCCGCTGACGCCACGGAGGAGGAGATGCGCAGGAGCATCGAGGAGCACATCGGTCGCTACGGCGTCGCCTTCTCGTTCGAGCATCCGACTCCCGATCAGGCAAAGTACGCCGACATCTGGCACCAGCGCGGAGGGGCCGAAGGGCTGGCGCGTGCCTTGGTGGAATGGGCTGACGACTACATCGTATGGGGCCGCAGGGCCGCCATCGGGAACATGCTCGAGCTGTGCGAGTCCGGCATGTCCGAAGAGGAGCTGCGCGCCTACATAAACGACTTCTTCCAGTTGGATGCGCCGGACAACGACGCCCTGGACGCCATCGTCCGCTCCGAGCAGGAAGAGGGTCTTTGGCCTGGCATCTTCTACGAGAGCGTCCGGTCCGAGGACCTGAGCGAGCGCAAGAGGGCGCTGCGCGCGCCCGATGACGTGAAGGGCCTGTCCGCCATGTGCGACCATTACCGAGAGAGCTTCCATGGCAATGTCGGGTTGGAGTGGGTGGCTATGATGGCGGCGCTGCTGGGGAGGGTTCACAGCGCGAGCTACGTGGAGGATTGCCTGCGCTTCCTCATGGGGTCGGCCGAGGAGCGCGGCAGCCTAGGGGCCTCGCGCATCTTCGAGAGGTCCCTGGACGTGCTCGAGGAGGCCGAAGAGGAGGCCCGCGTGGCCTTCGGCCGCGCCGTTGTTCAGGTGTGCCCCGAGCGCGCCCAGGAGACCTACCAGCGCCTCGGCGACTGCGCGACGCTGGAGCACCTGGTCGCCAGCGCCATCGGCAGGCTCGCCGCCCTAAGGGAAGGATGAGAGGCAATGCAGGAGAGAGCAGACATCGGAAAGCTCAACCAGGCGATAGACGACCTGGCTACCGAGGCGGATGCGGCCAAGGGCACCCTTGCCGGGGCCGTCCGCTCGCTCGACGAGAGCATCGCGACGGGAAGGGGCTTCCTCGACCAGACAGCCAGGGCGGCCGCGACGCTGGAGGAGGCCACGGATGGCCTCAAGGAGTGGATGGTCAGCTTCGGCGGCACGGCCGACCTCATCCTGGAGACGGAGCGC
>CANOCK010000120.1 GCA_947564525.1 uncultured bacterium | reverse complement strand
AGATGGTGGCCAGCGCCCACGTGACCGAGATGGTGCCGGTGGGGGTCATGCAGCCGGGGATGATGCCCACGAAGTTGGACACCAGGATGAAGAAGAACAGCGTGGCGAGGAACGGCACGTGGCGCTTGAAGTCCTGGCCGATGACGCTCTCGCCCATGTCGTTGCGGACGAACTGGTAGCCGTACTCCACGGTGTTGGCGAACTTGTTCGTCGGGATGAGCGTCAGCTTCTTGGACACCACCAGGATGACCGCCAGCGTGATGATCCAGCAGATGATCATCCAGAACATGTACTGGGTCAGCCCGAAGCTGGACGTGCCGATGACGATGGTCGAGTCGAACGATTCCTTCAGCTCGTTCGCGTGTTCTGCAAGCTGCGCAAATGCGTCCACGGAAATCCCCTTCTAATCCCTCTTCTCATGCTTGCGCCGGTCGATGACGCCGAAGGCGATGGCCACGCTGGCCAGCGTGATCACCTCGGCGAGCACGAACGGGAAGCCGTGCGGCTTGTCCCACGCCACGAAGGCGATGGCCGCTGCCAGCACGATGGCGAAGCTGACCGCGAGGGCGATGAGCAGGATGGCCATGGGGCCGAAGCTGCTGGTCGCCGTCGTGCGCTTCGTCAATCGCAGGCCCGCCACCAGAGGAGCGAACCCTACCGCCCCAGAGATGATGCCGAGCACGATCGCGACAGCCACGGAAAACCTTGCCTCCACCTACTGACGTGTTACATAGCTGGCGCCTCGACTTCGAGGCACCGCGGCTATGATAGCGGAGGCCGGCCGCCGGGCAACCACCCTCCGTTGGAAAAAGGGTGAGCGGGTCTTTTAAGAGGATTCTGGCGGCTGCGGCTCGAACACGCGCAGGCGCATGCCCGCCTCCTCCAGCATGGACATGGCCAGCTCGTCGGGGTAGGGGTTCTGGTAGATGACCTCCTGGATCCCGGAGTTGATGAGCATCTTGGCGCACACGACGCAGGGCTGGGTGTTCACGTAGATGGAGGCGCCGTCTATGTCGGTGCCGAAGCGGGCGGCCTGGATGATGGCGTTCTGCTCGGCGTGGAGGCCGCGGCAGATCTCGTGGCGCTGGCCAGACGGGATGCCCAGCTGCTGGCGCAGGCACCCGGTCTCGGCGCAGTGGCGCAGGCCCGAGGGCACGCCGTTGTAGCCCGTGGCCAGGATGCGGCGGTCCTTCACGATGATGGCGCCCACGGCCCGTCGCAGGCAGGTGGTGCGGGTGGCCACCTCGTTGGCGAGCTTCATGAAGTACTCGTCCCAGCTCGGGCGCGGGTCGGTGGTGGGGGTGGTGGGCATGGGCGCTCCTCTCCCAAGTGGCTGCGGCGGGGCCTCGACGGGCCCTAGGCCCTGGCGTCCAGGGCGTCCACCTTGGCCACGCGGCCGGCATGGCGCCCCTCGCCGAAGGGGGTGGACAGGAACGCGTCGAGGATGGCCTCGTTCTCGGCCGGGGCCACGAAGCGGGCCGAGAGTGTGGCCACGTTGGCGTCGTTGTGCTCGCGGGCCAGGACGGCGAACTCCGGGGACAGCACGTTGGCGGCGCGCACCCCGGCCACCTTGTTGGCGGCGATGGCCATGCCGATGCCGGTGCCGCACACGAGCACGCCCCGCTCGGCTGCGCCATCGGCCACGTCGCGCGCCACCAGCACGGCGAAGTCCGGGTAGTCGACGCGGTCGTCGGAGGCGGGGCCGCGGTCGACCACCTGGTGGCCCTGGGCGGCCAGGTAGGCTGCGAGCTGCTGCTTCTGGTCGAAGCCGGCGTGGTCGCTGGCGATGCTGATGCGCATGGGAGCGCTCCTTTCGGTTGCCTTGGGACCCGTCGCTATTGTAGCGCTTGCGGGCTAGGCGGTGCGGGTACGGGCCACGGCCTCGCGCCAGCCAGCGAGCAGGGCGCGCCGCCATGGCTCGCTGCCGCTCGGGTCGAAGCGCTCCTCAGGGCCGCGCAGGGCCCGCACCGCCTCCAGGTCGGGCCAGAAGCCCGAGGCGAGCCCCGCCAGGTAGGCAGCCCCGAGCGCCGTGGCCTCGGCGTCCACCGGGCGCCGCAGCGGGCGCGCCAGGATGTCGGCCTGGAACTGCATGAGGAACCCGTTGGCCGAGGCGCCGCCGTCCACGTTGAGGGCGCTCAGGCTGATGCGCGCATCCTCCTCCATGGCCTCCACCAGGTCGTGAACCTGGTAGGCCAGCGACTCCAGGGCCGCGCGCACCAGCTGCGCCCGGCCGGCCCCGCGGGTGAGGCCGTAGATGGCGCCGCGGGCCTCCGCGTCCCACCAGGGCGCCCCGAGCCCCGTGAAGGCGGGCACCACGTAGACGCCCTCGGTGTCGGGCACGCTGCGGGCGATGGCGTCGGTGTCGGCCACGTCGGCGATGATGCCCAGCTCGTCGCGGAGCCACTGGATGAGGGCGCCAGCCATGAACACGCTGCCCTCCAGCGCGTACTCCAGCCCCGATGCGCCCGGGGGCGATGCGGCGATGGTGGTGACCAGGCCGTGGCGGCTCTCGCAAGCCTCGGCCCCGGTATGCATGAGCAGGAAGCAGCCGGTGCCATAGGTGTTCTTGGCTTCTCCCGGGGCCCAGCAGCCCTGGCCGAACAGCGCCGCTTGCTGGTCGCCGGCCACGCCGCAGATGGGTATGCCCTGGACCAGGCCGGGGTTGGCGGTCACGCCGAAGGAGCCGGCCGAGGGGCGCACCTCGGGCATCATGGAGGCGGGGATGCCGAACAGGTCGAGCAGCCACGGGTCCCAGCAGCCGGAGTGGATGTCGTAGAGCATGGTGCGGCTGGCGTTGGTGACGTCGGTGGCATGCACCGCCCCGTAGGTGAGCTTCCAGACGAGCCAGCTGTCCACGGTGCCGAAGGCCAGCTCGCCGCGCTCGGCCCGCTCCCGAGCGCCGGGCACCGCGTCGAGGACCCAGGCGATCTTGCTGGCCGAGAAGTAGGGGTCGGGCACGAGGCCGGTCTTGGCGGTGATGGCGCGCACCACCTCCGGGTCCTGGCGCAAGCGCTCGATCATGGGGGCGGTGCGGCGGCACTGCCACACGATGGCGTTGGCCAGAGGCTCGCCGGTGGCGCGGTCCCACACCAGGGTGGTCTCGCGCTGGTTGGTGATGCCGATGGAGTCGATCTGGGAGGCGTCCACGCTGCAGGACAGCAGCAGCTCCGTGAGGGCTCCCAGCTGAGAGGACAGCAGGTCGTGCGGGTCGTGCTCGACCCAGCCCGGCTCGGGGTAGATCTGGGGAAAGGGCCGCAGCACCCGTCCGACGATGGCGCCCCTGCGGTCCACCAGCATGGCGCGGGAGGAGGTGGTGCCCTGGTCGAGGGCGACGACGTAGCGCTCGGTCAGCGTCATGGGCGCTCGCCCCCTTCGGGCGCCGCGCTGGGCTGGGCGGGGGCGGTCGCGAGCTGGTCGGCGGGGGCCGCCGGCTGAGCAGCGAGGGCCGAGCCCTCCCCTTCCCTGCCCGAGCCCTCGTGGGCCTCGAGCCAGGCGAGCACGTCGGCCCAGACCTCCTCGCGGCCGACCTCGTTCAGCACCTCGTGGCGCATGCCCGGGTAGAGCACCAGGGTGACGTCCCGCACCCCCGCCTGCTCCAGCCGGCGCGCCACACGCTCCGGCGCCCGGCCGTCATCGCCCACCGGGTCGTGGTCGCCGGCCATGACCAGCACTGGCAGCCCCTTGGGCACGCCCTCGAAGGCGGCAGGGGCCGCCGCGCGGTACGCCGCCCCGGTGAGGGCGGCGTAGGCGCCGGCGGAGAACATGAAGCCCGCGCGCTCGTCGGCAGCGAAGGCGTCCACCACCTCCGGGTCGCGAGAGAGCCAGTCGAAGGGCGTGCGCGCATCGGGAATGGCATGGGAGTAGGCCCCGTCGGCCAGGCGGTGCAGCAGCGCGCTCTTGGCGTCGGCGCCGCACAGGGCCACCACCGCCCGTGCCAGCAGGTTGCCCGCCTTCGACACCAGCCGCGGCGGCATGGCCGTGCCGCAGATGACGGCGCCAGCCAGGCCCTGGCCGTGGACCGGCAGGTAGCAGCGCAGCACGAGCGAGCCCATGGAATGGCCGAACATGAAGTAGGGCGTGCCCGACGGGAACCGGGCCGCCACGCGCTCCCGCAGGCCCTGGACGTCGGCCACCAGCACGCCCGCGCCATCCTTGGCCGGCATGAGCCCCAGGCGCTCCGGCGCGCCCGCCGTGTCCCCGTGCCCGATGTGGTCGTGGCCGCACACGGCGAAGCCTTGCTCCGCCAGGAAGCGGGCGAAGGCCTCGTAACGGCCGATGTGCTCGGCCATGCCATGGATGAGCTGCACGATGGCCCGCGGCTGCTCGGCCACCGAGCCGAAGGAGGCCTGCCACAGCACCCCGCGAACGGTGCTGGCGCCATCCGCCGAGGGGAAGGCCAAGGGCGTGGTGCAGATGTCGGTCATAGGGCGCCCCCTTCGAGTCGCAAGCCTATATAGTCGCATACCTATATATAAGCAGCAGCGGGCCGCGCAAGGCGCGCCGGGGCGCACCACGGCCCCGCCAACGGCAGAAACCGCCCCGTATTCTACCGCTGCCGCCCAGCCAGCGCCACGGAGCCGAAGGAAGGGTTGGGAAAGGGAAGCCGAGGGCCGCTCGCCTCGAGATGGGGAACGGGCTGGGGAACTGGCGCTGCCGCGTCGGCCGGGAGGGCTGGCGTTGGCGCGGCGGATAGGTGGGCTGGCGTTGGCGCGGCGGCCGGGGGACTTGGGACCTGGCCGACCCAGCAGGTCAGGAGCCGCCGGCCCCAAGCTGCGCAGCGCCAAGCTCGCTCGATCGAGCGAAGGGGGCGCACAGGGCCGCCTCCAGCAAGCCGGGGCAAAGGGGTCGAGGGCCCGGAAAGCCAAGTTTGGCGAGCTTTGACATATCGCAGGCCCTCCCGGCGCGACTTCTCATGTCAAAGCTCGCTAAACTTGGCCTTTCGGCCTCCCATCCGCGCTCCCCTTATGTCAAAGCGGGCAAAACTCGGCTTTCGACCAGGGTGGCGCGCCGACCGGGCGTGCCGGCGAGCGGGGCGCCGTGCCCGCACAGTCCTCGCCGGACGGCCCGCATCGCTGGCGCCGCGGGCACGAGGGCGGCTGCGGAGCTGCGCGCGGCAGCCCGTCCGCCAGCCCCTGCGGATTGGGGCCAGACGGATGACGCAGGACGGGGATAGCGTCATCCCCTCCGACGGCCCCGAGGGAGGGAGCGGCAGCCGAGGGGCGGGGGCGGGGGACGCGCGCTGCGCCGTGCCTCCACGGGACGCGAGCCGCCTCGCACGCCTCCTCCCTACCACTGCGCGCGATCGGGACGGAACCGAGCGCGGCACCCGCCGAGCGTGCAGCTGGGACGTTCCAAGCTGCACGCCATGGGGCAATCGCTACGTGCG
>CANOCK010000119.1 GCA_947564525.1 uncultured bacterium | reverse complement strand
CGAGCCGGCTCCCGCGCCGAGCGCGGGCCCTGCGGCTGAGCAGCCCACGGCTGGCCCCGCGCCCGAGCCTGCCCCAGCGGAGCGCCCCGCCGCCTCTCCCGAGGCCGCGGCTCGCATCGACAACCTGCGCAAGTCCATCCCGCTGGTGGGCGGCGCCTCCGCCAAGAGGGAGGAGGCCTCCGCCGAGCAGAAGGCGCGCCAGAACGCCCTGCGCCAGGTGCTCCCTTCGCTCTCGGGCTCCATCAAGGCCTCCCTGGACCTGTTCGCCAAGGAGGAGAAGCCCGCCGACGCCCTCGGCTCCGAGAAGACCGACGCCTTCGCGCCCATCGGCGCCACCACGGCCTTCCAGCCGGTGACCGGCGCCACGGCCGAGCTGCTCGACGACGAGGAGATCATCGAGGACGCCGACGACTCCTCCTACGACGGCCAGCTGACCGAGACTGGCGCCTACACCGGCGGCGAGTACGTCGAGATGCCCGAGGGGCGCGCAGCGCGGCTGTTCGGGAAGTTCCGCCGCGGCAAGAAGGACAAGAAGGCCCGCGCGGCCGCGGAGCCGAGCACGCGGGAGTGGCTCGACATCGACGAGGACTACGACGCCCGGACCAAGGGCGAGGAGCTGGGCCCGTGGGGCAGCCGCGACGAGGGCGGCTTCGCGGAGTTCGACGACTACGACGACTACGACGACTTCGAGGAAGAGGACGACTCCTTCTCCGACGCCGGGTTCCGCCCGCGCTCTTGGCAGGGTGGCGTGTTCTCCCGTGAGTCCTTGGAGAAGGTGCGCGGCAAGCTCCAGCGCGGAGGCAAGGGCGACGAGCCGGGTGCCGATTACGAGGAGGCCCTCTTCGAGCCAGAGGTGGGCGAGGCCGATCCTGAGGGCGAGCGCCCTGCGCGCCAGCGCCGCAAGCGCCGTGCCGCTGGGGTGGACGCGCTGTTCGCCGACACGACAGCCGGCGTCCCCGAGGACCAGGTGCCCGTCGACTCGATGGAGCCGGAGGAGCCGCTGGCCCCGGCAGCCGACCCGAAGGCGTCGCCTTTCGCGGAGGTGGCGGCGAGCCTCGGTGCGACCTCACCGGCCCTGGAGCCCCTCGACGACGTCCAGGCGGTCCACGACTTCCGCCTGCCGGACATCGGCGTGGAGGTGTGGTTCGTGGCCCTGGGCGCCGAGCTGGCGGCCAACGGCGGTATCAAGGACTTCCTCACCAGCCATCGCGACGAGCTGAAGGGTGCCATATTCATCGACATCGAGGCCCTGGGCGCCGGCACCTTGACCTCCATTGGCCACGAGGGCACCTACTTTCCCGTGAAGCCGTCCTCCCGCATGGGCCGCTACGTGCGCAAGGCCTCGGCGGCGCTCGGCATGCACGTGGCCGAGGGCAGCATGCTGTGGCGCGACAGCGCGGCAGCCGTGGCCCTGCGCCAGGGCTGCCAGGCCATGCACTTCGCGGGCATGGAGGGCGACAAGCCGGCCCATGCCGCCAGCAAGGACGATGTGATGGCCAACGTCAGCGAGGACGTGATGCTGGCCAACGCCGACTTCATCGTGGAGGTGCTGAAGAGCATCTAGGAAGCGCGTGCGCGCTGGCCGAGAGTCATGCGAGCCCTGGCTCACCCAGGCGTGCTTTGCAGTCAGGGCACGGCCTGCACGGCCTGGCTGCTGGCTGCTCTATCTGATCAGCAGGCCCTGGGCACGCTGCTCTCGCCCAGGGCCTTGCTCGCGCTTGCGGGCCTTCCGCCCGCGTCGCACCTAGCGCCAGCCATTCGGGCGCCGCTCAGCCCAGGTACTTCCGCAGCATGTCCTGCAGCACGCGCACGCTGATGGGCTTCGTCATGAAGTCGTCCATGCCCGCGTCGAAGGCTACCTGGCGGTCCTCGTTGAAGGCGTTGGCCGTCATTGCCACGATGGGGATGGGCGCGTCGCCGCGCTGGCGCTGATGCTCGATGATGGTCTTGGTGGCGGTGATTCCGTCCATGCGGGGCATCTGCCAATCCATGAATATCAGGTCGAAGGTGCCCGGCGGGGCGTTGTCGACCATCTCCACCGCCTCCTGGCCGTCCACGGCATAGTCGGTGGTCACGCCATCGAACAGCTCCATCAGCTCCAGGGCGATCTCGCGGTTGATCTCGTTGTCGTCCACGAGCAGCACGTGGCCCTTCACGGGCTTGTCGGTGCCGGCCTTTGGCGTGGCGGGAGTGGCCTTGCAGGCGCATAAGTCGAAGACCAGCTGCTTCAGCCGGGAGCGGAACAGCGGCTTGGACACGAACCCGCTCACCCCGGCGGCTCGGGCCTGCTCTTTGATGGCGGTGGTGTCGTAGCTGGCCAGGATCACCGGCGGCAGCGCATCGCCGAGGGCGTCGGCCAAGGAGCGCGTAGTGGCGATGCCGTCCAGGTCGGGCATGATCCAGTCGATGACGATGCCGCGGTAGTCGCGCCCCTCCTCATGGGCGGCTCGCGCCAGGGCCACCGCCTCGCTGCCAGAGGTGGCCACGTCCACGTCGATGTTCCAGCGCTTCATGACCACGACCACGTTGTCGCGGACGCTCTCGTTGTCGTCCACGAACAGCAGCCTCAGCCCTCCGTCGACGTCCACAGCCGGCGGCGCGTCGTCGTGGGCCGCCTCGTCGATGCGCAGGGGCACCTCCACGGTGATCTTCGTGCCCACGTCCACGGTGCTCTCCACGGCGATGGTGCCGCCCATCATGTCCACGATGCTCTTCACGATGGACATGCCCAGGCCCGTGCCCTGGATGAAGTTGATGGTCTCGTTGCGCTCGCGCTCGAACACGTCGAAGATGTGGTCCACGAACTCAGGGCTCATGCCTACCCCGCTGTCCTCCACCTCGAAGCGCAGCTGGGCGAAGCCAGCTCGATGGCTGTCGCACTCGGTGATGGTCACCTTCACCGAGCCGCCCTCCGGCGTGTACTTCACCGCATTGCTCGTCAGGTTGAGCAGCACCTGGCTCAGGCGCAGGGTGTCGCCGATCAGGGCCTCATGGGCGATGTCGAAGATGGACACATCGAAGCGCAGGTGCTTCGCGCGCATCTGCGGATAGGCGATGTCGATGAACTTGGTGGTGATCTCGTCCAGGCCGAAGGGGGTGGCGTTCAGCTGGAACTTCCCGCTCTCGATCTTGGACATGTCCAGGATGTCGTTGATGAGGCTGAGCAGGTGCTTCGACGAGTCGGTGATGCGGTTCAGGTACTCCTTGGTGCGCTCGGGATCGTCCACATGGGTCTGGGCGATGGAGACCAGCCCCACGATGGCGTTCATGGGGGTGCGTATGTCATGGGACATGTTGGCGAGGAAGGCGCTCTTGGCGTTGTTGGCGCTTTGGGCGGCTATCAGGGCGCTCTCCAGCTCGTCGTGGAGCTCGTGCTGGCGGCGCGAGGCGTGGCTGAGCACGGTCATGTAGATGATCACCGAGGCCAGCACTGCCCCCATCAGGATGGATGACACGGTGATCACCGTTTGGATGGCCCGGCTCACGGTGGCGTAGGTGTCATCGACGGTGGCCGTGGAATCCTCTAGCAGGTCGATGTCCACCAGCAGCAGGCCGCGGATGAGCGGCTCGATGCGGGTGGCGACGTACTCCTGGATGGCGTCGTCGCCGATGGAGGGGTCGACGCACATGGACACCAGCACCTGCTGCCGCCCCATCATGTCCTCGTAGGCCACCTTCAGGGCGTTGCCCTTCTGGTCGTCGGCTGTGGAGTTGGCGATGATGAAGTCGATACGGTCCATCACCAAGGCGTTGATCTCGTCGAACACGTTGCTCAGCTGCGCGGCGCGGTCGGGGTCGTTCAGCGACTCGGGGGCCGAGGTGGCGGTGCGCAGCTGCACGAGCAGCGTCTCGATGCGCCCGGCTGCTACCGACACCGGGTAGGGGCCGTCCTTCACCGTCTGGACCTGGTTCATGATCAGGAACAGGTTGCTGGTGGTGGTCACGAAGAAGACGGCGGCCAGCACCAGCACGAGCACGGACACCACGGCAGTGAAGCGCTGAGTGAAGCGCAGCGTGCGACCGCTCTCGTCGGTTTGGGGGCTGTCGGCCTTGCGGCCCAAGGCGGGGGCTGCGCGCAGGGAAGTGCTCATCGCTGGCTCCTCAGCGGTCGGTCGGGTCTTCGTCGGCTTCCGCGTCTCGGGCAGCGGGGCTGACCATGGGGTTGCCCTCCACCACCTTGCGCAGGTTGGAGATGAAGCTTCGCAGCAGGGTGCTCGGCTTGCGCTCGTTGTGCATGATGTATCCCACCTGCATGGCCTGGTCCACGTCCAGGGGAATGGATGCGATGCCTGCCAGCATCTCACGGCTGAGCACGCCGGTGGATATGGTGTAGCCGGTGTAATGGGTCAGCAGGTTGGTGAGGGTGCCGCGGTCGGAGATGCGGATGTTCTTGCGGTGGGGCAAGTAGGCCAGCGGCTCCTCAGCGTAATAGAACGAGTTGGTGGTGCCCTGCTCGAAGGAGTAGCGCGGGTAGGGCTCCAGGTCCTCCACGGTCACCAGGTCGCGCTCGGCCAGGGGGTGGCTCTCGCTCACGAACACGTGGGGCGTGGCGTCGAACAGCGGGAAGTACGCCACGTTCGCGTCGGCGAAGGCCTTGGCCAGCACGCGGCGGTTGAAGCCGTCGGTGTAGAGCACGCCCGCCTCGCTGCGGAAGGTGCGCACGTCGTCGATGATCTCGCCGGTAGCGCACTCGCGCAGGATGAAGTCGTACTCCTCGCCGTCGAAGGCGCTGGCGGTGTCCACGAAGGCCTGCACGCTGAAGTAGTAGTGCTGGGTGGAGATGGCCAGGCGCGCATGGGTGGGCTCGCCAGGAGCATAGCGCTCCTCCAGCATGTCCGCCTGCTCGATTACCTGGCGCGCGTAGCCTAGGAGCTCCGTCCCGTCGTTGGTGAGGGTGACGCCGCGGTTGCTGCGCATGAAGATGGATATGCCCAGTTCGCGCTCAAGGTCCTTGATGGCGGTGGAGAGGTTCGACTGGGAGGCGTACAGGTTGCTGGCCGCAGCGTTGATGGAGCCGTACTCGGCGATGGCGATCAGGTATCGCAGCTGCTGGAGCGTCATGGCCTCCCCTTCGTGGCAACGATGCTCCCATTGTACCTCTGAGCTGAGAAACCGTGCACCGGGCGAGCGCCTTTTCAGATGACAAGATGGTGACAGATCGCCCAGGGCCTGCTGGTCGCATGGGGCGGCATGGGGCCCGGGGCCAGCTAGGGCGGCCCCGGGCCCGCCGCGCTGGCGCCAGCTGCTCGGAGGCCCTCCGGAGGCCCTCCTGTCGCCGAGGAGCAGGGCAGCGAGAATTCCTTCCGAACGGGCGAGATCCCCCTTGACCCGGGTCGCGCTACGGTGTAACCTAATCAGGCACTTTTCTTCGGGCCCGTAGCTCAGTTGGTTAGAGCGCACGCCTGATAAGCGTGAGGTCGCT
>CANOCK010000118.1 GCA_947564525.1 uncultured bacterium | reverse complement strand
GCCTGTACCGCGTCATCTACCAGGCCATCGAGGATATCAACGCCGCGCGCGTGGGCCTGCTGTCGCCCGACATCGTCGAGGAGGACACTGGCATCGCCGAGGTGCGCGAGACCTTCAAGGTGCCCAAGGTGGGCACCATCGCCGGCTGCTACATCGTGGACGGCGAGATCAGCCGCGACGACAAGGTGCGCATCGTGCGCGACGGCACCGTGGTGTTCGAGGGCGCCATCGACTCGCTGCGCCGCTTCAAGGACGACGTGAAGTCGGTGAAGCAGGGCTACGAGTGCGGCATCGGCATCGAGAAGTTCCAGGACATCAAGGTGGGCGACACCATCGAGGGGTACGTGGTCAAAGAGGTGGAGCGCACCGAGTAAGGGGAGCCCTTACGGCACGGGAGCCATTCAGGGCCCGAGGGGCTGCGCCCGCAGCGCAGCTAGGCCGCTCGGCTCAGCTCCTCGGAGCCTTCGAGGCTCTCGTGCTCGCCGGGAACCCCCTTGCAAACCGTCGGCACCATTGGAGAGGAGAATCCAATGACCAAGCAAGGCAACCGCAAGGTCAACGAGCAGGCGCGCGAGGTCATCGCGAGCATCCTGCTGTTCGACATAGCTGACCCGCGCCTGGCGCTGGTGACCATCACGGGCTGCGAGGTGAGCTACGACCGCAGCGTCGCCACGGTCTTCTACACCACCGATCCCGAGGACTACGCCGAGGCCGAGGCGGCCTTCGCCCAGGCCAAGGGGCGCATCCGCTCGCTCATGGCCAAGAAGCTGTCCTGGCGGGTGGCCCCTGAGCTGCGCTTTCGGCTGGACACGTCGGTGGACGAGGCCGAGTCCATCGCCATCGCCCTGGCTGCGGAGCGCTCCCGGGGCGCGGAGGGCGCAGCGGCCGACGGCGCCGGGGGCGGGGAGCGCTGACCCCGTGGCCGCCACCCCCCAGACCAACACGACCCTGACCGCCATCGCCGCGGAGCTCATGGCCCACGAGCGGTTCTGCCTGTGCGGCCACCTGAACCCCGACGGCGACTGCCTCGGCTCCGAGCTGGCGCTGGCGGCCGCCCTGCGCCAGGCGGGCAAGCAGGTGAGCTGCCTGGTGGCCACCGACGACCCCGTGGACGGGCGCTTCGCCTTCCTTCCGGGGTTCGAGGGGCTGATGCCCGCCAGCGCCTTCGATGGCGCCTTCGACGTGTTCGTGGCCGTGGACGTGCCCACCACCGAGCGCTTGGCCGACGCGGCCGCGGTCCATGGCCGCGCGCCGCTCACCGTTACCATCGACCACCATGCGGTGGACTCCCGCATGGCGGACCTGAGCTTCACCGACCCGGAGGCCCCCTCCACCACGACCCTGGTGTGGGAGCTGGCGGGGCTGCTGCCCATCGAGCGCAGCGCCGACGTGGCCCTGTGCGCCTACACGGGGCTCGCGACCGACACCGGCCGCTTCCAGTACCAGAACGCCGACGCCGTGGCCTTCTCCGCCGCAGCGGAGATGGTGCGCGCCGGGGCCGACCCGGCCCTGGTGTCGCGCGAGGTGTACCAGCAGCGCAGCCTGGCCTCGGTGCGGCTCGAGGCGGCGGCCCTGGGCCGCATGGAGCTCCTCTGCGGGGGCGCCGGGGCGCTCTCCTGGATCACCTGGGCGGACAAGGAGGCCTGCCGGGCCCAGAAGGCGGATGCCGAGCCCCTGGTGGACGCCCTGCGCAACATCGCCGGCGTGCGGGTGGCCTGCATGCTGCGGGAGGGGGAGGGCATCGTGCGCGGCAGCCTGCGCGCCAAGGATGGCACCGACGTGGCCGCCATCGCCCGCGAGCTCGGAGGCGGCGGCCATCGTGCCGCAGCGGGCTTCACCTTCGAGGGCACCCTGGACGAGGCCCGCTCGGCCCTGCGCAGCCGCCTGGAGCAGCTGCTGGAAGCGCCGAGCGCCTGAGGCTGAAGGGAAGGGCAGTCCCATGAAGCGCGGTGAGTCCGGGCTCAGCCTGGTGCTCGGCATGGCGAAGCCGAGCGGCATGACCTCCCATGACGTGGTGGGCCGGGTGCGCCGCGCTCTCGGCGAGAGGCGCGTGGGGCACACGGGCACCTTGGACCCCCTAGCCTCCGGCGTGCTGCCGGTGTGCGTGGGCAGCGCCACGCGCCTGTCGCCCTACCTCACCGCCGAGGACAAGCGCTACGAGGTGGCCGTGGCCTTCGGCGCCGCCACCGACACCGACGACGCCGAGGGCGAGGTCATCCGCACTGGCGAGGTGCCTGCGCGCCTCTACGACGAGGCCTTCGCCGCCCGCTTCGTGGCCGGCCTGGTGGGCCCCTCGCGCCAGCTGCCGCCGGTGTACTCCGCCATCAAGGTGAATGGCCGGAAGGCCTGCGACGAGGCGCGGCGCGGCAACGTCATAGCCATCGAGCCGCGGGACATCGAGGTCTACGGCGCGAAGCTGCTCTCCATCGACGAGGAGGGGCCCGGCGGCGGCCTGCGCTGGTCGGCGGCCTTCCATGTGTCCAAGGGCACCTACATACGCGCCCTGGCCCGCGACATGGGGCGAGACCTGGGCTGCCCGGCCCACGTGGACGCCTTGGTGCGCACCGCCTCGGGCGCCTTGGAGCTGGCCGACTGCGTCAGCCTGGAGGCGCTGGAGGGCCTGGGCGCCCGAGCGGCCCTGGACCCGGTGCGCCTGCTGGGGCTGCGCTTCGCCTACCTCGACGAGGCGGCGGAGCGGGCGGTCTCCAACGGGGCTCCGCTGCCCGCCGATGCCCTGGCCCTCTGCGAGCGCAGCCGGCGCAGCGCTCTGGCGGAGCTGTGCGCCTGCACCTCGGGGGTCATGGACAGCCCGACGGCGCCGGAGGCGGGGGAGCGCGTGGCGCTCATAGCCCGCAACCGGCTCCTGGCGCTCTACGAGCTCGACCAGCAGGCGGCCCGCTTCAAGCCGTGCTGCGTGTTCCAAGGAGGCATCAGCCGTGGCGCAGGTGCATAGGATCGGCCCTGGCTTCGACCCGGCGCTGTTCGAGGACGCCGCCTGCGCCTTCGGCGTGTTCGACGGCGTCCATCGCGGGCATCGGGCCATCATCGAGGGCATGGTGGCCACGGCGCGGGCCGAAGGGGCGTCGGCGGTCGTCATGACCTTCGACGTCGACCCCGACGAGGCCTTCGCGCCGGGCTTCCGCAAGCTCATGGCCAACGAGGCGCGCATCGAGGCCCTGGCGGCCAGCGGCGCCGACGCCGTGGTGGTGCTGCCCTTCACGGAGCGGCTGAGCCGGCTGGACCCCCAGTCCTTCCTCGAGCGCACCTTCGGCAACGTGCGCCTCGGGTCGATGCACGTGGGGCACGACTTCCGCTTCGGCCATGGCGCGCGGGGCACCGTGGCGGACCTGCGCATGTGGGCCGACAAGGCCGGCACGGCCGTCTACGCCTACGAGCTGGAGGAGCAAGGCGGCCAGCCCATCACCTCCACTCGCATCCGCGCGGCCCTGGCCGCGGGGGACGTGGCCGAAGCTGCGGCGCTGCTCGGGCGCCCCTACTCCCTGGCGGCCACCGTGGCCCACGGGCGCGGGGAGGGGGCCGGCTTCGGCATCCGCACCGCCAACCTCCAGGTGCCCGACGAGCTTCGAGCTGTGGGCGACGGGGTGTACGCCGGCTACGCGCTGGTGGGCGGCCAGCGCTACAAGGCCGCCATCAACGTAGGGGTGCCGCGCACCTTCGAGGGCCAGGCCAAGGACAACATCGAGGCCCACCTGCTGGGCTTCGAGGGGGACCTCTACGGCAGGCCCCTGGTGCTGGACTTCGTGGAGTGGCTGCGTCCCCAGCGCGCCTTCGCCAGCACCGAGGAGCTGGTGGCCACCATCTCCGGCAACATCGAGTGGGTGCGCGACAACCTCTAGGGGAGCTGCCGGGCCTCTAGGGAGGCCCTGGAGAATGGGCTCTCGGGCCATGAGCCTGCAGGAAGGGCCAGGAAGGGGCTCCTCGGTCGGCCCTTCCAGGCAGCCTTCGGGCGCCCTGGCCCTAGCTCGCGCCGCCGAACAGGCTGTCGTGCTGCACGATGGCATAGGCCCTCAGCGCCTCGCCCACGCCGCCGTCCTGGTCGAACCAGCGCCACTGGCCGTCGGGGGCCAGGTAGCCGTTCATGTTGATGGCGGGTACCAGGCCGCGCAGGGCCTGCAGGAACCCGAAGTGCTCGTCGACGGGCAGCCCGCAGGCCTCCAGCAGGGCCGCTCCCAGGTAGTTCAGGCTGGTGGTGCCCCCAGCCACGGCGTCGGGGCTGGCGAGCCCGAGGCTGCGCGCAGCGGCGTTGCCCCAGATGAGATAGGGCGTGCGGAAGCGCTCCTGCACCTGCTCCAGCGGCACCCCCTCCACTGACGTGCCGTAGGCGCGCTCGAACAGGTCGTTGGCGAAGCCGGGCTGGTGGTCGCCGAAGAAGCACACCACCACCGGGTCGTCGCGCTGCTCGAGCCGTCCCAGCAGGTAGGCAAGGTCGCGCTCGCTAGCGGCGATGCAGCTGGCGAACTCGTCCAGCTCGGCGCCGCCCAGGTCGCCCCGGCCGAGGGCCACCTGCTGGTCGGCGGGCACGAGGGGCGGGTCGTAGCCGCCGTGGTTCTGGATGGTCACGTCGAAGACGAATTGCGGTCCCTCGGCCTCGTCGAGCATGGCCAGGGCCAGGTCGTAGGTGGTGCGGTCGCTCACCAGGTTGCGGAACAGCCCCTCCTCGTAGCCGGGCTGGGCCTTGAACGTCTCTATGTCGTCGAAGGTGTCGAAGCCCAGCTGGCCGTAGACCGCGTTGCGCCGCCAGTTGGAGCCCTCGGCGGGGTGGATGGCTCGGGTGCGGTAGCCGAGCTCGGAGAAGGCCCTCGGCAGGCTGCCGGCGCCGTCGAAGCTGTAGAGCACGTAGGGGTACACGCCGCCGCCCATGTTGCCCAGGGAGGCGCCGGTCAGGAACTCGAACTCGCTGTTGCACGTGCCGCCGCCCAGGGCCGACACCACCGCCGAGCCGCCGATGGCGTCGCTGCGGGACAGGGCGTTCACCAGCGAGGGCTCGGCGCTGGAGCCCTCCAGGCCCGGGTAGGCCGACAGGTCGGAGAAGGTCTCGTTCATGATGGCGATGACGTGGGGCCGCACCGGCGCCTCGTCGGAGCCGGCCAGCGCGACGGCGGCGGTGCCGGGCTCGGCGGCCCAGGCCGCCTGGGCGCCCTCGGCCCGCAGGGTGGCGGCCTGGTCGCGGGAGTAGCCGGCAGGCGGCGCTGGCGTGACCTCCTGCAGCCGTTCGAGGAAGCACAGCGCCGTGCCCTGGCGCACGTAGGAGCCCCGCACATCCCAGGCGTCCACCGTGCATTCGGCCTCAGCGGCGATGTCGGCCTGGGCGTAGAGGCCCGCGGCCCCCATGGCCACGAGGGCGGCGGCGGCCAGGTTGCAGCCGGCGCGGCAGGCGCGCTCTCCCCGGAGCGGCCGCCGGTCCGACGG
>CANOCK010000117.1 GCA_947564525.1 uncultured bacterium | reverse complement strand
CGAGACGCTCACCACCACGGGCACCGTGTTCGTCACCGGCGAGATTCGCACTCAGGCCTACGTGGACGTGCAGCAGATCGTGCGCGACGTGGTGACCGGCATCGGCTACGACCGCGCCAAGTACGGCTTCGACGGCAACACCTGCGCCGTCATGAGCTCCATCCATGAGCAGTCGCCCGACATCGCCCAGGGCGTCGACGAGTCCTTCGAGGTGCAGACCGGCGCCGCCGAGGCGGCCGACCCCTACGAGTCCGTGGGCGCTGGCGACCAGGGCATGATGTTCGGCTACGCCTGCAACGAGACGAGCACCCTCATGCCCATGCCCATCTACCTGGCCCATCGCCTGAGCGAGCGCCTGACCGACGTGCGCAAGAACGGCACGCTGGCCTTCCTGCGCCCCGACGGCAAGACCCAGGTCTCGGTGCGCTACGAAGACGGCAAGCCGGTGGCGGTGGAGAAGGTGGTGGTGTCCACCCAGCACGCCGAAGACGTGGATCAGGCCACGCTGCGCGAGGCCATCATCGACAACGTCATCGAGCCGGTGTTCGAGGCTGAATCCATCAAGCTCGACAGCGACGTCGAGATATTCGTGAACCCCACCGGGCGCTTCGTCATCGGCGGTCCCATGGGCGACGCGGGCCTGACCGGCCGCAAGATAATCGTGGACACCTACGGCGGCATGGGGCGCCATGGCGGCGGCGCCTTCAGCGGCAAGGACTGCACCAAGGTGGACCGCTCCGGCGCCTACGCGGCCCGCTGGGTGGCGAAGAACGTGGTGGCGGCTGGGCTGGCCGACCGCTGCGAGGTGCAGATAGCCTACGCCATAGGCGTGGCGAAGCCGGTCTCGGTCATGGTGGATACGTTCGGCACAAACCGTGTGCTCGAGGCTGACATCGTGCGCGCAGTGGACGAGGTGTTCGACCTACGTCCTGGCGCCATCATCGACGAGCTGGACCTGCGTCGGCCCATCTACCGCAAGACGGCGGCCTACGGCCACTTCGGGCGCGAGCTTCCCGAGTTCACCTGGGAACGCACCGACAAGGTTGACGCCTTGCGCCAGGCCGCGGGGCTGTAGGCGGGGCTTGTCGGCAGCTGGCTGGGCTGCGCGTCCCTTGCGCGGGACGCAGCGACTTGGGGGCGGCTTAGCCCAGCGGCGCGCCCAGGTACAGCACGGCTAGCTGGGTGCGGTTCTTGAGCTTGTGCTTCTGGAGCACGGCGCTTATATGGTTGCGCACCGTTCCTTCGCTCAGGTAGAGCTCGGCGGCTATGTCCTTGTTGTCGAGGCCGCGCGCCACCAGCTGCACGATGGCCAGCTCGCGCTGGGTGAGGCCGTCGAAGGCGGCGGGGCCGCCGTGCGGGGCGCAGGCGGCTGCGGTGCTGCTGCCTGAGGGCGCGTGCTCGCTTGGGCTTCCGCCAGCGCTGCCTGCCCCGATTGCGCTCGAAGTCGCAGCTTGCTGCATTGCATCGTCGGCTTGCTGCATCATCGCTTCGCGCAGCCCGTCGCGCATGGAGCGCAGGGCTGCCCGCTCGGCCAGCGCCCGCGTCTCGCGCACCGCCAACGCGGCAGCTACGGCGCATAGCACGCAAAGCGCCACGGCGCTTGCCGGCCCCAGCAGCCCGCGGGCCAGCACGGCTGCGAGCGCCGGCGCCCAGGCGAGCCGCGGCATCCAAGAGCGCTCCCTCAGCCCGACGTAGGCGCCCATCGGCAGGAACAGCGTGCATGCGGGCCAAACCACGGCCGCCGCGAGGAACGCCGCCAGGGCGCCCCAGCGCAGCCAGCGGGGCGCACCGGCCGGGCGCAGGCAGGTGAGCGCCACCGCGCCCAGCGCGCCGGCAACGGCGAAGGGCTCGGAGGGCAGCCAGAGTAAGGGCACGCAGCACAGCGCGAGCACGATAGCGGCATCGGTGAAGTCTTCCATGGTCCAGCATTATACCTGGGCAGCCTGGCCTGCGGCAGTGCCATGAGACTTGCCACCTTCGGTTGCCACAGCTTCCATCTGGGGAAATGCCATCGATGACAAAAGTCACTACCGCTGTGGGCGCACCATTTGGCACAATGGCCGCAAGCGCACGGGCTGCGGGTGGTCTCTGTGGCCGTCGCGCCGTCGCCCCTGAGCACGAGCAAAGCAAAGGAGCCCTTGTGGAGGACATCGTATCGGTGCGGAACCTGGTGAAGCGCTACGGCAGCGCCATAGCCCTCGACCACTTCAACCTTCAGATAGCGCCGGGGGAGGTGTTCGGCCTGCTGGGCCCTAACGGCTCGGGCAAGACCACGGCCATCCACTGCATCCTGCAGCTGCTCACCTACGACAAGGGGCAGATAAGCCTGTTCGGCCAGCCCATGAGCCCCACCCGCTACGACCTGAAGCGCCGCATAGGCGTGGTGCCGCAGAACGTGGCGGTGTTCGAGGAGCTCACGGTGCGCGAGAACATCGACTACTTCTGCGGGCTGTACGTGCCCGACGCCCGCGAGCGCAAGCCGCTCGTGGCCGAGGCCATCGCCTTCGTGGGGCTTGAGGATTACGCTCAGGCGCGGCCGAAGAAGCTCTCAGGAGGCCTGCTGCGGCGCCTGAACATCGCCTGCGGCATCGCCCACAAGCCCGAGCTCGTGTTCTTCGACGAGCCCACCGTGGCCGTAGACCCGCAGAGCCGTGCGAGCATCCTCGAGAACATCCAGGCCATGAACGCCGCGGGCTCCACCGTGGTGTACACGAGCCACTACATGGAGGAAGTCGAGGGCATCTGCACTCGCATCATGATCATGGACAAGGGGCGCACCCTGGCCTGCGGCACGAACGCGGAGCTGAAGGCCATCGTGGCGGCGGGCGAGAAGATAGTCATCGAGGCGCAGGTGCCCGAAGCTGCGGTGATGGCCATCGGCAAGCTGCCGCACGTGACCCGCGTCTCGTACGGCGACGGCAAGCTCGAAGTGGCGTGCAGCAACGGCGAGCACAACGTAGCCGACGTGCTGGCCGAGCTGGCGCGTGCTCGCATCGCGCCTGGCCGCATCTGGGCCGAGCCGCCCACGCTCAACGACGTGTTCCTCGAGATAACCGGCCGCGAGCTGCGCGACTAGAGGGGGCGCCATGTTCGACACCTTCCGCTATACGCTGCTCGGGCTGGTGCGCAGCGTAGACATCATGGTGTGGTCGCTGCTGTTCCCGCTGGTGATGTCCACCGTGTTCATGATGATGTTCGGCCCGCTGGACGAGATGGGCGCCATGGAGCCTTTGCGGGTGGCCGTGGTCGAGCCCGACGATTCGCCCGAGGGCCGCGCGTTCGATGCCTTCATAGAAGGAGCCAGCGAAGGCGAAGGGGCGTTGCTCGACGTCACGCTCGCGGCTGACGCTGCCGAAGCCGACGCGCTCGTGCGCGCGGCGGCAGGCACCGATGAGCCTTACGTGGGCTATGTGATGCTGGACGGCGGCGAGCCGCGCACGTTCGTGACGGCCAGCCAGTCGACTGCCGACCTCGACGATCTGGAGGCATCGGTGCTGACCTTGGCCATGGACGAGTACGCTGCCCGCGCGCACCTGGCCGCCAATCTGCTGGCCGACGACCCGCTGGCCTTGGCCGACCCGGCCGTGGCTGCTTCGCTGTTCGAGCCGATGCAGGCCACGGTGCAGATGGCCGTGACCGAGAACCAGCCCAAGGAATCGGTGCGCTATTACTTCGCGCTGCTGGGCATGGCGGCGCTCTTCGCCGGTGGGGTGGGGCTGGCCGCCTGCCAGCGGCTCAAGCCCAACTGCTCGGCCCTGGGCGCCCGCCGCGCGGTGGGCGCGGTGAGCCATGGGCGCGCCGTGGGCGGCACGTTGCTGGCCAGCTGGGCGCTGTCCTTCGCGTGCTTGACGGTTGCCTACGGCTACATGCGCGTGGTGGCCGGGGTCGATTTCGCGGGTCGCGACGGCCTGTGCCTGGCTACGGTGGCGGTAGCGTCGTTGATGGCCACGTCCTTGGGCTGCGCCATATCGGCTTTGCCCCATGTGCCCGAGGACGGCAAGAGCGGCATCCTGACCGGGGTGGTGTGCTTCGCGAGCCTGTTCGCGGGGCTCTACGGGCAGCCCACCATGCAGCTGGCCGACACCATAGCAACCTCGTTCCCGGCTGCCGAGCTGGTGAACCCGGCGGCTCAGGTGGCGCAGGCGTTCTACAGCATCATGTACTACGACAGCTTGGGGCCTTGGCTCGGCCACATAGCCGTGATGACCGCAATGGCGGCGGTGCTGTTCCTGCTTTCCGCCCATGCCCTGAGGAGGCAGCGTTATGCAAGTATTTAAGTGCGCCCTGTGCGTCATCCGCGGCCATGCGGTGTTCCCGCTCGTCTACATCGTGGGCTTGAGCCTCATGGGGCTGTTCATGGCATCGTCCTTCGACTTCAGCACGGCCGAAGGCCAGTTCGAGCGCGTGCAGGCCGACTACGCGGTGGTCGACCGCGACGGAAGCGCCCTTTCGGCCGGCATCGCCGAGGCCCTGGCCGAGCAGGGCACGGCGGTGGAGGTGGCCGATGACCGGCGGGCATTCCAGGATGCCGTGGCCAAGGGCGCGGTGGATTACCTGCTGGTGGTTCCGGAAGGCTACGGCGATGCCTTCATGGAGGCGGTGCGCGCGGGCGACGAGCCGCCGGCCTTGGACGCCGCCTACAGCTTCTATGCCATGAGCGGGGCGTTCATGGACGAGGTCGTGGGAAGCTACCTGGGCGCAGCGCGCACCTTGGCCCTGGCCGATGCGGCTGCGTCGCAGGACGCGGTGGCCCGCGCGGCGGCCGAGGCGGTGGCTGTGCGGGCGGAAGCCGAGCTCATCGCCGTGGAAGGCTCTGTGTCGGAGGCCGACCGCTTCGCGTTCTATCTGAAATGGAGCACTTACACGCTGTTCGCGGGCATCACGGTGTGCATCGGCTTGCTGACCGCCACCATGGGCCGTGCCGACGTGCGCCGCCGCAACCTGGCATCGCCGCTGCCTTTCGCGGCCTACAACTTCCAGTTGGCGCTGGCCTGCCTGGTGGTGACCTTGGGGGCGTGGGCGTGGTCGTTCGGCGTGGGGGCGCTGGCGTTCCATGAGGCGGTGGCCCAGATAAGCCTTGAGGGCCTGGCGTGGTGCGCTGCCAGCATGCTGGCCTTCTGCCTGGTGCCGTTGGCGCTGGGATACCTGATGGGGGCGCTGGGGGCCAGCGGGCTGGTGTCGAATGCCGTGGGCAACATCGTGGGCATGCTGGTGTCGTTCCTGGGCGGGGCGTGGGTGCCGCTCGACCTCATGGCGCCCGAGGTGCTGGCGCTGGCCCACGCGCTGCCAGGGTATTGGTACAGCATGGCCTGCGCCGATGCGGTCCATATGGCGGCTGGCTCGGGGCTTGGGGCGGCGGTGCCCGTGCTGCAGTGCATAGGGGTGCTGGTGCTGTTCGCGGTGGCGCTGCTGTGCGTGGCGCTGGCGGCTGGGCGGGCGCGCATGCGCACG
>CANOCK010000116.1 GCA_947564525.1 uncultured bacterium | reverse complement strand
CCGATGGTAGGCTGCGTACTCCTTCGCGATGTGGTTCGCCAGGCAGTCCGCCGTCCAGCCCGTGCCGCTCCGCGAGCGCGCGGGCCTCGTCCGGGCCGAGCTTGCCCGGCCGTCCCCCGCAGGGCCCCGCGACCCCGCCGCTCCATGCAGGGCCCTCCGGCCCCGGGAAGCAGAAGAGCGACACCTCCGCGTCGCCCTGGACGAAGCGCATCGCCAGCCCCTCCTCGGCCACGGGCCCCTCTCCTCGGTGGCAGGTGGCGCACTCCAGCTCCTCGGGCAGGGCGTCGAGCGCGGCCTGGGCGGCGGCGCCCGCGTCGAGGTCGCCGAAGTCGAAGCAGTCGACCGCCTCGCGCTCCAGCAGGTCGCGGTAGGCCCCGGGCGCCCTGGCCGCCGGGTCCGTGCGGCCCGCTGGCACGGGCGCGGCCTCGCGCAGCACGGGCGGGTCCGGCTCGGCGAACGCGCCCGTGGTCGCCATGGACAGGGTGTTCTCCCGTACCCGTGCCGCGGCCTCCAGCGCCTCCTGGGCAGCCTCGTCGGCCTCCCAGGGCTCGTAGCCCGCCTCCACCATGCGCTGGCGCATGGCCTCGATCCTCTTCTCCATGCCGTTGCCTCCTTCCTATCGCCTTCCGGTGCCGCGCTTGCGGCTGCCCCTTCCGTCGAACACGGGCCTGCAGCCGTGCTCGGATCCTGCGTCCAGCTCCAGCTCGCAGTCGTAGCGCTTGCCCGAACGGGCCTTGAGCCCCTTGAGGGCGACGCGCTGCCCGGAGAGGAGGCGGGAGGCCTGCTCCTCGCTCAGCTCGCGCCCTGCGAAGGGTGACAGGCGAAAGCCGCATCCCTCCACCAGCTCCCAGGTGCCGTCCTCGCCTTGGCGGTGGCGGTTCGTCGCGCACGACCAGGCTCGCCCCCTGCGCCTCACAGGCGCCCCGCATCTCGGGCAGGCGCCGGCGCCCCTCGCCTCGGGCAGCTTGCGGGCGTTGGCTTCGATGCGGCCCATGTCGTGGGCCAGCAGCTCGTCGAAGCCGCGCAGGAGGTCCTCCTCGCCGATCTCGAAGCGCCCCACCGCCGCCATGTCCGAGGCCAGCCGCTCGGTGGCGGCTGGGTCGGCGATCATGCACCCGTCGAGCAGCAGCAGCGACAGGCTCCCCGCCTCGGTGAGGGTCAGCCGACCCTTGTCTTGGGCCATGAGGGCCCTCTTGCTGCCGTCGGCGGCCTCGGCCAGCGTGGAGGCGCGCGTCGCGCCGGTGCCGACCTCGTAGCGCTCCAATCGCCTCTCCAGCCATTCCATGGTCGGGGCCTTGGGGCGCTCCGGGGCGCCCTCGTGGACGTAGGGCTCGGCCAGCTCCCCGAAGCGGGCCTCCGCTCCCTCGCCGTCTCCCTCGTCCCCCTCGCCGCCGAGCACCGCCCGCCAGCCCGGGTCGGCCGGCACGGTGGCGCGCGCGACGTACCCTTGGGCCCCCTCCAGGTGCGCGTCGGTGCGCGACCAAGTCGCGTCCGGGGCGAGCGTGGCGAGCCAGCTGCGGGCGACGAGGGCGTAGATGGCCTCCGCGCTGCTGCCGTAGCGCGCGAGCGAGCGCAGGTCGCCCGGCACGTTCGGGCCGGGCCGGTTGGCCCCGTGCGCCCCTCCCTCGCCCACGTGGGACTTCCGGGGGGCGCGGTGCGTGAGCAGGGACGGGTCGACGCCGACGGCTGCCGCGATGGCCTCCGTGAGGGGCAGCAGCTCCTCGAACTGGGCTTGGGTCACCGTCTTGTCCTCGGTGCGCGGGTAGCTGACGATCCCGTCCTCGTAGAGGGCCTGGTAGGTCGCCATCACCTCGGCGGGCTCGTGCCCCTCCTTCGCGAGCTTGGAGGCGAGCCTGCCGAGGTCGGGCAGGGCGGGGGGCGCCTTGCGGGTCTGCCTCGTGCCGTCCACGACCACCTTGCACGGGACATGGGCGCCCAGCCCCGCCTCGTCCGGGCTGGGCGCCCTCAGCCCCGCCTCCTCCGCGTCCGCGCGGGCGAAGGCGTTGCCCAGCTCGTCGCGGTAGCGCACCTCGTAGTAGGGCACGCGCTCGTAGGTCGCGTGCGCGGCGAGCTGGCGGCCCACCTCCGACACCATCACCGACTTGAGCCTTCCGGCGCGCACGAGCGCGTCGTGCCCCTTCGAGCGAGCCGCGGCGGTCGCGAGGCGCGTGATCTGCATGGACAGGTAGTCCCACTTGTCCCGCGCCGCCGCCTTGGCCAGCTCGCCGTCGGCGGAGGGCGAGGGGATGGGGGTGCGCGCGGCCAGGGCCGCCCGCACCGTGGCGGGCTCCTCGTCGGCGAAGCGCATCCGCGAAACCGCGCCCGCGTAGCCCGCCTCCTCCAGCACCTCCCAGGCGAGCAGCTCGCCCTCGCCCGAGGGGTCGGAGTCCGTGGCTATGACGGCCTCGTCCCCTGGCCCGAGGGCGGAGAGGGCCCGCTCGGCCTCCTGCAGCGCATCCGCCGCCCCCTCCCGGGGCACGCGCCTCCACGCGATCAGCGAGCGGTCCCAGGGCATCGCCGCCGGGTCCCAGGATGCCATGCGCCCTGCGTGCTCGGGGGCCACCTGCTCCTCGGGGCGCGCCAGCTCCATGAGGTGGCCGCGCAGCGCCACGATGCGGTAGGGCTGCCCGTCGAAGGAGCCCTGCATCCCCCCAAGGGCGGCGGCGAACTTGCGCGCGGCCGAGGGCTTCTCGGCTATCAGCAGGCAGGTTCCCATGTCAGCCTCCCAACACGTCGCGGGCGGTCGAGCCGCTCTTGATGAGCGCGAAGGCCAGCAGCAGGCACACCGCCACCACCTTCAGGATGTTCAGCAGCCCGGACAGCCCCAGGTAGTCCACTCCCGAGAAGTCGAGCACCGAGGCGGCTATGAAGGGGAAGGCGATCAGCAGGAACACCATCACCGCCCCGGCCAGGCACACCGCCGCGAAGTTCTTGAGGAACCCCACCCCCATCTGCCGCGTCTCGTCGAACCCGAGCAGGGCCATGGGGATGGGGGAGAAC
The DNA here is from genome assembly GCA_947564525.1 of uncultured bacterium. Lineage (GTDB taxonomy): Bacteria > Actinomycetota > Coriobacteriia > Coriobacteriales > Eggerthellaceae > D16-63. The sequence continues at coordinate 2,589 of CANOCK010000116.1, read as the reverse complement.
GTCATGTACAGGTAGAGCTGGATCGCGCGGGCGTATGCCATGAGCAGGGCGATCACGTAGGCGGCCATGGCGGCCAGCAGCGTGACGAGCCCCGAGACCAGCGCCACCATGAAGTCGCCCACCTCGACCGAGTCGATGTCGGCCGGGTCGGCGAACTGGATGGCTGCCACCTGGTCGCCCCATGGCGGGCTGTACGAGTCGATGTAGACGGCGACGTTGTTGACGACCTCGTAGAGGGCCGCGCACAGGCGGTCGGCGTTGGAGATGAGGAACGTGAACACCGTGAACATCACCACCAGCGTCAGGACCTCCCGCACGGCCGGCAGCGTGCCGCCGGCGTCCATGCGCCCGGAGACCTTGACGAGCTGCACCAGCATCACGAAGCTCAGGATGGAGCCCGCGATGGGCTTGACGATGCCGTTGCAGACGTCGGTGGCGAAGCGGTAGACGGCGTTCGTGCCGCCGCCGAACAGGTCCTCCCAGGTCCCCACGAGCAGGTCGTTGGCGCCGATGGACTGGAGGATCGAGAAGACGAACCCGAACATGGAGTTGACCATCGAGCAGAACAGCTCCTTGATCCACCCGTTGAGGCCGATCAGGTCCCCGAACACCGAGGCGTGGGCCCCTGGCGGCAGGGCCATCGCCAGGGCCATGGCCGCAAGGGCGGCCAGCGCCGCGCGCCCGGCCACAGAGACGCACCTCGCCGCCGTCACAGCGCGCCCCCCGAGACCATGTACGCGCCTGCCGCGAGGTCGTAGTCGACCCCGACGCGGGTGCGCGCCGCGTTGTCCAGGGTGAAGCCCAGGTGCACGATGCCCTTGTTCCAGTTGGCCTCCAGCGTGCGGTCCCACGTGGCGCGCGAGGCGGTGGGGTAGGCCAGCGCGCAGTGGTCCTCCAGCGTGCGCTGGAGCTGGTCGGCCGTGCCGTGCAGCACCATGGCCGCCTCGTCGTTGAGCCCCTCGACCTCCAGGCCCGTCGCGGCCCGGTCGCGCACGTAGGACGCGCACAGCTCGAAGGCCTCGGAGGCCACCGAGGCGCCGGGGCCGCCAGCGCCCGCGGCGTCCGAGGCCCGCAGGCGCAGGATCGCGTAGGTGCCGTCGTCCAGCATGAGCGTCGCCGAGGACGTCGTCACGCGCGCCCTCTCGCCGTTGGCCCCCTCCTCGACCGACTCGGCGCTCTCCACGCCGCAGATCGCGTAGGTCCGCTGGGCGGTGCGCCCGTCCCGCGACTCCGTCCAAGCCTCGCCGTCGAAGGCGATGCTCGCGGCGCCTCGGGAGGCCGTCCACGTGTTCGAGGAGAGCAGGGCCGCCAGCTCGGCCGCCTCCTCGCCGGCTGCCGCCGCAGCCTCCTGCTGCCTCTGCGTCAGGCGGCTGGCAGGCTCGTCCTGCGCCTGCCCCTCCTGCGCGGGCTGCTCGCCCTCCTGCGGCTCGTGCACTGCGGCGCAGCGCGCCGCCGACAGCCCAGCCGCCAGCGCCAGCGCCGCGCAGGCCGCCGCCAGCGCCAGGGCCCTGCCCTTGCTCGCTTTGATCCTCATGCCTGTCTCTCCTTCCTCTAGGATGCCAGCCGGTAGACCCGGTCCCATCCGCTGTCCCAGTAGGGCCCGGCGCACACCTCGGCGCCCGACGAGTCCCCCGGGCGCCCGTCGTAGTCGTCGTGGGCGCCCACGTTGCGGCCCTCTCCCAGGTAGATCTCGGTGTGGCCCGGGGCCACCAGGATGTCGCCCGGGGCGAGCGCGGCCATGCCCTCGAAGGGAAGCCCCGCGAAGCCGGCGCCCTCCAGCAGCGGCCCCATGGTGTGCGTGGTGAACGGGTAGCCGCCGAGCTGGTCCGTCGTCCATCCGGACCGGATGAGCGCGAAGTAGACGAGCGACGAGCAGTCCACGTCCGGGTTCATCGCCCTGCGCGCCATCGAGTAGCCGTGCGAGTCGTCGGCGGCGATGGCGAGCGCCGCGGCCACGTAGCCCGCAGCCCCTTGCCCCGTCAGCGCCGCGTAGATGCGCTGGGCCTCCGACACGCGCTTGGCGATGCCCTCGGGGCCGTCGGCGGAGCGCTCGTAGACGTCGTGGAACCAGCGCGTGGCACCCTCGACCGAGTCGATTGCCTCGAAGGCGGCCCTCGAGGGGCCGAACTCCTCCATGAAGAACCCCACCTGCACCGCCGCCTCCCCCGAGTGCGCGTGGAGCGCCTCGGCGTATCGGACCAGGGCGAGCGAGCGCGTGGGGTAGGTCCACTGGGCGAGCCCGTAGCCGCAGGAGGGGTTGCCCACCAGCTCGGGCGGGTAGTCGGCCTGCTCGGAGCAGTCCTCCACGCCGTTGCCGTCGGCGTCTCGGCAGTAGCCGAAGCCGTGCTGGACCTGGCGCGGGTTGCACTGGCTCTCGCATGCCCAGTTGCCCATGACCGCCGCCACGTGGACCTCGTCGAGGCCCGCGGCCTTCAGCAGCGAGGCCACCTGCGCCTCGTCGGCGGACAGGCCGGCGACGGAGTCCTCGTCGCCGCCGGCGATGGCGGATGCGAGGAGGACCAGGGCGAGCAGGGCGGCGGCGACGAGGAGCACCGGGACCGCCGCCCCTGCCGCCGCCCCCGCGCCGCC
>CANOCK010000115.1 GCA_947564525.1 uncultured bacterium | reverse complement strand
GTGCCGCCCGGCTGCGGGCTCTTGCCGCCCGGCTGCGGGACGCCGACCGCGCCGCTCGGGCGGGCAGCGTCGAGCTCGCCTTGGTGGAGGCGCCCGGTCGCGCCATGACCGAGAGCTACTACGAGGTAACGCCGCCGGATCCTGCGCCCCCGGGCCGCCTCGTGCGCCTTACACTGGACTGACGGCGCGCCCGGCCGAGCCGGGCGGCGATGCCGTTGGCGGCGCAGGCGCCTGGGCGCTGGCGCCACGGAAGGGAAGGAGCGTCCTATGGCCTCTGGCCTCACCTCGACCAAGACCAACCGCGCCCGCAGCGTCGAGCGCGTGCTGTGGATCGTGCTGGCCCTCAACCTGGTGGTGGCCGCCGCCAAGTTCGCCTACGGCCTGGTCTCCCAGTCGGCGTCCATGCAGGCTGACGGCATCCACTCCCTGTTCGACTCCGTGGGCAACGTCGTCGGGCTGGTGGGCATCGCCCTGGCGGCGCGGCCGGCCGACGAGGGGCACCCCTACGGCCATTCCAAGTTCGAGACCTACGGCTCGATGCTCATCGGCGTGCTCCTGCTCCTGGCGGCGTTCGAGGTGGGCACCGGTGCGGTCGACCGCTTGGCCACGGGCGTCTACACGGCTCAGGTCACCGTCGCCTCCTTCGTGGTCATGGTGGGTACGCTGGCCATCAACCTGGGGGTGACCGTCTACGAGCGGCGCTGCGGCCAGCGGCTCCACAGCGACATCCTGCGGGCCGACGCGGCCCATACCCTCTCCGACGCCCTGGTGTCGGTGGGGGTCATCATCGGCCTGGCCTTCGTGGCGGCGGGATTCCCCATGGCCGACCCGATCATGGCGCTGGTGGTCACCGCGTTCATCCTGCTGTCGGCGGTGAGCGTGTTCCGCCGCGCCTTCTCCACCCTCGCTGACCACTCGCGCATCCCTGCGGGGGCCATCCAGGCCATCGCCTGCAAGCTGCCGGGCATCGAGGAGGTGCACTGCATCCGCACCCGGGGCACCGAGTCGGAGGTGTACTGCGACCTGCACCTGCTGGTGTGCCCTGACATGACCGTGCGCGCGGCCCATGCCCTCGGCGACGAGCTGGAGCTGCAGGTGAAGGAGGCCTTCCCCAACGTGAACGAGGTGCTGGTGCACATCGAGCCCTACGGCGTCGAGCAGGCCGCGGAGCAGCAGGCGGGCTTCTCGGTGCGGCTGCCCGAGGGGGCGCCTGTCGCGGACCTCGCCTCGTGCCGAGCCCTGGGCAGCGAGCAGAAGGGCCCGACCCGCTAGCGGTCCAGCGGACGCCTTCCAGAGGAAGGGGCTTGGGCGGTGAGCGAAAGGCCCCGGGTCGCCAGCCCATGGCAGCCAGGTCCGGCTTGCCAGCTCCCAGGCGAGGAGCTCGTGCCCGCCAGCTCCCGGGTGGGTCGGTCGCGCACGGCTGTCGGCATCCATCGGGCGAGGTGGTCGCGCTCGCCAGAGATCGTCGGCCTTCCAAGGACCCGGTCGCCTCAGCTCTTCCCGAGCCCTCCCGGTGAGGTGATCGCGCTTGGCTAAGCCGGCGCTTCCCCTCGGGGAGCACCGGCTCAGTCCAAGAAATTGCGTTCGGGGCCTCTGTTTCTACGGTTGCTCCATCTTTTTGCGTTCGGGACCTCTTCGAGGGCGTCTCTGACGAGCTGCGTAGGACCAATCCGCCCATCTTCTATCGATAGGCTGTATCCAGTCGCGCCAAAGGCATCTCTGAGCAGGCCCCGAACGCAATTTCTTGGAGCAACTGCGAGAATGGGGCCCCAAGCGCAGAAGGTTGGAGTGTGCGGGGGCTCGATGCTGGGGTGCCGGGGCATAGGCCCCTTATTCAGCATTGGCGCGTAGGCTGGCGAACGGCGAATAGGGGCGCGGACGGGGAGGCGCGCAAGGAAGCGAATGGGGCTGAGTAGGGCGTGACCCTGTTCAGCTCTGTTGCCCCTTTCATGTAGTGGCCGGGATGGACCGCGCCCAAAGCACGCCAGCCTGACGAGCGGTTTAAGGCTTATAGTGCGTATTTTCCTAGCATGATCTGGCGGTTCCTGACGGGTCAGGATTCTTCCGCAAATTGCCCCTTGTAAACGGAGAGGGCCCTTGGTATATTTTCGGCAGCTACATTGCAGATTCTCCCTTTGAGAATCGCATGCAAACGAATAGAGATTCCTCATTTACGGAAGATGTTTCAAGATGAGTATGTGGTGAAGAGGGCATCTGCCTTTCGAGAACATACTCTCTGGAATCATTTCCGAGTTGCATGCGATCTTGCAGTGTAGCTACTGTGGTGGATGCCCTCCTCACTGCATATCCGCTTTTGCGTATCGTATGCGACGGTTCGTTCGGGCAGGGCTCCCTCCACAGTGGAATGATCGCACCACTGGAAGGAGCAGCCTTCGATGCGCATCCCCGCACCTTCTTCTCGCCATAGCCATGGGCTCGCCTCCATCCTCGCCATCCTTGCGCTGGTGCTTGGATTGGTGCCGGTATTCGGGTTCCAGCCCGCTGCCGCCGCCGACGAGGCGGGCGACGGCTTGGCCCAGGAGGTGCCGCTGGTGGCTGCCTCGCAGCTCAGCCGTGAGGTCGCCCTGCAGCCGCTCTCCGAGGGCGAGGGCGTGCCGCTCGTGGCCGACGCCCTGGCCGGCAAGCCCACCTGCTTCGTCAACCAGGAGGTCTCGCTCGATGGGCAGGCCTTCGTGCTCGGGTCCTTCACGATTGATGGAATGACCTACGCCGTCACGGGCGAGGGTGCGGTCGAGCTCGTGGCCGTCGGCCCTGCCGCCTTGGCGGGCGATCCTGCCGAAGGCTCCTCTGCCGGCTCCCCGTCGGCCGGGGCTTCGGCCCAGGGCGAGCCTGCGGACGGTCCTGCGGCGGACGGCGCTGCCCCCTCTGACGAGGGAGATGACAAGGACTCCGAGGCCGAAGGCGCCAAGGAGCCCACGGCCCTGGCCCTCCCCGAGTCCGTCGGGCACGACGGCATCACCTACTCCGTGACCTCCATCGGCCCGCGTGCCCTCGCCGGCTGCGAGGCCGATGCAATCGTCGTCCCCGCCACCGTCGCCTCCGTCGACGAGGCTGCCTTCCGCGGCTCGTCAGTCGGGTCGGTCGAGGTGGCCGAGGGCAATCCCAACCTATCTTCCTACGAAGGCGTCCTCTACGACGCCGATTTCTCTGACCTTCTGCTCATTCCCGAGGGCAAGAAGGGCGTGGTCCGCATCCATTCCAACACCTCGGCCATCACTCCGGAGGCGTTCTCGCATTGCGCCTCCGTGACATCAGTCGAGGTGGATGCGGGCAACGAGGCCTTCTACGTCGAGGATGGGAAGCTGCATAAAATGGTGGCATCTTGGGATAAAGCTGGAAAAACGGGTGCAGAGGCTACTCTGGGATCGGTAGGGGTCTCGACGGCTGGCCTAGGCGTCTACACGCTGAGACTGCATTGTCCGACAGGACATAGCATAAGCGGCATTGCGCTGAACGGCGAAATCGTCCGATACTGCACTCAGCAGCACGCAGCCTGGTCTTTGGTCGAGACACTCACGACCCCTGAGATTGTAGGTTTCATGAGCGATAAAAAGACATCCAGTATCAACGGCGTAACAGGGACGGCTTGGCCTTTGCGCGTTGCAAGCACGAACTGGAGCGATATACATGTGATGCGCTATATCGACGGTACGAGCAGGGACTCCTTCGTTACCGTGGGTTCCCCGACCGGGCCGCGACTAACGCAGCGACGATGGAACCAGCACACCCTCACCTACGAGGGGTACTGGATTGAGACCCCAGGCACCTATGACTTATACCTGCATTGTTCCAGCGAACCGCAACCCGTCTCGGTCGCCTGGAACGCCAATGGGGGCTCGACACCGGTCGGGTCGTCGTCCTGCTATGCCGGGGGCACTGTTGCCTCGCCGGTGCCCACGCTTGCTGGCTACACGTGCACGGGCTGGTGGACGGCGCCTTCTGGGGGATCGAGGGTGTGCGCGCCCGGGGCGCAGACGCCGGCCGTATCCTCCAACGTCACCTACTACGCCCAGTGGGCCAAGAAGGCCAGCCACAAGGTGGCCCTCGAAGGCGCTGGCGATGCGGGAGGGGAGGTGTGGTACTGGCCGGACAAGGGCTACGCCACCTCGTCCTCGTCCACTTCGGTGGTGGCTGCGGGCTCGTCCATCCGCGAGCCGCTCTCGCGGCTTGGCTGGGAGTTCGGGGGCTGGTGGACCGGCGCGGGCGGCACCGGGGCCCTCTGCATCGACGAGCATGGGCGCTTGGCTCCTACGGCCCCGGCGCTCTCGGGGCCTGCGACCTTCTACGCCAAGTGGTCGCTTCGGGCTTTCGAGGTGACCCTCGACCTGGACGGCGGCGAGCTCTCGGCCGCCTCGGCATCAGGGTGGGAGCGCGGGGGCGACGGGCTGTGGCGCCGCTCGTACTCCATCGAGTCGGACCCCTTCGCCCTGCCCCGAGCCGTCTCCAAGGCCGGCTATGCCTCCTTCGACGGATGGGCGAGCGAGGCTGAAGGGGTGCCCGAGCCGGAACCGGGGATGATCTGGGTGTACCCGGACGACCTGCGAGACCAGGCCTGGCAGGCCCGCTTCTCGGACCCCATCCCCTACGAGGTTACGCTCGACCTCGCAGGAGGCTCCTTCTCCGAGGCTCCCGAAGGCTGGCAGGAGCGGTCGGGCGGCACCTGGGCGAGGGGCTTCGACGTCGAGTCGGAGGGCTTCGACCTGCCGACGCCCGCGCGGGAGGGGCACTCTTTCCTCGGCTGGGCGCTCCCAGGCGAGGACGGTGCGCTTGGCGATCCGGACCCGGCCGCCTCGGTGCCGGCGGGCAGCGTGGGCGATCGGGCCTACGTGGCCTCATGGGAGGCGGCGCACTGCACCGTCACCTGGGACTACAACGGCGCGACCATCGACGGGGCCACCTCGGCCACCTCCGAGCTCTCCTATGGCGACCCGTTGCCCTTCCCCGCGCGCCCGAGCGAGGCCGACCCGGGGCGGGAGCACTACGTCTTCGTCGGCTGGTTCGACGATCCTGAGGGCGGCGAGCGCGTCGAGGGAGGGCCGTGCCTCGCCGAGGGTGCCCTTGCCCTCTACGCCCGCTGGGAGCCGGTGGAGTACGCGGTGTGGCTGCACCTGGCCGGCGGGACCATCGAGCAAGGCGGTCAGGCCCTGCCTGGCGACCCCTATCAGCTGCCCTACACCGTGGAGGAGGCCGTCCAGCTGCCGTGGCCCGGCGCCGGCGAGGACGGGCTGCGCCCCGTGCGCGAGGGCATGGCGTTCGCCGGCTGGGTTGCCTGCGACGAAGCTGGCGAGTCGCTCCCCGACGCGGTGCCGCAGCTTAGGGTGGAGCTGCCCCAGGGCTCCTTCGGTGAGCGGCGCTACCGGGCGACGTGGTCCTTCGCCCTGCGCTTCGAGGTGCCGGCCTCCGTCTCGTTCTCCTACGACCTGGCCGGCCTAGAGGACCCCGTGATGGTGGCCGAGGGGCCCGAGGCCGCCTTCCGCTCCCGGTCGGCCGGCCCGCTGGCCGTGGTGGGCCTGGCCTGCGAGGCGGCCCCGACGGCAGGGGAGGTGGTGGCCGACCCCAAGCGCGTGTCGCTGTGGTGCGGGGCGGCCTCGGCGGCCGGCGCCGACGC
>CANOCK010000114.1 GCA_947564525.1 uncultured bacterium | reverse complement strand
GCCCCGGTGCCGGCTGCGGAGGCCTCGAGCGCCCTGGCGGAGGGCGGCGCGGCCCCCGCGGCGGCCCCGACGGACGAGAGCGAGGCCTGATCCCATGGAGGAGCGGTACGAGAGCTTCGAGGACGTGGAGCGGCGCCTCCAGGCCATCGTGGAGGAGGTGTCCGGCGACATCCCGCTGGACGACGCGCTGCGGCTCTACGAGGAGGCGGCCCAGATAGGGCGCCTGGCCTGCACCATGAGCGAGCGGGACATCGAGGAGGCCTACCCATCCGAGGAGCCGGAGGGGCAGGCCGCGGCCGAGCCGCCAGCCGAGGAGGGCGCGCCCGAGGGCCGGGAGGGCCCCGGCGCCGAGGAGCCGACGCCGACGGCTGCGCTCTAGGAAGGGGTGCGCCATGGACGCGCCGCGCATACTGGACGCCATCGAGTCGCCCGCCGACCTGAAGGTGCTCTCCGACGAGGAGCTGGGCATCCTCGCCGCCGAGATTCGCACCCAGATCGTCGAGACCACCTCGGTCACCGGGGGGCACGTGGCCTCCTCCCTGGGGGCGGTGGAGCTGATCCTGGCCGCCCACAGCGTGCTGGACGCCCCCAAGGACAAGCTCGTCTTCGACGTAGGGCACCAGGCCTACGCCCACAAGCTGGTGACCGGGCGCCGCGACCGCTTCGACACCCTGCGCACCTACCAGGGCATATCCGGCTTCCCCAAGCCCAGCGAGAGCCCCTTCGACGTGCATCCCTCGGGCCACGCCTCGGACTCCCTGGCCGTTGCCACGGGCCTTGCCAAGGCGCGGCTACTCAAGGGCACCGACGAGCGCATCGTCGCCCTCATCGGCGACGGCTCCATCGCCGGGGGCATGGCCTTCGAGGCGCTGAACTACCTGGGGGCCGAGCAGCTGCCGCTCGTCATAATCCTCAACGACAACGAGATGTCCATCTCGCGCAACGTGGGCTCGCTCATGAAGCACCTGGGCAACCTGCGGGCCACCTCGGGCTACCGCGACGCCCGCGAGGCGCTCCAAGAGCGCATGGAGGCCGGCGGGGCCTTCTCCAACGCCGTGGCGCACCTGGGCAAGACCCTGAAGGAGTCCGTGAAGCAGTTCGCCATCCCCCAGGCGATGCTGTTCGAGCAGATGGGCATCGTGTGCACCGCCCCCATTGACGGCCACGACATCCACGAGCTGCGGGCGACCCTGGAGCTCTTGCTGTCCATGGACGCACCGGCGCTCATGCACGTGGTGACGCGCAAGGGGGCCGGCTACGAGCCCGCCATGGCCGACCCGGAGCGGTTCCATGGGGTGGGGCCCTACGTGGTGGCCACGGGGGAGGCCAAGCCGAAGCCGTCGCGGCGGCGCACCTACACCGAGGTGTTCGGAGAGGCGCTCTGCCACGAGGCGGCTGCCGACGAGCGCATCGTGGCCATCACCGCCGCCATGGAGTCGGGCACGGGGCTCAAGGCCTTCGCGCACCGGTTCCCGAGCCGCTTCGTGGACGTGGGCATCGCCGAGGCCCAGGCCGTGGGCATGGCGAGCGGCCTGGCTCTGGGCGGCCGCAAGCCGGTGGTGGCCGTGTACTCGACGTTCATGCAGCGGGCCATCGACCAGATGGCCGTGGACTGCGCCCTGGCGGACCTGGACGTGGTGATTGCCCTGGACCGCGCCGGCATCGTGGGCGACGACGGCCCCACTCACCACGGGGTGTTCGACATCGCTTACACGCGCATGGTGCCCAACCTGCGGGTGCTCGCCCCCTCGGACGAGGCGGAGCTGGCCAGCGCCCTGCACACGGCCCTGGCCCTGGGCGGCCCCTTCGCCCTGCGCTACCCGCGCGGGGGCGGGGAGGGGGCGCCCCTGCCGGAGCAGCCCGAGGTGCTGGAGCCGGGTCGGGCCCGGGTGCTGCGGGAGGGCGGCGACGTGGCCCTGCTGGCCTTCGGGCGCATGGTGGGCCAGGCCGCCGGCGCCGCCGAGCGGCTGGCGGCCCGCGGCATCGAGGCGCGGGTGGTGGACATGCGCTGGGTGAAGCCCCTGGACGAGGAGGCCATCGCCGAGGCGGCGGCCACGGGGCTCGTCGTGACGGTGGAGGAGGGCGTCGTCGCCGGCGGCGCGGGCGAGGGCGTGCTGGAGGTGCTGAGCCGCCAGGGAGCCGAGGTGCCGACCCTCGTCCTGGGCGTGGGGGATGCCTTCGTCATGCAGGGATCCATCGACGTGCTGCTCCACGAGCTGGGGCTCGACGGCGAGGGCATCGCTGCGGCGGTGGAGCGGCGCCTGCGGGGCTGAGGCGCCGCGACGGCCGCTGGCCTGTGATCCGCAGCGGCCGCCCAGGGCCGTTGGTCGCTGCGACCTCGGGCCCGGAACGCAGAAGGGGCCGCCCATCGCCGGGCGGCCCCTTCTGCGTCTGGCCGGCGCTGCGCGCCTGCCTGGGGGCTCCCCTAGACCGTGCCCATCTCCCAGGAGCTCATGTAGGCTCGCTGCTCGTCGGTGAGCTCGTCGATGGCCACCCCCAGGGTCTCCAGCTTGAGGGCCGCCACCGCGTCGTCGATCTCGGCGGGCACGTCGTAGACCGCCGGGGCCATCTCGGCGGCATGGGCCACCATGAACTCGGCGCACAGGGCCTGGTTCGCGAAGCTCATGTCCATGACGTTGGCTGGGTGCCCCTCGGCGCCGGAGAGGTTGACCAGGCGCCCCTCGGCCAGCAGCACGATGGTGCGGCCGTCGGGCAGCTCGTAGGCGTCCACCAGCGGCTTGAGGGCCGTCTTGGACACGGCGTGCTCCTCCAGCCAGGGGATGTTGATCTCGGAGTTGAAATGCCCCGAGTTGCAGATGATGGCGCCGTCCTTCATGGTGGCGTAGCAGGGCTCGTCGATGACGTTGAGGTTGCCGGTCACCGTCACCCAGATGTCGCAGCGCTTCGCCGCTTCCTGCCGCGGCATGACCTCGAAGCCGTCCATGTGGGCCTCCAGCGCCGCCGTGGGGTCCACCTCGCAGACGATGACCCGGGCGCCCATGCCCTTGGCGCGCATGGCCAGGCCCTTGCCGCACCAGCCGTAGCCGCTGACCACCAGGGTGCGGCCCGCCAGCAGGCGGTTGGTCAGGCGGATGATGCCGTCCAGGGTGGACTGGCCGGTGCCGTAGCGGTTGTCGAAGAAGTGCTTGGTCTTGGCGTCGTTCACCGCGATGATGGGGTAGGCCAGGGCGCCCTCGGCCGCCATGGCCGCCAGGCGCACCACGCCGGTGGTGGTCTCCTCGGTGCCGCCGATGATGGACTCCAGGGCGTCGCGGCGGCTCTCGTGGATGCGGCCCACCACGTCGGCGCCGTCGTCCATGGTCAGCTGCGGGGCGAAGTCGATCACGGCGTCCACGTGCTCGTAGTAGGTGGCGGTGTCCTCGCCCTTGATGGCGAAGACCTCGATGCCGAAGTCGCGCACGAGGGAGGCGGCGGTGTCGTCCTGGGTGGACAGCGGGTTCGATGCGCACAGGCGCACCTGCGCCCCGCCGGCGGCCAGGGTGCGCATCAGGTTGGCGGTCTCAGTGGTCACGTGCAGGCAGGCGCCGATGCGGACGCCCTCGAGCGGCCTCTCGCGCTCGAAGCGCTCGCGGATGGAGGCCAGCACCGGCATGTCGGCGTCGGCCCATCGGATGCGCGCCAGGCCCTCGTCGGCCAGGTCGATGTCCTTGATGTCATAGCGCTCTGCGGTCATCGCAGCTCCTTCTTCCGGGTGGGTGGGCTTCGGGTCGTGCGTTGCGGGCACCCTGCCGCCGGGCGGACGCCCGCAGCGGGGGTTCAACGGTGGATAGGGTAGCACACCGCTTGGGCCGAGCCCGGGGCCGCCGGGGCCGGGTCGGGGCGGCTCGGCGTGTGGATTGTGTGGAGCGCAGGGCGCAGGCGGGGGCTGGGCCGCCGTTCATCTGGGGATTCGCGCGCCATGGCCCGATGGTGGCCGCCTGGGGCTATGGAAGGGGCCCCAAAGCGCCTATAATCTCTGAGGTTTATGTCAAAGAACCTAAGGAGCGCGAATCAGCGTGTTCGACTCGATGAGCGAAGCGATGGCCGGCCTGTCCTTCGTGGATATCTTCAACGTCTGCGTTTTCGTGGCGTTCACCTGCTGCTACACCTACCAGCTGTTCTACGTGCTCTGGGTGCTCACCCACCGGGCGCCCCGGGCGCAGGCCAAGCGCAACCACCGCTATGCCGTGCTGGTGGCGGCCCGCAACGAGGCTGCGGTCATCGCCGATCTGATCCACTCCATCCAGGTGCAGAACTACCCGACCGAGCTCATCGACGTGTTCGTCATCGCCGACAACTGCACCGACGACACGGCCGAGGTGGCCCGCGACGCCGGTGCCATCGTGTTCCCGCGCTCCAACGACAAGCAGGTGGGGAAGGGCTATGCCCTGGACTTCGGCCTGAAGGCCATCTGGGACAAGTACGCCGACCGCGGCTACGAGGCCTACTTCGTCTTCGACGCGGACAACGTGCTGGACGTGAACTACTTCCGCGAGATGAACGCCACCTTCGACGCCGGCGCCAAGGCGTCCACCAGCTACCGCAACTCCAAGAACTTCGCCTCCAACTGGATCTCGGCCGGCTACGGCGTGTGGTTCCTGCGCGAGGCCAAGTTCCTCAACCAGGCGCGCCTGACGCTCAACACCTCCTGCGCCGTGTCGGGCACCGGCTTCTTCATCGCCGCCGACGTGCTGGAACGGGCGGGCGGCTGGAAGTGGCACCTGCTCACCGAGGACATCGAGTTCTCCACGGACTCCATCATCCACGGCACCCGCATCGCCTACTGCCCGACGGCCGTGCTCTACGACGAGCAGCCCATCGCCTTCCGCGACTCGTGGAACCAGCGCTACCGCTGGGCCAAGGGCTTCTACCAGGTGTTCGCCCGCTACGCCGGCGGCCTGGTGAAGGGCATCTTCACGAACCCCCGCGGCTACCGCTTCGCCTGCTACGACATGCTCATGACCATCGCGCCGGGCATGCTGCTGTCGGTGATCTCCATCGTGTTCAACGCCCTCATCATCGTGCTGGCCTCCATGGGGCTGATGACCACGGGCGTGGCCATCGCGAGCTCGGTGTCGTCGATCTTCTTCTGCCTGGCCAACTACGTCCTGTTCATGTTCGTGCTGGGCGTGCTGACCACGTTCGTGGAATGGGACTCCATCCGGGCCACCACGGCCATGAAGATCCGCTCCATGTTCACGTTCCCCGTGTTCATGCTCACCTACATCCCCATCGCGCTGGTGGCGCTGGTGGGCAAGGCCAGCTGGAAGCCGATCAAGCACTCCATCACCGTGGACGTGGCGGAGTACTCCACCTCCTCGGCCATCTCCCAGCAGCGCGACTAGGCGGCCGTCCAGGCCGCTGCGCCCCTGCATACCGAGCGCTCCCGAGGCGCCCCCTCCGGCCCCAGGGCGCGGCTGGAGGGGGCGCCTCGGCCTTTGCCGGCATGGGCCCTCAGCTGCCGGCGCGGGCGAAGGTGAGGCCGTAGACCTCCGACGCCCCAGCCTCGGCCAGGGCGTCGGAGGCGCTGTAGAGGGTGGCGCCGGTGGTGCACACGTCGTCGACCAGGAGGACCCGCTCCGGCACGGCGGCCCCCGGGGCCAGGGGGAAGCGCCGAGCCATGTTTCCGAGGCGCGCACGCCGCCCGAGGCCGCGCTGGTCGGCGCTGCGCGGGCGGCCGAGGAGATCGGAAGAGCGTCGTGTAGGGAAAGAG
>CANOCK010000113.1 GCA_947564525.1 uncultured bacterium | reverse complement strand
CGTCGCGCTCGCGGCCGATGGTCTCCAGCTCCTCGTTGACCTCGCGCACGCGCTCCTTGGCGATCTCGGCCTCCTCGCGTTGGCCGGCGGCCATCATCTGGCCGATCCGCTTGGACGCAGCGTTGCGCTCGGCCTGCAGCGCCTCCTCGCGGGTGATGGCCACGCGGCGCGTCTCGTCGAGCTGCTTGAAGCGCTCCTCGTCCCAAGCGGCGTTGCGGCTACCCATGGCTGCGCCCACGGTCTCGAGGTTCTCGCGGACGAATCTTGCGTCGAGCATGGCATCTCCTCGGTGCGGCTCGGGGCTGCCTGCGACGCCGGCGCGCGGCCGGTGGCGGAGGGCTCCTCGCCGTGGTCTCAGGGTGTGATTAATCGCCTAAGTATAGCGTATGCGGTAGTATACTTTCCACGGGCCACGGCGCCGTTCCGGCATCGGCCGCGCGCCCCGTCTGCCAAGGAGGGACATGGACTTTTCCGAGATCTACCACTTCCTGTTCGAGACCGTGCCGGGCATCGCCGTGCTCGTCGGGGTCGGCTTGGTCGCGAGCATCCTCGTGTGCGCGGTGCTCGAGCTCAAGACGCGCCGCCGCTTCCGCCATCGCGACGAGGGCGCACCTGACGAATGGAGCATCTTCGGCGACGACGATGACGAGGATGGGGAGGGTGCCGCGCGCTAGGCGGCGAGCAGCCTCGGGCCTTCGGGCCATCCGAGCCCTTCGCCGGCCTTCGAGCCAGCAACTGGCCAGAGGCTAGTCCTCGGTGCGGGCGCGGTCCGGCACGCCGATGGCGGCGCACACGATGCCCGCCAGCCCCGGCAGCGCTGCGAAGAGGACGTCCAGCGGGTTGAGGGCCATGGGCGCCCCCGGCACCACCATGAGGCCCCCTGCCACGGCTCCGGCCACCAGCACTGCCGTGGCCGCCACGGCCCCCACCACGTCGAAGCTCCGGGTGCCGCGGACGCAGCCCAGCGCGAAGGCCCCCGCGGCCAGCACCCAGCTCCCCAGCACGCACCAGAAGGCCGGGCTCGCCAGCATGGCCAGGGCCGTGGTGTTGATGGAGGCGCTGCTGATGACCGGGTTGGCCGCTGTGATGGCATTGGCCCAGATGGCCCAGTTCATGAGGTCGCCGGACCCCAGGGCCGCAAAGGCGAAGCCCACGGTCCCCGCGGTCAGCGCCGTGGCCGCGGCCTCCACCACCGACAGCAGCATGCCCGCCGACACCGGGGCCATCGCCCCGAACCCGAAGGCGCCGAGCAGCGGCTGCAGCAGCAGGGCGCTCATCGGCTCCGCCCCGCGGCGCCCGATGAGCCACCACCAGGCGCCCACTACCAGCGCGACGGCGCCCCCTACCAGGTACGCGCCGTTGAACAGCAGCATCAGCACGAAGGCGCCCAGCGCTACCAGCCCGCCCAGAGCCGGCCACAGCGCTGCGCAGGCGCCCACGGCGGCGAGCACCGCCCAGAACACCGGCATCGCGTTGGTGAACAGCCCGTAGACCGCGCTCGGCTCGAACCGCAGGTTCACCAGCGCCACGGCCGTCACCAGCAGCGACGCCAGGAGGGCGATGCCGCGCAGCATCCAGGCGCCCCCGCGCTCGCCGAAGCGGTCCACCAGCGGTACCCGGGGCTTGCGGGGCCCCTTCGGCCGGGCGGGGCGGGCTGCGGGCTGGGCCGGCGCTGCCTCCAGGGAGGGGGCGGGCTTGGGTCCCTTCACGATGGCTGCCAACTCCCGCTCGCCCTTCCGTGCGTTGCCCAGGTAGGGCGCCAGCTCCTCGGCGAACTCGGCCACCGAGGGGTAGCGCTCGGCCACGTCGCCGTCCAATGCCGCGAATATCACGTCGTCCACGGCCGGGTCGAGGATGTCCCAGCACATGGAGGGCACCACCAGCTCGGCCTCCTCGATGATGCGCTCGGCGCTCGCCAAGTCGTCGGCGAAGAAGGGGTTCACCCCCGAGAGCATCTCGTAGGTCAGGCTCGCCAAGGCCCACTCGTCGGTGCGGGCGTCCAGGGCCTCCTGGCGCATCTGCTCCAGGGGCATGTAGCCGATGGTGCCGCCGCCGGCGGTGCCCTTGCCGCTGGCATCCAGGAGCGTGGCCAGGCCGAAGTCCGTCACCTTCACCACGCCCTTGGAGTTCACCACCACGTTCTCGGGCTTCACGTCCAGGTGCAGCACGTCGGCGTCGTGGGCCACCTCCAGGGCGTGGGCCACGCTGGTGAACACGGCGGCGATGATGTCGAGGTCGATGTCGTCGCCCACCTCGTTCATTATGCTGGCCAGGGTCTTGCCCTCGATGTACTCCATGATGATGTAGATGGTGCGGCCGTGCAGCTCGCAGTCGTAGACCGTCACGATGTTGGCGTCGTTGAGCTGGGCGATGGTGCGCGCCTCGTTGAGGCCGGGGATATGGGCGAAGGGGTCGGTGCCCGCCAGGTCGCTGGCGGCGCTGGTGAAGGACTGGGTGAGCGAGCTCGGCGGCAGGTCCGTGATCATGGGCTCCGGCGCCGGCTCGGGCTCGGGGGCCACGCCGAGGACCGGCATGGGCTGGGCCAGGGCGCTCGGGGCGAACTGGGTCGTCAGGTGCGGGGCGCCCGAGGCCGTCGAGGGCAGGGGCGCGCCGGCCGCCATCGGGGCGGCGGAGGAGGCAAGGTTGGCGAAGGGGGCGGTCAGCGGCCCGGTCAGGGGCGTGCTCGGCAGCGGGGCCCCCACGTTGACCCCTTCGGTGCCCAGCGCCGCGGCGATCTGGTCCGGGGTGGGTATGAAGGGCATCGGCAGCCCGCTGGGCGCCTCCTGGGCCGCAGCCGGGGCGGCCGCTGGCGCCGTGGCCGGGTCGAAGGGGGAGGTCAGCGTCGCAGCCTGGGCCACCTCCCCTTGGTGGCGGCGGTTCAGGCGCGGGCTCTGGCGCCCGCGGCTCGCCTCCAGGGCGTCGAGGAACGCCGGCTCGTCGGGGAACCCGGCAGCGCGCAGGGCCTGCTCGTTGCTGCCGCCAGCCCACTCGGCGAAGCTGATCTTGCTGCCCGGGGTGAGGGCGTCGGCCTCGGTGGGAGGGGAGGCATGGCCTGCAGCGGCGGCCGTGGCGGCGTGGGCGGCCGTGGCGGCCTGCATCGCCCGCTGCTGCCGCAGGCGCGCCTTGTCCGCCAGCATCTGGGCGCGCTCGATGTCGGCCGCCGACAGCTCCATGGACTTTATGGCCACGTCGCGCTTCAGGTGCGTGTCGTAGGCATGGTAGACCGTGGCGTAGCCGCCCGATCCGGCCACCTCGATCACGCGGTAGCGGTCCAATATGAGTGATTTGTGCGCCATATGGCTAGGAAGCCCGTTGCCCTTCCTGGTCCGTTTTCGCTGCGTTCGCGGGTCGTTTTGCAATAGCGTTCATGCTACCACATCCGCAGGGGCCTCGCGCCCGCTTGCCCTCCGGCGCCGCCTTCCCAGCCGCTTGCGCGCAGCCCATGGGCGTGGGCGGCCGCGTCGTGCTGTCGAAAATAGGCCCTTGCCGGGCTGGGCGGGTTGGGGTATCATAGCCTACGCTTCAAGCGCGGGAGCGCTTAAGAAGTGCGGGTGTGGCGGAATTGGCAGACGCGTACGGTTCAGGTCCGTATGGGCTCCGGCCCATGAAGGTTCAAGTCCTTTCACCCGCACCACTAGATCATCGCAGGCCAGCAGGGAAACCCGCTGGCCTGTTCCTTTTCTGGGCACGATTGCGGGGCTGTAGGGCCAGCGGGGCGAGCTGGCCGTGGCGAAGCTGCGCGCCCGACCGCGTCATCCCCGTCCGATTCGCCAGGGGCTCCGATGGGGCCTTGGGTCCTTCCCAGGTGGCATCGAAGCTTCGAACGGGTAATTTCTACCTGCGCGACTCTGCCACCTACGTGAGGCCTGATGCGTCGCGCTGCGGTTCTTGGCTGGTCGTGGGCATGGAGGCTGGGTTCGCGGATGCGCTTCGCGGTGCCAAGCTCGCTCGGCCAAGATGGAGGGATGCGCAGAGCGAGGCGCCCTTCCCCTTGGGTGGCCTTCGCCTGCAGCATGGCACGAGGCCGAGATGCGCCGCCTGTCTGTCCCTGCGACAGCGTGCTGACCATGGCTGGCTAGGTCTGGATTGCACTCCAAGACCGGCTCTCTGACTAGGACATTAAGGCCTATAGTGCGTATTTCTTAGGTGTGAGCTGGCGGTTTGCTTGTGAGCCCAAAAGCAAGCCTCAAACCCCTATGAAAACCACCTTGCATGTTGCGAGGGCGCTTGCTAGACTCCCAGGTGCCAAAGAAAGCTGATTCCTGTAAGGGAACTGCAACGAATCGAATACCAATTCTGTGTCATTCTACTTCCGGGACACGAAGCGAAGAGGGCATCTGCCTTTCAAGATTCGTAGTCTCGGAGAATCTGAGATTCGTTGCATCTTGCTTTTTTTGGCGAAACTGTGGTGGATGCCCTCCTCGGTTCGTCAGTGCGTTCTAGCAGGTTGGCCATTGGGCTCCTCCGCAGAGGGAATAACCACTTTGCCGGAAGGAGCAGGCGCAATGCGAGCCCTTGCTGTTTCTCGAACCTCCAAATTCTCTGCTGCCGCGTTGGCGCTGCTGCTGGCCTGCACGTTGGGGCCGGCTGCGGTGGCCGACGAGCTGTCGGCTAATCCTGCCGCTGGTGGCGTCGAAGCCGACGTCGCTGACGCTGATGACGCGCCCATGCTGGCGAGCCTCATGGCTGGCGGCGCTGGGCACATCAGCACGGCTGTGGCCCTTGAGGACGACCCCGAGCCCGTCGTGGGCTCGTTCACCGTGGATGGGTTGACCTACGCCATCGTCAGTGACAGGGAGGTCGCGCTCGTGTCCGTCGGCCCTGACGTCGCTGCTCTTGCCGCTGGTCCCACAGGGGCTGGCGCAGGGCCGCTTGCGGGCTCTGGCGGCGCCCCCTCCGGAGAGGGCTCCGGCTCAGGTGTTCCGCCGCGCAGCGTTGCGGAGCAAGTCCCTTCAGGGGCAGCTTCGCCTTCGCCCTCTCCGGAGGGGGCGCCTTCCGATGGTGCCGAGGGCGAAGATGCTCCTGAGCCTGTGATCCTCGAAGTCCCTGGATCCGTCGAGTATGACGGCATGGCCTACGCCGTCGTCTCCATCGGCCCTCGCGCCTTCGCTGGCTGCGATCCCGACGTCGTTGCCATCCCCGCTGCCGTCGAGTCCATCGACGAGCTGGCGTTCCGCGGCTCTGCCGTCGCCTCCGTCGAGGTCGCTGACGGCAACCCGAACTTCTCCTCCTATGACGGCATGCTCTTCGATGCCGACATGACAAGCCTCTTGCTCATTCCCGAGGGCAAGCAGGGCGCTGCCCGCATCCCCAAGACAGCGGGGTCGGTCCCTCCGGGCGCATTCTCGCATTGTGCGTCCGTGACATCGGTCTCCGTGGATGAGGGCAGCGCAGACCTCTCCTCGCGGAATGGTTGCCTATACGACAAGGCCGGAGAGACGCTCCTTCGTGTCCCTGCGGGGGCTGAAGAAGTCGAGATAGCCGATGGCTGCACTGCGGTTGCCACCGGCGCCCTGGAGGGCTGCGCGAAGCTGCGTACCATCCAGGCCCCGGCCTCCGTGGCCGAGGTCAGCCCTGACGTGCTCGGGGCTGCTGGCGCTGCCGATGGCGGCAGCGTCCCGGTGGCCTCCGTCGGCTCGTCCGGCCAGGTCGCTGCCGAAGGTGGCGGGCTGGCTGCCGCTGCGGGCGACGATGGCGGCCAGGTCGCCATCGTG
>CANOCK010000112.1 GCA_947564525.1 uncultured bacterium | reverse complement strand
GTTCACGCACTGGCCGCCCGGGCCGCCGGCGCGGTACACGTCGATGCGCAGGTCGTTCTCGTTGATCTCGACCTCGACCTCGTCGGCCTCGGGCAGCACCGCCACCGTGGCCGTGGACGTGTGGATGCGGCCCTGGCTCTCGGTCTTGGGCACGCGCTGGACGCGGTGGACGCCGCTCTCGAACTTCATGACCGAGTACACGTGGTCGCCCTTGACCTTGAACTGGACCTCCTTGTAGCCGCCTGCCTCGGAGGGCGACACGTCCAGGGTCTCGGTCTTCCAGCCGCGCCCGCTGGCGAAGCGCTCGTACATCTTGTAGAGGTCGCCGGCGAAGATGGCGGCCTCGTCGCCGCCGGCCGCCGCGCGGATCTCCACGATGATGTCCTTCTCGTCCGCCGGGTCCGAGGGGATCAGCATGAACTTGATGTCCTCTTCGAGCTGGGGCAGCCGCGCCTCGATGCCGGCGATCTCCTCGCTCGCGAACTCCTTCATGTCGGGGTCGGAGAGCATCTCCTTGGCCGCCTCCAGGTCCCCCACGGCGGCCACGTACTCCGCCGCCTTCTTGGCCAAGGGCCCTTGGCTCGCATACTCCTTGGCCAGGCGGTTGTACTCCTTCTGGTCGGCCAGCACCGCCGGGTCGCCCATCTTCTGCTGGAGCTCGTCGTAGGCCTCTATGATCTTGGTCAGCTTGTCGACCATGGACGTTTCTTGCATGGCTGCGTTCCTCTTTGGATCGTAGGTCGCGCGCTGCAGGCCCGGGCCCATGGCCAAGTGCCCAGAGCGCGCTCGGAGCGGCTCGTCGCCGTGCCCTCGATTGTACCATGGAATCAGCCGCCGCCCGGGCCCAGCTGGCCCTGGGCGGACGCCCCGGCGCGCCGCGCCCCGAGGGCGCCCCTAGGAGAGGAACTCCGCTATCTCGTCGGCGCACACGGCCCCGTCCGACACCGCCGTCACCGCCTGGCGCAGGACCTTGGTGCGCACGTCGCCCGCAGCGAACACGCCGGCCACCTCGGTGGCGCCCCGCTCGTCGGCCATGACGTAGCCCACCTCGTCCAAGGGCAGCTGCCCTTCCAGGAACTCGGTGTTGGGCCGCATGCCGATGGCGATGAACACGCCGGACGCCGCTATGTCGCGCTCGGCGCCGTCCTTCACGCCGCGCACGCGCACGCCGCCCACCTTGCCGTCCTCGGCCAAGTAGTTGACCACCTCGGAGTCCCACACGAACTCGAGGTTCTCCAGCTCCTGCAGGCGCTGGTGGTAGATGGCCGTGGCCCGCAGCGCGTCCCGCCGATGCACCAGGTACACCTTGCGGCAGATGCGCGCCAGGTAGATGGCGTCGGCCGCTGCGGTGTCGCCGCCGCCGACCACCACCACGTCCTTCCCACGGTAGAAGTTGCCGTCGCAGGTGGCGCAGTAGGACACGCCGCGGCCCTCCAGCTCCGGCTCCATGGGCAGCTCCAGCTTGGCCGGGCGAGAGCCCGTGGCCACGATGACCGCCTTGGCCTCGTAGGCGCCGAAGGCGGTGGTGATCCGCTTGGGGACCGCCGCCAGGTCCACCGCCATGACCTCCTCGCCGATGGTGCGCGCGCCGAAGGCGGTGGCCTGCTCGTGCATGATCATGGTCAGCTCGAATCCGCTGGTGGACTGGATGAAGCCCGGGTAGTTCTCCAGGTGCTCGGTGGTGGCCAGCTGGCCCCCGGGCGTCAGGCGCTCGAACATGGCGCAGCTCAGGCCGCTGCGCGCGGCATAGAGCCCGGCGGTCAGCCCCGCTGGCCCGGCCCCGATGATGGCCACGTCCAGCACGTCATTATCGCCGCGGCCGTCCTGCAGCTCGGTCATGGCGCTGCTCCTTCCTCTTCGGCGCCCCTCTCGGAGGAGGGCCCTCTCGTCTGACGCGAAGGCGCGCGGGGCCGCCCCGAGGCAGCGCCCGCGCACCGATCGAGCAAACTGTCTGCCCTGTTGGCCCCCACGGGGCCGCTCGCGGGCCTAGCCCAGCATGGCCAGCAGGTTCTGCTTGGGCTGGGCGCCCAGGGTCTGCTTCTTTATCTGGCCGTTCTCGAAGGCGATCAAGGTCGGCACCGAGCTCACGCCGTACTTGCCCGCCAGGTCGGGGCTCTGGTCGATGTCGACCTTGTAGACGTAGGCGCGGCCGGCCACCTCGCCGGCCACCTCGTCGAGCACGGGCGCCAACATGCGGCACGGGCCGCACCAGGTTGCGAAGAAGTCGACGAGCACCGGCTTGTCGGCATCGAGCACCTTCGACTGGAAATCGGCGGAAGAGATAACTTCGCTCATAGCACTGCCTCCTTGCGGGGTCTTACCATACGGCCACCATTGTAGGGGCAAGCCGCCAAGGCGCGCGCCGGAAGCGCCCAGCCGTTTCCATTCTGGCAACGAACGCCCGCGCTCTGGCGCATCCTGTGGCCCAGCAGGGCCCGGGGGCGCTACCATGGCCTCGGGCGCCGAGCGCCCGAAGAGAGGAAGGAGGCCGCCATGGAAGCGGACCTCGTGTCGCTGTCGGTCATCGCGCTGGTGGCGTTCCTGAGCCCCCTAGTGGCCCAGAACATCCCGGGCAAGCCCGTGCCCGAGACGGTGCTCTTGCTGGTCGGCGGCATGCTGTGCGGCCCCCATGTGGCCGGGGCCATCGCCACGGACAGCGCCGTCGGGCTGCTTTCCGACCTGGGGCTGGGCTTTCTCTTCCTGCTGGCGGGCTACGAGATCAACCCCTCCACCATCACCGGCGCCGAGGGGCGGCGCGGGCTGGCCACCTGGGCGGTCACCTTCGCCATCGCCTGCGGGGCCGTCATCCTGTGGCCCAAGTTCGACCTGCTCGGCTTCGACGGGCTGGCCGTGGCCATCGCGCTGACCACCACGGCCATCGGCACGCTCTTGCCGATCCTGGCCGAGCGCGGGCTGATGGGCACCCGGGTGGGCGAGGAGGTGCTGGCCTACGGCACCTGGGGCGAGCTGGCGCCGGTCATCGCCATGACGCTGCTGCTCACCACCCGGGCCAAGTGGGTCACCGTGGCAGTGCTGGCCGCCTTCGTGGCGCTGGCGGTGCTGGCGGCGGTCATACCGAACCACGCCCGGCGCGCCGGCTCCTTCGTCTTCCGGTTCATCGAGCGCAACGCCGACAGCAACGCCCAGATGGTCATGCGTGCCATCATGGTGCTGCTGGTGGGGCTCACGGCGCTCTCAGCCCTGTTCAGCCTCGACATCGTGCTCGGCGCCTTCGCCGCCGGCTTCATCCTGCGCTTCGTCGTGCCCGAGGGCAGCCAGGGCATGGAGTCCAAGCTCTCGGCCGTGGCCTTCGGGTTCTTCGTGCCGCTGTTCTTCGTCGTGTCCGGCGCGAAGGTGGATGTCACGGCCATCGCCCAGGACCCGGCGCTGCTGGGGCTGTTCATCGGGCTCCTGCTGGTGGTGCGCATGGTGCCGGTGTTCGTGGCGCTGTCCACGGGGCGCCAGTCGCGCACCATGGACGTGCGGGAGCGGCTGAGCGTGGCGTTCTACTGCACGACGGCGCTGCCGCTCATCGTGGCAGTGACCGCCGTGGCCGTGGACGTCGGCGCCATGAGCCAGGCCACCGCCTCGGTGCTGGTGGCCGCCGGCGGCATCACCGTGCTGGTCATGCCGCTGTTCGCCCAGCTCGCCATGAGGGGCGCCGATGCGGAGCTGGGCTGCGCCGCCCGCGAGATCGCGGCCGAGCCGCGCCGGACCGCCGCCATCCTGCGGGCGCACCACCGCCAGGCAAGCGAGCGCGTGCGGGCCCGCAAGGCCGCGCGCAGGGAGGAGCTCCGGGAGCCCTAGGTCGCCAAGGGGCACAGGCGAGGGAGCGGCCCGCTTCGCCGCCCCTTCATCGGCAGGCCTGGGCGGATCGGCGAGAAGCCAGCCGCCAACCCGCTCAGACCGCGCAACTGCCCGGTCCTGCACCTGGCCCCGAGCCTGCACCTGGCCCCGAGCTGCGCCGCAGGGCGCCTAGCAGGCCGCGTCGTAGCTCTCGCGCAGCGCCTTGAAGGCGGGCAGGGAGCGCTCGATGGTGTCGCGGGCGATGCAGTAGCTCAGGCGCACCCAGCCCCCCACGCCGAAGCTGTCCGAGGGCACAAGCAGGAGCTCGAAGCCCTTGGCACGGTCGCTGAAGGCCTGGGCGTCCGGCTCCAGGGCGCGCACCCACAGGTAGAAGGCCCCCTCGGGCTCCACGTACTTGTAGCCGAGCGCGCTCAGCCCCTCGGTGAGGATGCGGCGGTTCTCGGCGTAGGCGGCCACATCCGAGGGCTCGTCGATGCAGGCGGCCAGCACCCGCTGCATCAGCACCGGCGCGCAGATGTAGCCCAGCGCCCGCCCGGCGCCGGCCACGGCGCAGGCCACGTCGGCCGCATCGTCCATGACGTCGGACACGTAGAGGTAGCCGATGCGCTCCCCCGGCAGCGAGAGGGACTTGGAGTAGGAGGTGCACACGATGGTGCGGGGGTACAGGCACGGCACGTAGGGCACCTCGGCCCCGTAGGTGATCTCGCGGTAGGGCTCGTCGCTGATCAGGTACAGCGGCCGGCCCAGCTCGGCCTCCTTGGCGCTCAGCATGGCGGCCAGGGCCTCCAGGTTCTGCCGCGTGTACACGGCGCCCACCGGGTTGTTCGGCGAGTTGATGATGATGGCGCTGGTCTTGGGGCCGATGGCGGCGGCCACGGCGTCCACGTCGATCTGGAAGTCGGGCACGCTGGCCGGCACCTCCACGCGCTCGCAGCCGCACAGGCCGATCCAGGTGGAGTACTCGGGGAAGAAGGGCGATATCACGATCACCTCGTCGCCCGGGTGCGTCACCGCCGACAGGCTGATGGCGATGGCCGCGGCCGCCCCGGCGGTGAGGTAGAGCTGGCCCGGCGTGGCCTCCACGCCGTAGCGCTCGCGGATGTGGCGCGCCACCACCTCCCTCACGGCCGGGTCGCCCGAAGCCGGCGTGTAGCCGTGGAGGGACACCGGGTCCTCCTCCATGAGGGCCAAGATGGTCTCGCGCACCTTCGGCGGCGCGGGGACGCTCGGGTTGCCGATGGAGAAGTCGAAGACGTTCTCGGCCCCCACCTCGGCCGCCCGGGCCATGCCGTAGGCGAACAGCTCGCGGATGGCGCTCGGCTCGGCCCCGAGCCCGTGCATCTTCTCGTTGATCATCGCGCGCCCTCCGCCTTGACCACCAGCACGTCGCACTTCGCGTCGCGCACCAGGCGCTTGGACACGCTGCCCACGAAGGCGTACTTGAAGTCGGAGTAGCCGCGCTCGCCGCAGACCACCAGGTCAGGTCTGCAGGGCTCGATCAGGTCCTCCACCAGCGCCTCGCCCACGCGGCCCACCCCCAGCCGGAAGTCCACCGCCGGTATGCGCGGGTCGGCGTCCACGCGCTCGAACACCGGCGCCAGCCGCTCCCGCAGGATGCGCTCCTCCTCTTCGGCCAGCATGCGGCAGTTCGCGCTGTGCACGTCGCTCGGCAGCGCGTCCACCACATGGCCGAGCACCAGCTCGGCGCCGCTCTGAGCCGCCAGCTCCAGCGCCCGCTCGATCACGGCGTCCTCGGCAGACGACCCGTCGATGGCCGCGAAGATCCTCTTGTACAGGCTTGCCATGGGCCTTCCCTTCCCTCTCGTTGCGGCCGCGAGGCCGCCCTTCGCCCAGCGGGCCTATGCCGCCAGCAGCAGCTTCACGCCGAAGTAGGCCAGCACCACCACGCCCACGGCGATGCGGTACACCCCGAAGGCGGTGAAGTCGTTGCGCTTGATGTAGCCCATCAGGAACTTGATGGACAGGATGGACACCACGAACGCCGTCACGATGCCCACGCCCAGCACGGCCACCTCGGTGGTGGTCATGGCCAGGCCGCCGAGCACCGCCT
>CANOCK010000111.1 GCA_947564525.1 uncultured bacterium | reverse complement strand
CAGTCCATCATCGGCTTGGAGTCGTACACGGCCCTGGAGGAGCTGGGCGAGTACCCCGACATCGTCATCGGCTGCGCCGGCGGCGGCTCGAACCTGGCCGGGCTCATCGCGCCGTTCATGCGCGACAAGCTGCGCGGCGCCCGGCCCGACACGCGCTTCATCGCCGTGGAGCCGGCCAGCTGCCCGAGCCTGACGCGCGGCCGCTACGCCTACGACTTCGCCGACACCGGCCAGACCTGCCCCCTGGTGAAGATGTACACCCTGGGCAACGGCTTCCTGCCCAGCGCCGACCACGCCGGCGGCCTGCGCTACCACGGCATGAGCCCCATCGTGTCCAAGCTCAAGCACGACGGCTACATGGAGGCCATCGCCGTGAAGCAGACCGACGTGTTCGCCGCGGCCGAGGAGTTCGCGCGGCTGGAGACCATCCTGCCCGCCCCCGAGAGCGCCCATGCCATCTTCGCCGCCATGGAGGAGGCGCGCCGCTGCAAGGAGACCGGGGAGGAGAAGGTGATCCTGTTCGGCCTGACCGGCACCGGCTACTTCGACATGAAGGCCTACGAGGCGTTCAACTCGGGCAAGATGACCGACCACGCGCCCACCGACGAGGAGCTGGAGGT
Organism: uncultured bacterium; assembly: GCA_947564525.1. Classification (GTDB taxonomy): domain Bacteria; phylum Actinomycetota; class Coriobacteriia; order Coriobacteriales; family Eggerthellaceae; genus D16-63. The sequence continues at coordinate 5,292 of CANOCK010000111.1, read as the reverse complement.
GGGCTTCGCCACCATCCCCAGCATCCCGGGCGTGCAGTAGGAAGGGAAGGGGCCTGCCCACAGCAGCGCATCCAGCCATGCGCCCCGGCCCGACCAGGCCCCGCTCGCGCCCGCGTGCTGCCCGCGCCCGGGCGCGAGGTATATAATCAGTGGCTGTTCCGAATTCTGCTAGCAAAAGGAGTACCACCTCATGGCAACCGTATCCACCGCCGACTTCCGCAACGGCATGTGCATCGTCAACAACGGCAAGATGTGCACCATCGTCGAGTTCCAGCACGTCAAGCCCGGCAAGGGCGGCGCGTTCGTGCGCACGAAGCTCAAGGACATCAAGACCGGTCGCGTGGTGGACTACACCTTCAATGCCGGCACCAAGTTCGACTCGGTGCGCCTCGAGTCCAAGAAGATGCAGTACCTGTACAACGACGGGGCCGACTTCTACTTCATGGACAACGACACCTACGAGCAGCTGCCCGTGGCGGCCGACGTGGTGGGCGAGGCGTCCGACTGGCTGAAGGAGAACGACGAGGCCACGCTGCTCTACGCCGGCGACGAGCTGATCTCGCTGGAGCCCCAGATGTTCGTCGAGCTGGAGGTGACTCACACCGAGCCCGGATTCAAGGGCGACACCGCCACCAACACCACCAAGCCCGCCACCCTGGAGACGGGCCGCGAGCTGCAGGTGCCCACATTCATCGAGATCGGCGACGTGCTGCAGGTCGACACCCGCGACGGCCGCTTCATCAAGCGCGTCTAGGCTGCGCTGCTGCTGCGGCCCGCGCCCAGCGGGCTGGGCCGGCCGCGCCTCGCCACGGCATGGGAGGAGCCCCGGGGCCTGCGCCTCGGGGCTCCTTGCTGCCTGTCCGCGCCCTTGCCGCGCCGCCACCCGGCCCGGCGCAGCCCTGCCGTCGGCGGTGGAGATGCCGTCTCCCGGCACGGAGGGGCGCCCGCTTCTTATATAATCTAGGACTTGGACTTTGACTTGCTTTAGAGAAGGAGGTGCGCACACCTATGCCACGGCTCCAGATCATGGACACCACCATCCGCGACGGCCAGCAGAGCTTGTGGGCCACGCGGATGCAGATAGGCGAGATGCTGCCGATCCTGCCCAAGATGGACAAAGTGGGCTACTGGGCCATCGAGGCCTGGGGCGGCGCGACGTTCGACTCGTGCCTGCGCTTCTTGGACGAGAACCCGTGGGAGCGCTTGCGCTCCATCAAGGCCAACACCCCCAACACGCCGCTCTCGATGCTCTCGCGCGGCCAGAACCTCGTGGGCTACAAGCACTACTCCAAGGACATCGTCGACCACTTCATCTCCGCGGCGCACCGCAACGGCGTCGAGGTCTTCCGCGTGTTCGACGCGCTGAACGACATCCGCAACGTGGTGGACAACGCCGAGGCCATCAAGGCCTGCGGGGCGCACTTCGAGGGAGCCATCTCCTACACGCTCTCGCCGGTGCACACCCTCGACAGCTACCTGGAATACGGCCAGGAGCTCAAGGACCTGGGCGCTGATTCCATCGCCATCAAGGACATGGCGGGCATGCTGACCCCGTACCGCACCGAGCGCATGGTGAAGGCGTTCAACGCCGAGATCGGCCTGCCGGTGCACATCCACTGCCACTACGTGGGCGGCATGGCGCCGGCCAACATCATCAAGGCGGCGGAGTCGGGGGCGGCCATCGCCGACACGGCCCACGCGCCGCTGGCCTTCGGCAACTCGCATCCGGCGGTGGAGATGATCGCCGCGGCGTTCCAGGAGAGCCTCTACGACACCGGCTTCGACCTGGACCTGCTCTTCGAGATATCGGAGTACTGGGAGGAGATCCGCAAGCGCGGCCACTACAAGCGCGGCGTGAGCTCGCTCACCCACATGCAGGTGTACACCCACCAGGTGCCCGGCGGCATGATGAGCAACCTCATGAGCCAGCTGGAGGTGCAGAAGGCCGCCGACCGCCTGCCCGAGGTGATGGCCGAGATCCCCAAGGTGCGCGCCGAGGTGGGCTACCCGCCGCTGGTCACGCCGCTGTCGCAGATCGTGGGCACCCAGGCGGTGTTCAACGTGCTGACCGGCAAGCGCTGGAGCGTCATCTCCAAGGAGATGAAGGACTACATCTGCGGCTACTACGGCAAGGCGCCGGGCCGCATGGACAAGGACATCGTGCGCCGCGTGGCGGGGGACTCCGAGATCCTGGACCCGGAGGTGGCGCCCGGCTCGCTGGTGACCACCACCTACGACGAGGTGGCCGCCGAGATCGGGGATTTGGCCCACAGCGAGGAGGACGTGCTCATGTACGCCCTGTTCCCCAACGAGGCGCGCACGTACCTGACCAAGCACCGCACATCCGAGAAGGTAGACTTCATGCTGGAGCAGGAGTCCAGCGGCACCAAGGAGGACGATTACGTGGACATCAACCAGATCCGAGAGTTGGTAAAGGTGGCCGAGGAGAGCGGCGTCGGCGAGATCGTGGTGGAGGAGGAGGGCGTGCGCATCGCCGTGCGCATGCCCGGCCAGGAGAGCGCCGCGGCGCCGGTCGCGGCCGCCCCTGCGGTGGCCCAGGCGGCCCCGGCGGCCCAGCCCGCTGCCGCCGCCGTGCCCGCGCCGGCCGAGAGCAGCCGCCCGGCCACGTGGCGCCCGGTGACCGCTCCCATGGTGGGCACCTACTATGAGGCGCCGGCCCCGGGGGAGCCGCCCTTCGTGAAGGTGGGCGACGAGGTGGCCGCCAACGAGACGCTGTGCATCGTGGAGGCCATGAAGCTCATGAACGAGATCACGGCCGACGAGATGGGCACCGTGCGCGAGGTGTGCCTGGAGGACGCCAGCCCGGTGGAGTACGGCACGGTGCTGTTCTACATCGAGCCCCATGAGACGGTCCCCACCGTCCCGGAGACGGAATAATGTTTAGCAAGGTGCTGGTGGCCAACCGCGGCGAGGTGGCCCTGCGCGTCATGCGCGCGGCCAAGGAGCTCGGCGTGGCCACGGTGGCGGTGTACTCCACGGAGGACGCCGACACCTACCCGGTGCGCTACGCCGACGAGGCCGTGTGCATCGGCCCGGCCCAGGCGGCCAAGAGCTACCTGGTCATGGCCAACATCATCGAGGCAGCCAAGGCCACGGGCGCCGAGGCCATCCACCCGGGCTACGGCTTCCTGGCCGAGAACGCCGACTTCGCCCGCGCCTGCGCCGAGGAGGGGCTGGCGTTCATCGGCCCGGCGGCGGAGTGCATCGAGCGCATGGGCGACAAGTCCTCGGCCCGCGAGACCATGAAGGGCTGCGGCGTGCCCACGGTGCCCGGCTCCGACGGCTGCCTGGACACCGTGGAGGAGGCCCGGGCCTTCGCCGACGAGGTGGGCTACCCGGTGCTCATCAAGGCCACGGCCGGCGGCGGCGGCAAGGGCATGCGCGAGGTGCACGCCCCCGAGGAGCTGGAGGCCCAGTACAAGGCCGCCCGCACCGAGGCCGGGGCCGCCTTCGGCAACGACGGCGTGTACCTGGAGAAGCTGGTGCTGCGTCCGCGCCACGTGGAGGTGCAGGTGCTGGCCGACGGCTTCGGCAACCGCCTGGCCCTGTGCGAGCGCGACTGCTCCATACAGCGGCGCCACCAGAAGCTGCTGGAGGAGGCGCCCTCCCCGGCGCTCGACGACGAGCTGCGTCGGGCCATGGGCGAGGCCGCCATCAAGGCGGTGGAGGCCGTGGACTACCGCAACGCCGGCACCATCGAGTTCCTGCTGGACGAGCGCGGCCACTTCTACTTCATGGAGATGAACACCCGCGTGCAGGTGGAGCACCCCGTCACCGAGGAGATCACGGGCACCGACATCATCAAGGAGCAGCTGCGCATCGCCGCCGGCGAGCCCATCAGCTGCGCCCACCGCGCACCGTTCTCCCCGGCGGGCCACGCCATCGAGCTGCGCATCAACGCCGAGGACCCCGAGCATGGCTTCCGCCCGTGCCCAGGCACCATCGTCCGCTTCGAGCCGCCGGCCGGCCCGGGCGTGCGCGTGGAGAGCTACATCCAGGCCGGGGCGCGCATATCGCCCTACTACGACTCGCTGGTGGCCAAGCTCATCGTGCACGGCCAGGACCGCGCCGAGGCGGTGGCCCGGGCCAAGCGCGCGCTGGACGAGTTCGTCATCGAGGGCATCGCCACCACCATCCCGTTCCACAAGCGCGTGCTGGGCAACGAGGTGTTCCTGGCGGGCGACGCCACGACCGACTTCATCGAGACCCAGATGGGAGATGTGCTATGAGCGACGGAAGCAATGCGGCCAACATGTCGTTGGCGCCGGGGGTGCTCGACACCATCATCGCGCTGGCGGCCACCGAGGTGAAGGGCGTGGCGGCCGTGGAGGCGCCGGCCCCGGGCGGCCTGCGGGAGATTCTCTTCTCCAAGGAGGCCCCGCGGGCCATCGAGGTGACCATGGGCGACGGGGGCCGCGCCCAGGTGGAGCTCCATCTGAAGGCCCGCTACGGCTTCGCCCTGCCGGATGTGGCGGCCGAGGTGCGCAGCGCCGTGGCCGACGCGCTGCAGGTGCAGGCCGGGGTGGAGACCGACCGCGTCGACGTCTACGTCGACAGCCTGGCCTTCGCCGCCTGATCCGCGCATCGCCGCCGGGGGCGCCCCGCGCGCCCGGGCGTGCCGCCCGCTGCCCGCTGAACGGAAGACGAGAGAAGCTAGAGGGACCATGTCTGCCAAACGCCATGAGCGCACCTTCGCGCGCCGCTGCGCCATCCAGGCGCTCTACACGAGCGAGATCCAGAACCTCGCGCCGAGCGCCGTGCTCGACCAGGGGCTGTGCCTGGTCGAGGGGGACGAGGTGCTCAACGACTACGCCGTGATGCTGATGCGCGGCGTCGAGGAGCACTGCGACGCCATCGACGACCGGCTGCGCTCGGTGTCGGAGAACTGGGCGGTGGAGCGCATGCCCATCGTCGACCGCATGATCTTGCGGGTGGCCGTCTTCGAGATGGTCTACTGCGACCAGGTGCCGGTGTCGGTCAGCATCAACGAGGCGGTGGAGCTGGCCAAGGGCTTCGGCGGCGAGGACGAGTCCCCGCGGTTCGTGAACGGCGTGCTGGGCCAGATAGCCCGCACCCTGGAGCTGGAGAGCGCCCCGTCGCCCCTCGGCGACGGGGCGACGGCGGGCGAGGTGCACGAGGCTCTGGCGCGGCTGCTGCAGGGCTCCGAGGTGCCGACGGCCGTGGCCGAGGGCGTGTCGGCCACGGCGGCCGCAGCGGCCAGCGCGGCAGCCGAGGAGGCCCTGGCGGCCGCGGCGCAGGGCGCCCCGGTGC
>CANOCK010000110.1 GCA_947564525.1 uncultured bacterium | reverse complement strand
CTCGGCGCTGCCCAGCGCCATCGAGGACGCCCCCGCCGAGCGGCTGCCCGCCCGCACGGGCTCCGTCCGCGCCCTGGCGCGGTCCTCCGACGTCGACACGGCCGCGGCCGCCCTGGACTCCTCCGATGCCCGCACCTCATGCGCCATGGCCTCGCCCCTTGCCGGCAGCCCGCTCGGCGGCCTCGTTCGGGTCGGTGGAGAACAGCTCGTAGAGCGCGTTGCCGCGCGGGAACCCCCCGCGTATGGGCACGCGCGCACCGCCGGCGACGAGAAGCCCGCATCCGCGGTCCGCCCCGTCGTCGAAGCAGCCCTCCTCCTGAGCGGAGAGGTCCAGGAAGTCCACCCAGCGCTCCCGGTCCAGCGCGGACTGCTTGAGCAGGACGATGTAGTCGGCGTTGAGCACGAGGTCCCGCGCCTCGCGGGACTCCAGCATCGCCGTCGAGGACTGCGTGATGCCCGTGACGATGCCGCCGAACTTGCGGGCCTCGTTGGCGAAGCGGCTGAAGTAGTTGAGGACGGCCGGGTACTGGAACAGCGACTGGATCTCCTCGATGTAGATCCAGGTGCGCACCCCGCGCTCGAAGTTGGCGTACATCTGGTTGCGCGCGGCCTCGCACATGGCTATGAGCGCGAAGACGAGCATCGAGTCGGGCAGCTCGCGCACGTCGATGTCGACGATGCGCTGGGACCAGTCCACGTTGGAGGGCTGGTTGAAGAAGGACATGGAGCCCGTGACGAACCGCTCGTAGCGAAGCGCGATGCGACGCGCCGCCGGCTCGGGGCAGAGAGACTCGTCGCACAGGATCGCGTGGAAGTCCCCCAGCAGCGGCACGGCGCCGTCGCCGCCGGCGCCGCGGGCCCGCTCGAAGGCCAGCTCGACGGCGCGCGAGATCAGGGACTGCTCGCCCTCGTCGAGCCCCTTGCCGCTCTGGGCGGCGGAGGCGGCGGCCTGCGCGAGCATCGCGTCGACCTTGAAGGCCAGCTGGGCCTCGGCGGACATGTGGGAGAGGGTGGACAGGTCGAAGGGGTTGAGGTGCACGGGCGAGTCCACGCCGAACCGGATGTGGGTGCCCCCGTGGTGCTCGGTGAGCGGGACGAACTCCCCGGCCCGGTCGAACAGGATGATCTGGTCGTCCGGGCTCGTCAGGATGGTGCCCTCGACCTCCTGCTTCACGAAGAAGCTCTTCCCCGACCCGGTCTTGCCGCAGATGAAGCCCACCGGCGAGGCGAGGGCCTTGCGGTTGACCATGACGAGGTTGTTGCTGTTCGCGTTCTGGCCGGCGTAGATGCCGCCTTCCTGGTCCAGCTCCTGGGTCGCGAAGGGCATGAGGATGGCGGCCTCGGCGGTCGTGAACATGCGCGAGACCGCGACGTGGTTGTGCCCGAGCGGCAGCATGGAGTTCATCGCCTGGCGCTGGCGGAAGTCCAGGGTCTGGACCTCCACGGAGTTGGTCTTGGCGGTGTCGATGACCTGCCGCACGCGCTCGTCGAGCACGGCCTTGTCGGGCGCGTAGGTGTGCACGAGCCCGGTGAAGGTGAACAGCCGCTGGCTCTTCGCCTGGAGGTCGTCGAGCACGGCCGCCGCCTCCTCCTTGGACCAGGCGAGCTCGGCTGGCAGGATCGTGAAGTCGTAGTGGCGCCGCGCGGCCCGCTGCTGCTCCTCGATGATCTCCTTGTCTATCCAGCTCAGGCGCTGCTTGACGAAGTTGACCGCCTTGGACTTGTCCATGGGCTGGAGGAACCAGCACACGTTGAGCGGGATGGGCAGGTCTGCGAGGTCCGAGAGCATCCTGTCGGAGCACTCCGAGCCGAACGAGCGCATCACCAGCACCTGGTGGCACATGGGGCCGCTGCGGTACCAGCTCGCGTCGGAGCCGCCGGCCTTGAAGTCGATAGAGCAGGGGGCGATGGCGTCCTTGGTGGACAGCCCGCTCGACGCCGTCACGTCCCGGTCGTAGTCGAAGTCGAGGGCCGTGCCCGGGTCGAGCAGGGCGTGCAGCGCCTCCAGGCGCGCATGGCCGTCGAGCACCTCGGCGACGCAGCCTATCCTCGCGAGGATGTTGGCCACGTCCGAGCGGATGCGGGCCAGCGTCGGCACGGCCGCCTCGGCGCTGGGCGCGGCGACGGCGTAGGTGAGGTAGCGCGCCCGCCTGATGTTGGAGACCCCCTCGCGCATCTTGTCGTTGAGGATCCGGTTGTACGCTCTCGCGTCCTGCGCCGCGGCCTCCGTGGGCTGCCCCTCCTCGTCGAAGAAGCGCCGACGGCCCACCTCGGAGGAGGGGATGGGGGTGTTCACGACGTTGAACTGCACCATCGTGTCGGAACCGAAGTAGTCTATGACCTGGCACATCACGTCGAACATGTGCCGCTGCCTGTCCTCGCGCGCCGACTGGTAGGAGATGTCGGAGAGCGAGAGCGTCTGGCTGAACACGCCGTCCTCGACCTCGCAGATGCCGTCGGCGTGCATGAGCTTGTAGCCGAGCAGCCCGGCCGTGTCCGACGCGCGGTCGCGCCGGCGCCTCGCGTCGGCGGTGCGCGCGGACAGCTCGCGGTCGCGCTCCTTGAGCTGCGCCTTGATGGACTTCGTGCGCTCGGCGTCCTGGCGCCTGGCGGCCCTGAGCGCCCGGGACGCCTCCCGCGAGCTCGCCTTCGCGCCTCGCATGAGGGCCCTCAGCTCGCGCCTCGCGGCGCGCCGCTGCCTGCGGTCGAGCCCGTCCGGGACCCCTTCGCCCAGGCCGAGCAGCCCGCCGATGGTGGCCGCCGCATCCAGCGCGGGCGCCATGCCCTCTGCTCGGGCGCCGGCCCTCGCCTCCGATGATGGTCCGGTCACTGCCGTCCCCCTTCCGCTCCCGCGCCGCCCTGGGCGAGGGCCGCCACGCGGCCCGCGCTCGGGGAGTACGCCTCGATTCCCTTCAGCGCCCCTCGGCGCAGGTGCCCCTTGGCGCATGGCGGGCGCGAGGGCCCCTCCAGCGCCATCCGCCCGCAGGCCGACTCGTAGAGCGCTCGGTCGTCGGTGAGCTGGCGGCGCAGCCACAGCGGCACGAACTCCTCGGGCGGCATGCCCATGGGGCGCCAGAAGCCGGCGGCCCAGATGCCCATGGAGGTCGTGAGGATGGCGGCCATGGAGCCGTCGTAGCCGACGCCGAGCGCGAAGTAGCACCAGGAGCCTATGGCCACGGCGCTGCCGAGGGCCGCCGCTATTGAGGCGAGCGAGCGCTTCGTCAGCTTCCCGACGATCTTGGGCTCGTACTCGCCGATGTCCTTGTGGATCGCAACGGAGAGCATCCTCGCTCGCCCCCTAGTTGGCCCAGCTGGTGTCCAGCGTGCCGAACAGGATGGCCGCCGCCGCTATGATGCCGCCGCCGGCGATCATCGCCAGGCCCGCGGCGATCTGGCCGCCGCCGCCCTGGGCCCCGTCCTTGATGCCGAGGCCGAGCTGAATCGCCCCGAAGACGGCGATGGCGCCCCCGATGAAGCCGACCGCCTTCACCAGCAGGTCGGTCACTGTCGCTAGCATGTTGTGCTCCTCCTTCGCTTCCCTTGCGTCGCGCCCGCTCGCGGCTCGCGTGCCCGGCCCTTCCGTGGCGTGGCCGGGCGCCCGAGGGGCGCGCTCCCTTCTGCTAGAATCGGGTCGCGCCGGATAGCGCCGGCGCGCCCTTCGCGGCCCTGCGTGCCCGGGTGCCGCCGGGCGGGGCAGGGACCCTGCGGCCCGGCCCTGGGGGCGTGGCGCCCCTCAAGGGCCGGGCGACCTCACGCCGGGCCCTCGCGGGCCCCCTGGGACGTAGCCATGGCCCCCTCCTTCCCCTCGATCTCCTCGGCTGGTAGAATCGGTGCCGGACGGCCCCTCCCGGGGCCCTCCTCACCCTCGGGCGGCACGGGTCCCGGGGGGTCGGCGGAAATGGAGCCCGCCGTCCCTCCCACCGGCCTCGCGGCCGGCGCCGCGGCCGCCCACTTCCCCCTGATCCCATGCGCATGCGGGGCGTAGTCGAACGGCTCCTGATGGATTGCCGGCACGCCCTTGACCGGAGCGTGCCCCGGGTCGACGAGGGCGTAGCGCGGATGCGCCTCCAGGCGGTACTTGCGGTCCCGCAGGGGACGCGCGCCCTTGATGAGCACGATCGCCTCGTCCCTCGGCACGAGCCCGACCTCTGCGGCATCCATGAGCGCGCGCGACTGGGTCTGGTAGCTCTTGGTCCACGAGGGGCTCGCCCCCTTGGTCTGCGACCAGGTGTGCTGGGTGACCGTCTCGTTGCCTATCAGCTCTGAGACCTCCTTGTTGGTCTCAAGGTCCGTGCCGCCGAGGAACAGCTGGGTGTCGCAGTTGCCGCGGATGACCTTGGCGGCGTCGTCGCCGTAGTTGGCGGAGAGCTGGGCCAGCGACTGGACGATGATCTGGAGCGAGACGTTGCGCGAGCGCGTGACGGCGATGGCCTTGTCCACGTCCGGCACGATCCCGATGTTCGCGAACTCGTCGAGGACCATGGACACGAGCGTGGGCAGCCTCCCGCCATGGTCCGACAGCGCCTTGTCGCACAGGACGTTCAGGACCTGCCACATCAGGATGGCGTGGAGGAACGAGAACGTGCGGTCCGTGTCGGAGGGCACTGCGAACAGCGCGGCTCGCACGCCCTCCTCGCCCAGGCCGTCCAGCCCGAGCTCGCAACGTCCCGTCGGCTCGCCGTCGGGGCCAGGGGCGCCGGACAGGATGCGCGACACCTCTGCGATCCCGATGGGCTCCAGGTGCGTGTTGCACTGGATGAGGATGGACTTGAGCGTCTTGCCGGCAGCGCTCTTGAATGCCTTGTAGTGCGACAGCGCGAAGTCCTCCGACGGCGACATCCCCCCGAGCTCGGCCGGGCATGCCCCGTCGGACCTGCGGCGCAGGGCGGAGGGCCCCCAGTCCCACTCGCCCTGCGGCTCCCGGGGCCTGAGCCCGCGGGACGCCTCGTCGTAGGGCTGCCGCTCCAGCTCGAAGCCCTCCCTCGGGCGGTAGCGCCGCCCCGTCTCGATCTGCGCGAAGAGCAGGTCGAGAGCGGACTGGAACCCCTCGTCGTCCTCCCTCGCCTCCGCCAGGGACAGCAGGTAGAGCACGTTGGGCAGCGTATAGTCCTCCGGGGCCATCCAGTCGCGCAGGAAGGCGACCAGCGCCACCAGCAGCAGCTTCTCGGCGTTCTCCCAGAACGGGTCCTCGCTGCCCCCGTCCCTCTTCCCGTTGACGTTGGCGATCAGGCATCCCACGAACGACAGCACCTCGGCGTCGGTGCGCACGTAGGCGAGGGGGTTGTAGCACAGCGACTGGCCGAACAGGGCCGGCACGGTGGCGAACAGGCGCACCTCGTAGCCGCTGTCGGCGAACAGGTGGCCGCACTCGGCGAGCAGGGTCCCCTTCGGGTCGGTGAGGAAGTAGTTGCCGGACAGCTGCATGAGGTTGGGCTTGACGTAGAAGCGCGTCTTGCCCGACCCCGACCCTCCTACCACCAGGACGTTGAGGTTGCGGTCGTGCGCGAGGTCGAACCGGTCCCGTCGGGTGGCCATGGCGTAGCGCTCGGTGAGCAGGATGTTGTCGTCGGGGGAGCGGCGGTTGGCGAAGGCCGCGCCCTCGGCCGGCTCGCCCCAGCGCGCCGAGCCGTGCTCCTCGCCCGCGCGGAAGTTGCGCGGGCCGGCGAAGCCCACGGCCCAGGCGCACCACGTCGCCACGCACCCCGACAGCGCGAGCGCCAGCGCGGTGGGATGCAGGGAGACCGCGAGCGGTCGTGCGGCGACGTCGGCCGCGAGCGCGTCGAGGGCGTAGGCGAGGCCGGACGCGAGGTCGCCGCGGGTGGCCGCGAGCGCGCCGAGGCGCATGCCGAGCCACGCCGCCGCGAGCGACAGGGCCGCGAAGGCGAGAAGCGTCCGCTTGGCCTCGGGCCTCATCGCGCCCTTGCCCCCTTGGACATCGACCGCTCGACCGCCTCGCGCCCGCGCTCGCTCGCGAGGCGCTGGGAGGCCGCCTGCGCGGCCGCCCCCTCCTCGCGCACACGCGGCGGCTCCGGC
>CANOCK010000109.1 GCA_947564525.1 uncultured bacterium | reverse complement strand
AACCAGCACGCGCTCGCGCGCAGCCCCTCCCAGGCCCACGGCTGCAAGGAGCCGATGGCGGGCACCAGGCGCTCGGCAGCGTAGACCTCCGCCAGCTCATAGGCGTAGCCGCCGCTGCGGTTCAGCACCTCCTGCGCCACAGAGGCCGCCTCGGAGCTCAGGAGCGCCGCCCCGAGCCGGTGGCGGATCATGCCGCAGGCGTCCTCCACCTCATACCATTCGAGGGGGATGACCAGCCCTGGCAGCGGCTCGGCCAGGGCCAGGCCAGGAGCTTGCGCCCCACAGCCGCCGCAGCCGCTCGGCTGCGCCCCTTCCGGGATGCACCGCCTCACCGCCGCGACGTAGTCGGCCACCTCTCGAGCAAAGGCGCAGACGGCCACCTCGTCAAGCGGGTCGAGGGCAAAGCGCGCGCCTGCCTCCATCTCCATCATGCATTCCATGAGCAAGCCAGGGTCGCAGGCGGCCAGGGCCCGCCCCACCGTCGTAACGTCCTTGGGTTGCGCCTTCATCTTGATGCCATCGATAGCGTTCATGGGATCACCCTTCCGCAGAGTCGTGCCTTCGATAGGGAAAAGAGGATCTTGCAGGCATGGTCGTGAGGAAGGGTGGGGCCTTGGAGCCCCGATGGACCGCGGGATCCGCGCGGGCCTGCACTGGCTCTTCGCGTGCTCTCATCCTATCACAGTATGCGAACATTTGTTTCATGAATTTTGAAAGTTTTTGGGCGCCTCCGGCAACGGGCGACGCCTTTATAAGTACAATGGTAGCCACGTTCAACGGCCCGAGCCCCGCGCCAGGGCCACCAGTCCACCTGCCCTTAAGGAGGAGTTTCCATGCCGCAGATCACCCGTGATCAGGTCAAGGTGCCCGTCGACGTCGCCCCCGACATGCGCGACGAGTACATCAGCAACTACATGAAGGCCACCCAGGGCACGGGGCGCCTCATGCTGTTCGCCTGCGACCAGAAGGTCGAGCATCTGAACAAGGACTTCTACGGCGAGGGCATCGACATCGCCGATTTGGACCCCGAGCACCTGTTCAAGATCGGCAGCCAAGGCGTCTGCGGCGTCCTGGCCGGCCAGCGCGGGCTCATCGCGCAGTACGCCGCCGACTACCCCGACATCAACTACCTGGTCAAGATGAACTCCAAGACCAACCTGGTGGGCGTCAAGCAGGACGACCCCTACTCCCCGCAGCTCTACGACCTTGACGCCGTGCTGGCCATGCGCGAGGCGGGCGTGAACATCGTGGGCCTGGGCTACACCATCTATCTGGGCAGCGAGTACGAGTCCACCATGATGGCCGAGGCCGGCGAGCTCATCGCGCGCGCCCACAACCACGGCCTGCTGGTGGTGCTGTGGATGTACCCGCGCGGCAAGGCCGTCACCGCCGAGAAGGATCCCGACCTCATCGCCGGCGCCGCGGGCGTGGCGCTGTGCCTGGGCGCCGACTTCGTGAAGGTGAACCCGCCCAAACCCGAGGACGGCACCACCCCGGCCGAGGCGCTGAAGGTCGCGTCGACCGCTGCAGGCCGCTGCGGCCTGGTGTGCGCCGGCGGCTCCACCGTGGACGCCGAGACGTTCCTGACCCAGCTCTACGACCAGATCCACGTGGGCGGCGCCGTGGGCAACGCCACCGGCCGCAACATCCACCAGCGCTCGCTGGACGAGGCCGTGCGCCTGACCAAGGCCATCAGCGCCATCACCCTGGCCGACTATTCCGTGGCCGACGCGCTGAAGGTGTTCAACGGCGAGCAGGACTTCTCGCTGTAAGCCAGCGGCCCAAGCACATTCCGCGCGTCACCACACTGCGCATGCAAAATCCCCCTTCCTCGACAGAAGGGGGATTTTTTTGACCTAACGCGCGGGGCGGCGTGCCGCCGGGCGAGGTGGCAGGCGGCCGAACAGGCAAGCATGGCCCGAAGAAGCGCGCAAAGAGCGCATGAGCCTTGAGCGCGAGCCCTGCATATATAGGCAGGGCTCCGTGGGCCCTACGCTCCCTCCGCCACGGAAGGGCCCTTCTCGTCCATCTTCCGCAAGCTGCGGGCGCCAAGCGCCCACACGGTGACCGCCAGCCAGCAGCCCACCAGCGCCAACGCCCCCACCGAGGCGCCAGCGGCCTCCACCACCGCCGAGGTGAGGAACACCGCCACCGGCGCCACCACCAGCACGAGCGCGTTCTGGGTGCCGAGCGCGCTGCCGCGGTTGGCCTCAGGGATGCGATCGAAGGCGAAGAAGCCCATCAGCGCCGAGGCCGGCCCCGCGCTGACGCCCAGCACGACAGCCCCGGCCAAGAGCACCGGGTAGCCAGGCAGCAGCCCCATGATGGCCACGCCCGCCGCCATGCCCAGCAGCGACACCACGAACCAAGCACGCTTGCGCAGCCGCGGCGCCAGCGCGGTGTAGCCGAGCGATCCTGCCAGCAGGCCGGCCGACATGGCCGAGAGCACGTAGCCCAACAGCTCAGGGCGCCCTGCCTCGGTGAAGTGCACTGGCAGCACCAGCCCCTGGAAGCTGCCCATGACCATGATGATGCCGAAGGAGAGCAGCATGGAGGAGCGCAGCAGCTCGTCGTCCCTGAACAGCACGCGCACGCCGTCGCGCAGCGATGCGCGAGCAGCCGCGATGACGCCCCTCGCCTGACCGCCAGGGGCGCTCGCCGCAACCTTCCCCTCGTTGCCCGTGCGCCCCACCGCCCGGGGCAGCGTGAGCGTGACCAGGGCCGCCGCGCACGAGAGCGCCGCGGTGACCCATAGCGCCGAGGCGTCGCCCGCGAAGCCGATGAGCACCGCGGCCAGCGCCGGCCCCACGATGGTCACCAGCGACTCGAGCGACTGACTGACGCCCAGAAACCGCTGCAGGTCGATGCCGTCGCGGCTCACCACGGCCGGCAGCAGCGTGTCACGCGCGGTCATGCCAGGAATGTCGCCGATGGCCCCGAGCAGCCCCAGCGCCACGAACCACCCGAAGCTCAGGCCCCACACCATGTCCACGATGGGCAGCAGGGCGACGCTGGCCGCCGACACCAGGTCCGACACGATGGACACGTTGCGCCGATTCACCCGGTCGAGCAGCGCGCCGCCCAGCAGCCCCACCAGCATCTGCGGCACGGCGCACACGAGCGCCAGCGTGCCGGCGGCCAGGGCGTCGCCGGTGCGGGCCAGCAGCACGAGCGGCAGCGCCACCGCCGCCACCGAGTTGCCCAGCAGCGAGAGCGCGCTGGACAGCGCGAATCGCAAGGTAGTGGTCGGGGCCTTCCTTCGAGCCAGGGCCATAGGAGCCTCCTTCGCTGGTCATGGGACTTGCTCCTGCCCTATTCAAAACTATGACGCTGCGTCGGAGTCAAGGAGCCCTGCGCCCATGAGCTGAAAGCAGATGGCCGGAAGAGGATGCCTTGGCAAAGTCGCAGACGAACGGCGCAGACAACGTGCTGGACAGCCATAACGGGAGCAGTGCGGCGGTGCAGGCGCAGCGCATGGGAGGGAGCCTGCACGAAAGCGCAACGGCATGACGCTCGGGAGAGGCAGGCGCTCGCAAAGGCGTGGCAGCACGGACGGCGCGACCAGGGAGCACCTGACAGCATGGGCAACGCGCGAAGCGCGAGGCATCCAGCACCTTGCGGGCTAGGAGCCGCCGTTGGCGCGCTTGAGGGCCACGTAGTCGACGATGATCTGGTCGACCCGCTCCGCCACTTCCCGCTGAGCCGGATTGAGGGCGTGCTCCAGAAGGGAGCCCGTCAGCGCGCCCAGGGTGTCGTTGCTGGCGTCCTCATCCCAGTTGGCCGGGTCGAGGCAGTCGAGCACCACTTCGATGAGCACCTTGCTGTCGGCCACGAGCGCGTCGCGCTCCTCCTGGCTCGCATCGGCGGCCAGGGCATCGGTGCGCTGCTGGACCTCGTGCAGCTCCTTCATCAGGCCAAGCTCCTCCAGCCGCGAGGCGACGCGCTCCAGCTCGGCGATGTCCTGCTCTCGGTAGAACTGGCCGGCTATCACCAAGGCTGCGCGGTCGGCCTCGACCGCCGCCGTTCCCGCATGCATCCGCTCGCCGCTGAACAGGCGCTTCGTCGTGCGCCCGAAGTCTACCGGCAGCGCCGGGTCCAGCGACTCGCGCCGCAGCAGCGCCACGGTGCGACGCTGCTCCTGCAGCCTCTCGATCTGGAGCGTCAGCTCGCGATCGAGCTCGTCCAGCGCCTCCGCCTCGGCTCGCGGCCCCGCGCTGACGCCCTCCACGGCATCGGCATCCAGCATCTCCTTGATGCGCGACAGGGAGAAGCCGAGCGCCGCCAGGCGCTTCACGTGCAGCACGCGCGCCAGGTCGGCAGCGCTGTAGTCGCGATAGCCGTTGGCATGGCGCGGCGGCTCGTCCAGCAGCCCGATCCCATGGTAGTGCCGCAGCGTGCGAACGCTCACACCGGCGATGGCCGCCACCTCGCTGCTCCGCATGGGCCCTCCTTCCGCACCGCGCCGAACCTAGGCCCAGTATAGCGTGGGGAAGGCGTCCCCCGTGCCAGCCAAGGAGCGGCAGCTCCAGCCGCGCCCTGCGGATTGTCCAGGGCGCGGCGAAGCGGATGGTGCACTTATTATATAGCAACGTGACCGTGAGCGAGAGCCGTTACGGGAGCCTGGAAGCCAAGGGCGAGGTCACGCTGAACGAGGAGTTCGTCACCGACTTCGGCACCGCCGCCGAGCCGAGCCTGGTGTGCGTGCTGAAGGACGCCGACGGCAAGCTGGTCACCGGCTTCAGCACCTACCTGTCAGGCACCCTGACCGTGGGCCAGCCCAAGGCCTTCGACTTCGACTCCTTCTTCGAGGGCGCCGACTACGAGACGGCCGAAGTGTACGCGAACATATCCTAGACACAGGCCGCCCCAGGAATCGGGAATCGACTCCCCGTTCATCCGGAATTCTCGGACTAGCTGGAATCCATTCCCATTTCCTGGGCAAAGCGGTGAGGGCCTTGTCCGCCCGAAGGCCCCAGCGCCCCTGGTCCGAGCGCTGGGGCCAGGGGCTACGCGTAGCCGAAGGTAAGCCTCACCTGGGCGAGCGCCGTAGGCCTGCCGACCATGCCCCCTTGGCTCGTCACAGAGCCCCCGCCGTCGCCGAGCGATGCCAGCTTCGAGTAATCGATGACGGCGCCCGTAGCTGAGAGGTTGAGCCGAAAGCCCACGTCGCGACGGCCATTGGAGGGCACGGTGATGGCCGCGGGCGCCACATCGGCCTCGAACAGCAGGTCGTCCAGCGCGAAGTCGACATAGCCGTCGGAGCCGAAGGAGCCGCTCGCAGGCTGGGATGCCGTCAGCTCGTCGCCCCCTCTCCCATCAGGCTCGGCAGCCAGCGTGAGCAGCTTCGCCGCCCCAGGCGTCCAGTCGATGCCCTGGATGACGTCGCGCGCGCCCGCGGAGGCCTGTGACTCCAGCCCCACAACCTTCAGCGCTACGGCCGACCCGTTGGCCAAGTAGGCGCCCCCTTCGGCCCAGGCCGTGCGGTCCTGCCCCTGCAGCCCCTGATCGTAGAGGAAGGTCACCTGCATCGGGGCCGCCACCTCGATGACGGCCGTCCATCGGGCGACCAGCTGGACCTCGTCCTCCTTGCCAGCGCAGTCCGGCAACTTGGAGGCATCGAGGAGCCATCGGGGCGCCGCCCCTCCTGCGCCCTCCTCCCGCCGGACCAGGCTCGTGTTGGCAGGGTCGCTGGCCAGCGCCCAACCCACGAAGGCGTAGCCGGGCATGCGCTCGGGCTCCTCCAGCTCCACCAGGCCATCCTCCACGGTGAGGGTCCGGTCGCCCAACGGCGGGGTCGGATGAGCCTCATCTTCGGGCTGGCTGGATACGTCGAAGGAGACCGTGTAGTCGATTGCCTCCACCTTCGCATAGCAGGTCGTGCGCTCCTTCTTGAGCGTGATGCTGTCGCCGCCCTTCGCGATGAGCTTGCCGCCGTCAGGTGCGTCGTACCAGCCGAAACGGTATCCAGCATCCACCTTGAAGGTGGGGGCGGTGACGTCGCGCCCCTCCCCCGCCCAGCTCTCCTTAGGGCCGTCATAGAAAGTGCCGTTGGCGTCCCAGGTCATCTTGCAGGCCTTGCCGGGGGTGAGGTAGGCGCGG
>CANOCK010000108.1 GCA_947564525.1 uncultured bacterium | reverse complement strand
ATACGAGATCGTGATGTGACTGGAGTTCAGACGTGTGCTCTTCCGATCTGGTCCCTGCGGCCGTCGTGCAGCCCGCTGCCCAGGCAGCGCCGGCCCCTGTGGCCCAGCCCGTTCCCCAGCAGGTCCCTGCTGTGGTCCCTGCGGCCGTCGCGCAGCCGGTGCCCGTGGCGGCGCAGCCGATGCCCATGGCCGCTGCGGGCAGCCCGCCCGTCCCCCAGTACGTCTTCGTCGAGCCGCCCCGGCGCACGGGCCGCACCGTGGCCATCGTGCTGGTGGTGCTCGTGCTCCTCGCCGCCCTCGCGGCCGGCGGCTGGTTCGGCTACCGCTGGCTCTTCGGCCCCCAGGACGCCTTGGCGCCGGAGGACGTTCCCACCGCCATGTCGCCCATCGCGTCGCTGTCGGGCACGCCCACGGCCAAGGTGAGCCTGCGCGCCAACGCCGACGGCTGGTCCGAGGATAAGTCGACCCCCGTCATCGTCTACATCCGAAGGGTGGACGGGGACGCCTCGCCCTCGAGCGCCGCCGATGCCGGCAGCGCGGCCAAGGCCGTCTCCCAGACCTGGGACCAGGGCGAGCCGGAGACGGCCCCCTTGCGCTACAACGCGCAGACCGACCGTGCCGACATCACCTACCTCGCCGAGTCCACCTCGTCGAGCGCCGCTTCCGCCACCTCGTCCTCCTCAGGTGCCGCCGGCGCAAGCTCCGGCTCCGCGGCGGCCAGCGGTGGCTACGAGGCCTACCACGCCTTCGGCGCCAACGTCAACGAGACCATCAGCCTGCCGCCGGGCCGCTACGCCTTCGCCTACATCACGCCGCTCAATGAGGACGGCTCCCTCTACAAGGTGCCCGAGGTGGTGGACGTGGCCGTCGGCAAGGACGGCACGGCGCTGCTGCCCGTCAGCCTTGAGAAGATGGCGGCTGCCGACGTGACCGAGGAGCAGGCCAAGCAGGCAGCCGCGCGCATCCGCACCGCCATGGAGAAGGGCGACGACTCCTTCTCCAGCGCCGCGTTCAAGACCTCCTTCGACAAGGCGCTCACCCAGTGGTTCGCCGAGAAGCTGAAGACCGAGGAGGAGAAGAAGGCCGAAGAGGACAAGAAGGCGGAGGAGAAGAAGGAGCCGAGCTCCGACAGCGCCTCGTCCCGGAGCTCCGCGAGCAGCAGCTCCAACGGCGGAAACGCCGCGAGCAGCCCCTCGGCCGGCTCCACCGCCAGCACCCCGACCCAGACCCATGTGCACCAGTGGGTCCGCACCGACGAGGAGTACTGGGAGCCCAACGTGGTGGTCGTGTCGCCGGCCTACTGGGACAACGGCACCTACCACCCGGCCGTCTGGGAGGACCGCGGCTCCTACCAGAAGCGCCCGATGCGCCACTGCTCCGGCTGCGGCACCACCGAGGCCCTCTAGGGAAGGGGCCGTCGGCCAGCCGGTCCGGCGCCCTGGCGCGCGACCGCATCTGCGAGGGCCATCGAAGGGCCGGCGCTCGTCCGGGCGCTGGCCCTTCGCTTCGCCTGGGGCCGCATCGCTGGCGCCCCGCTGGATGCGGTGGCCTGCCCGGCAGGCGCCTCGGCCGGTCGATCCGCGACGCGGCAGGAGCCGGCAGCTGGTCCGCGGCAGCGGAAGGCGACGGCTCGTCCACGATTCGACCACAGGGAAGCAACGTCTCTGAGCTGGGCCTTCCGTGGAGCCCCTCAGCGAGGGGGAGCCTCGCCTCCATTTTTCGCTTGCAAGACCACAGAGCGGTTGGTATATTCACGGCAGCCAAACGGCATCTCCTCAAAGGGGAGATCGTCAGCAAACGGATACTGATTTCCTTATATGGTTCTTGCTTAAGGAGCGCATGTGGCGAAGAGGGCATCTGCCTTTCAAGATGTGCGCTCTGGAAGCGATTCCAGTTTGTTGACGATCTTGCTGTTTGGCGACTGTGGTGGATGCCCTCCTCACTGCATCTCGCGAGCAGCGCATGACGGGTCTTCCTGGTAGGCCTCCTCCACAGTGGGAATGATCGTGCCACTGGAAGGAGCAGGTCGCAATGCGAGCCCCTGTTGTTTCTCGAGCCTCCAAGCTCTCTGCTGCTGTACTGGCCTTGCTGTTGGCCTGCATGGTGGGGCCGGCTGCGATGGCCGACGAACTGTCGTCCGATTCTGCCGCTGGCGGCGTCGGAGCCGATGTTGCCGCCACCGCGGATGCCCCGATGCTGGCGAGCCTCATGGCTGGCGGCGCTGGGCGCGTCAACGCAGCCGTCGCCCTTGAGGACGACCCGGAGCCCGTCGTCGGCTCGTTCACCGTGGGTGGCCTGACCTACGCCATCGTCGGCGAGGGGAAGGTCGCGCTCGTGGCTGTCGGCCCTGGCGTTGCTGCTCTTGCCGCTGGCCCTGCTGGGGCTGGCGAAGGGCTGCTTGCTGGCTCCGACGGCACCCCCCTCCGGAGAGGACTCCGGCTCCGGTGTGCCGCCGCGCAGCGTTGCGGAGCAAGTCCCTTCAGGGGCAGCTTCTCCTTCATCCTCTCCGGAGGGGGCGCCTTCCGATGGCGCCGAGGGCGAGGATGCCTCTGAGCCTATGACCTTTGCGGTCCTCGAGTCCGCTGAGTTCGATGGCGTGGTCTATGCTGTCGTCGCCATCGGTCCTCGCGCCTTCGCTGGCTGCGATGTCGACGTCGTCACCATCCCCGCTGCCGTCGAGTCTATCGACGAGCTGGCGTTCCGCGACTCCGCCGTCAAGGCCATCGAGGTGGCCGACGGCAACCCTCACTTCTCCTCCTACGACGGCATGCTCTTCGATGCCGACATGACAAGCCTCTTGCTCATTCCCGAGGGCAAGCAGGGCGCTGCCCGCATCCCCAAGACGGCCTCGGCCATCACTCCCGATGCGTTCTCGCATTGCGCGTCGGTGACATCGGTCGAGGTGGAGGCGGGCAGCGCAGCCTACTCCTCGCGGAATGGTTGCCTATACGATGCGATGGGCGAAACGCTCCTCCATGCCCCTCGCGTTGAGGATGCCCTTGCCATCCTTCAAGAGCGTGACGCAAAAGCTCTGCCCTATATAGGTCGCATAGATCTGAATGCGAATGGAGGGCTTCTTGAGTCGAAGATGAACTACGAGGACAACACGCAATGGAGAAAGCACGGCTCGCAGCAATGGATTGACGGTGCCTATGGCGCCAACTGGACGCTGAGCTGTGACGGCCGCTTCGACTACCGACCGTACAACGTGGATACCAATGCTATCTGGGCGCAGTGGCGGGTCACTCGTGCTGGCTACGCGATCGTGGGGTGGGATGGGACGCACGCCTGCCTAGCAGGGCAGACCCCTTACATCGAGGGCACTGGCGATGTGAAGGTAACTGCGGTTTGGCGTCCGGTGGAGTTCACTGTCTGGCTCAACCAACAGGGCGGCGAGGGAGGGCAAGCCACGTTGCGGCAGGAGATGGATGCCGAGCTTCCCTCTGTGACTGTGCCGACTAAGAGCGGTCATCTCTTCATGGGCTATTGGGACGACCCGAAGGGAGGGAACCGCTATTACGATTCGCAGGGCGACCCTGTTGATCGAGGAGAGGGCTATGGGACGAGATGGACCTATCCCCATGATGCGACGTTATTTGCCCACTGGGTTCCCTTGATCGCTGTCGACGCACCGACATCGGCGACGTTCTTCGCTGACCTTACGCTTAAAGGGCAGGGGAGCCGTGACGCCCAAGTGCAGGGCTCCTTCGGCCAGGCGAGGGTGGTCTCTCAGGCCAAGGTGCCCCTCCAAGTGGCGGGATTGGAGTCGCGCTCGGGCTTGGGCGCATCGGAAGTGATTCTCGGCGCTAGCGACGGCCTCTTGAGCGTTTATCCGGCTCAGGAGCTGCTTACCGCTGCGGCCGCACAATCTTCGGAGAACCTGTCCGCGAAGCCTCCGAACGCAGTCGACTTCGCCTTGGACGACACATTGGTCGAGCGCGACTTCGAAGGCAAGGGGTTCCTCATCCCGACGAATGGGGAGCTGTTGGTGGGGTATCGTCTCAACTTGTCTGAGACGGGTGCTCGCATCGCCTTCGAGAAGCTCCCGGAAGGGGCTGGTGGGTCGGTTTCGCTAGCGACCCTCTCCTATGCCTTTGCCGTGGCGGGCTGATTAGGGGGATGCAGCACGCTTATATAGGAGAGGGCGGCCCCTTGCGGCCGCCCTCTCGTCGCGTCCGGGCTTCGCTGCTTCCCGCAGGCTCTGGCCGGCGCCTGGCGCCCGGCGCACCTAGGCTGTCGTGAAGCGCACGCCCACGTATTGGATGCTGTCCGGGATGCCGCGGAGGCGGTACATGGTGGACAGCGGCACCACCGAGATGCGCCAGTTGTAGATGTGGTCGTCCACGGTGAGCGAGCCGGTGCTGTAGGTGTTGCCCAGCTCGTCGGTGCCGGCGTCGGCGGCGCTGGCCGGGTCGATGCCCTCGGCGGCCATGGCCTGGGTGATGGCCGCCTGCGGCTCATGGGACTTGAAGTCGGCGTAGCCCACGTACATGTCGGTGCCGCCGCTGCGGGCCACGGTGAGGCGCCAGGCGCCGTTAAGCAGCCGCGTGGCCGTGACGGCGCTTATGTTGTCGATGCCGGTGGCGTAGGAGGCGGCCGCGTCGGCCACGGTCACTCCCTCCGGCAGCTTCACCACCTCGAAGCCGCCCTCGGCCTGCTCGCCGATGGGCACCAGCTGGAACAGGGTGTCGCCGGAGGCCTGGAGCGCGGCGAGCACCTCCTGGTCGCCCAGGGGCATGAGGGTGGACAGCTGCGGCAGGTCGAGGGGCACATTGCGGGCGATGTTCTCCTCGACCAGGGCCGCCTCCCGCGAAGGGGCGCTCACCACGGCGTCGAAGTACCAGAATAGCCCGACCGACCCCACCACGGCCGCCGCCACCATGATGGCCGCCATGCCGCGGCGCACCGAATGGGGCACCGTCAGCGGCCGGTCGAGGGGCCGGGCGTCCAGGTAGCGGATGCCCTCGTTCTCGAAGCCTTGGGGCATCTCGCTGGCATAGGGGTCGGCCGCCTTGCCGCGCCCGAAGGGGAGCCGGTCGAGCAGCGAGGGGCCCTTCTCGGGCGGTATCGCGTGGGAGCCGCCCGCGTGGGCGCCGCCGTGGTTCTCTGGGTTCCAGTTTGCCATGCTGCCAACCTCGAACGGGTAGAAGTATCGGTTACCAAACGCCTTCGATTATAGCATTGGCGCTCCTGCGCCCCTGTGCTAGCATCGTGGCTCGAACCTTGGCCCGACGACCCTGGAAGGCAGCCTGTGGACCTCTCGATATTCGCCAGCCCCGAAGCCTGGATAAGCCTGGTCACCCTCATATTCCTCGAGATAGTGCTCGGGGTGGACAACATCGTGTTCATCTCCATCACCAGCGCGCGGCTGCCCGAGGACAAGCAGCACATCGGCCGCAAGCTGGGCCTGGCCGGCGCTTTGGCGATGCGCTGCCTGTTCCTGTGCTTCGCCAGCTGGCTCGTGCACATGACGGTGCCGCTGTTCACCTTGGAGCTCGGCCCCTTCTCCCACGGCTTCTCCGTGCGGGACCTGGTGCTGCTCGCAGGCGGCGCCTACCTGGTCTACAAGGGCGTCGTCGAGGTGCGCGACATGCTGCGCCTCACCGAGGTGAAGGCGGCGTCGAGCGAGGAGCACCGCGCCCGCCACCTCATCGGCCTGCCCCAGGCCGTGGGTACCATCATGGTGATGGACATCGTGTTCTCCATCGACTCGGTCATCACGGCCGTGGGGCTGTCGGACCACCTGGTCATCATGGTGCTGGCGGTGCTGGTGGCCGTGGTGGTCATGATGGTGTTCATCGACCCCATCTCCGACTTCATCAACCGCCATGCGGAGATGAAGGTGCTGGCGCTCACGTTCATCGTGGCCATCGGGGCGCTGCTGGTGGTGGAGTCCTTCGGGCTCGAGACCCACATCGAGCTCCTGGGCGTGCCGCTGGAGAAGCTGATGGTGTACTTCGCCATGGTGTTCGCCGTGGTCCTGGAGCTGATCCAGATGCGCTACAACGGCAACCTCGCCCGCTACCGGGCCGAGCAGGCGGCCGGCCCCCTGGCCGACCTCGAGGCGGCCCAGGCTCCGGCCAAGGCCGAGGAGGCTCCGCAGGAGGGTGCCGAGCAGGCGGCTGCCGGGCCCGACGCGCCCGCGCCGGGCGCCGAAGATCGGAAGAGCGTCGTGTAGGGAAAGAGTGTAGATCTCGG
>CANOCK010000107.1 GCA_947564525.1 uncultured bacterium | reverse complement strand
TCGACCGGGTCCGTCGGCGGGTCCACAGGGCCCGTTGGAGGGTCCACGGGGTCTGTGGGAGGGTCGACCGGCTCCGTCGGCGGGTCCACAGGGTCCGTCGGCGGGTCCACGGGGTCTGTGGGAGGGTCGACCGGCTCCGTCGGCGGGTCCTTGTCCTCCTCGCCGCCCGGGCCCAGGGGCGGGATCTCCTCCTCGCCGCCGTCGGAGCCCCCGGCACCGCCGAAGGACAGGCTGCACTCCATGACGCCCTCGTGGCCGTAGGGCACCTTGTGGATCTCGCCGTTGCCCTGCACCACGTTGTCGGCGACGATGAGCTCGGGCGAGGAGCTGTCGGGGTTGAAGGTGCCCTCGGGCACCAGGAACGTCCCCTTCAGGGTGCGCGAGGTGCCCACGACGCCCTGGTAGGGGTTGCCCTCCTCGTCGAGGAAGTTCCAGATGACCTTCTTTGCGAAGCCATCCCAGGTCTGGCCGTCGCTCACGTTGTGGGAGCCCAGGAAGAAGGTGTCGGGGCTGATGGTGAAGCGTTCGGTGGACGAGGGGATGGCCACGTTGATGACCGCGTCGGTGGCGTCGTCGTAGTCCACGGCGATGCGCTTGCCGCCGGAGATGTCGTCGGCCTTGAAGCGGTAGACGGAGTACTCCTCGTTGGAGGCCGCGCTCGCGAGCTTGCGGGATAGCGCCGTCGCGTTCTGGAGGAGGCGGCCGATGTCGAGCGTGGCGTCGAACTCCTCCTCCGAGACCGTCCTCAAGGTCAGGCCGCGGCCCGGGTAGGAGCCGCTCACGGACACCAGGTGGTCGGTCAGGTCGTTCTTGCCGTTGACCATGTCGGCCTCGACGGACCGCGCGAAGCTCACGTTCTCCGTGCCCATGATGGCCGACGGCTCGACGGCCACGTCGTCGCTGACCGCCTCCTCGCCGGCGATGGAGGACGTGACGTAGTAGACGTCGCTGGCAGAGAAGGCATCCTTGGCCACGGTGAAGCAATGCTCGGCGCGGCAGCGGTCGTCGGAGACGAGCTCGGCGCGGTCGACCGCCTCGCCGCTGGCCTTCTCGTGCAGCGCGAGCGCCACCGGAGCCCCAGGCTCCTCGGTCCTCGCATGCACCTTGATGCGCAGCTCGCGGGTCTGCGCGGTCACCGAGGAGGTGATGCCCAGCTCGCCGGAGCCCATCAGGCGCCGCGTGGCGACGTTGCCCTCCATGTCGCCGCGGATCTGCAGCGCATTGGACACCACGGCGAAGCTGCGGGAGGCGCCCAGGAGCCCCAGCACCTCGCTCCTTGCCACGGGATGGGCCCCGAGCGGCTCGAGGCTGGCACTGGCCTGGCCCTCGCTCACCTCCGAGGTCCGAACGGCGTACTGGTAGTTGTAGGAGCCGCCGTCGGAGCAGACCTTGAACCAGTTCCGCTCGAACTTGCCGGGGTTGGCGAGGTGGTTCGCCTCCCCGTCTCCTATATAGGAGAGCAAGTGCGGACGGTAGCCCGAGAGGTCCTCGATGGGACGCCCGTCGCGGAAGGCCACCTTGCCCACCTGGATGCTGCCCCGGCCCTGGCCGTCGGCCACGGCATCGAACACCGCCGTGGCGCCCTGCTCGTCGATGTAGGGCTCCCAGGGCGAGGGCTTCGCGAGCACCATGGGCATGGCCTTGTTCGCGAAGGCCGCGCCGAGGTCGTAGTGGACCGTGATGGTGCCGCCCTCCTCCTCGCCAGCGCCCTCGGAGCCGTGGGATCGCGGCGAGCCGAGGGCCACGCCGGGCATCGGCGGCCCTCCCGAGGGCTCATGGGCCATGTCATGGCCGCTCGCCGCTGCTGCCGACAGCGGCGATATGGTGAGCGCCAGCAACGTCGCCAGCGCCATGGACAGGAGCCGTCCCCTCTCCTTCCTCGCTGCGGGTCCGCCGGGATCCTGGCTCGAGCCAGCTATTCTGTTTCGCATTGTTTGTTACCCCTTTTTGACGGAGGGGCGAGGCGGTCGCCCGCCCCTCCAGCTTTCATGGACCCCGACGGCCCGTCCGATCCGGCTCGTCGGGTCGCTGGCGCTCCTCCCTTGTCGGGCGCCCCCTTCGCTAGGCGCGCGCCAGCTTGTAGTACGTGCTGCGGCCGCTGCCCTCCGCGTCCACGATCCCGTCGGAGACGAGCGCGGCCACGATGGCCTTGGCCTTGGTCGATCCGACCCCGAGGGCCTCCTCGACGTCCGCGCGCCTCAGGCGGCGGCTGGTGCGGAAGAGCTCGAGGGCTGCCTGGCAGTCCCCGTCGCGGGCTCGGGCCATGGCTGCCGCCACGGCGGCCTCGTCCTCCCCGAGCTGCCCCCGGGGGGCAGCCGAATGATGCGCCGCCTCCGAGGGAGCGTAGGGAGGGGGCGCCGCGTCCTCGCGGTCAGCATCGAACAGCCCGCGATGGAAGGCGGGCGCGCCCGCTTCGGCCGTGGCCGCTGTCATGGTCGGCCTCGCCTGGGCGCCGGCCGTGGGCGCGGCCCAGCCGCTCGAAGCCCCCTCCCGTAGGGGCTGGGCGGCCGAGGCGCCTCCAGCGGCGGCCTGCGGGGCCGCGCGCTCCCCCCCATGGCCAGCGCCATCGTAGAGGAACAGGGTCAGCGTCGTGCGGTCCGGGTCGGCCTGCTCGAAGAGCGTCGGGTCGGGCCGCTGGGCGCGCTCGCAGGCGCGCCGCACCAGGGGCAGTCCCTCGCCGGCGTCGCTGCAGGCGCCGATGAGGGCGAACATCTTCATGAGCATGGGGTTGCGCGGGTCGGCCACGCCGCCCTCGAAGGCGGCGCCGAGGCGCACCCTCAGCCTCCCGGGGTTCGAGAACTCGACCCGGTCGGGCCGCTGGGCCACCACCACGTGGCGGCGGCCGGCGTAGTCCGCATGGACCAAGGCGTTGGCGAGCCCCTCCCGGACGGCCGCCCCCACCTCGCCCGGCCCGTCGCCCCGAGGGAGCAGCGGGGCCACCCGCTGCCAGAAGTCGAAGACGCAGCCGCTCCAGAGCCCGTCGTTGGACCTGATGCGCCGGATTACCTTCCCGTTGTGGTCGAGGCGCCGGTAGTCCAGGGCGTAGCCGGGGAACCGCCGGGCTATCTCATGCTCGTAGCCGAACATGAGCAGCCCCGCCTTCGTCGGGCGCACGGCGCCCGTGCCGGGCGCGCGCTGGGCCGCGTTGAGGCGTAGGAGGAGCTCCTCTGCGGGCAGGCTGGCCCAGGGATGGCCGTCCTGGGCGTCGGCCAGCGCGGCGCGGTAGGCCTCGATGGCGTCGAGGCAGAGCGCGTCCAGGGTCGGGGCTTCCGAGGGCGGCGGCTCCCACAAGGGGAAGGCGGGCGCTTCTCGGGGGGCGTCGGAGGCTGTGAGGTCGATCCAGCTCATGCACGCCACCTCCTGCATCGGTCGGTTGGTCGGATGGCTCGTCGTTCCTGGGGTTCCAAGGCGACGAGGCGACTGTAGCACGATTTCGGACGTTCTCGGTCGCAAATTGAAGATTTTCGGACGTTTTCGGTCGAAACTCCGCATTTTACGGACGTTCTCGGTTGTCACTGCCCTATTTTCGGTCGTAATCGGTCGCTATGATTCTGACTTGGCCACTGCGCTCCCGGTCGGGCCTCTGGGGGCGATCATGACCGATTCGTGGCCGGCTAGGTGCCCTCCAGCCGCCTTTCCCATCGCTTTCAGGCGTCGTCCGAAAGCGGGCCGCAGCGGTCGCTGGCACGGGGCGCCAGAACGCCGAAGGGCCCCCGAGGGGGCCCTTCGCAGCAGATGAGGGTCTACAGGACCATAGGGAGATGCGAGCGGCTGCGAGCCGAGGGAGGGAGGCGCGTCCGGGCGCGCCTCAGCGCAGCGGACGCGGGTGCGGGCCCGTGCAGTCCACGATGGACGAGGGGACGCCGGCGCAAGGCCAGGAGCCGTCGCCCGCCAGGACCCAGCCGCAAGCGGCCGCGAGCTGCGGATCGACCTCGGCTCCGCAGCGCGCCGGCGGCTGGCCCGACCGGTTGGCCGAGGTGGTGGCCAAGGGCCCCACGGCCTTGGCCAGGGCCAGCGGCACCGGGTGGTCGGGCATGCGCAGGGCCACGGTGCCCGCAGCCGAGCAGAAGGCGGCCGGCACGGCCTCGGAGGCGTGCACGACCAGGGTCAGGGCGCCCGGCCAGCCCTCGCGCGCGAGCTGCCGCGCGTAGGGGGGCACGTCGCGGCCGTAGCGGTCCAGGTCCCCCAGGGAGGCCACCAGCCAGGGGATCGGCTTGGAGGCGGGCCTCCCCTTGGCCGCATAGAGCGCCTCGGGGCCCGGGGCGGCGCCCACGGCCACGCCGATGCCGTAGACCGTGTCCGTGGGGAAGATGACGGCCTCGCCTCGGGCCAGGGCCTTGGCGGCGCCGTCGAGGGCGGCTGAGGGCGGGACGGGGCTCACTCCCCCTCCCCCAGCTCGCGCGCCCAGTCGAAGTCCTCCGGAGGCGCCGTGGGCATGCCGTCCTCGAAGGTGCCCACGGCGCCCTCGTTCGGGTCCCAGGCGCAAGCGGCCATGTCCACGTGGTCGGCATCCTTGAACGCCACCCCCTCGGCCTCCAGCAGCTTGCGGTGGCCGTCGGCGCCCCCGAAGGCGGCCCCGGTGCACAGGGCGCCGTCGCGGAACACCACGCGGTGGCAGGGCGCCGGCGCGCTCTCCTGGTCGATCAGCTCGTCCACGTGCAAGGCGTAGCCCACGAAGCGGGCGGCGTTCGGTCGGCCGATGAGGCGCGCGATTTGCCCGTAGGTGGACACCTTCCCCTTGGGGATGCGCCGCACCTGCTCGAACACCTTGTCAGAGAACTCGCCCATGGGGCGCCCCCTTCCGCATCCGGCCCCGGCCGTCCGGCCGAGGGTCCGCCAACCCCTCGCCGAGCCGCCCTCAGGGCCGCCCGCATTCGGCCGCGATGGCCAAGGCCACCCGCAGCCCGTCCACCGCCGAGCTCATGATGCCCCCGGCATAGCCCGCCCCCTCGCCGCAGGGGTACAGGCCGCTCGGCACCCCCGGCGCCACCGGCGCCTGGAGCCCCTCGTCGCGCAGGATCCGCAGCGGGCTCGAGCTGCGCGCCTCCACCCCCGTGAGCACCGCCTGCTCATGGGCGAACCCCCGCAGGCGCCGGTCCAGAGCCGGCAACGCCTCCACCAGCGCGTCCGCAACGAACCCCGGCAGGCAGCGGCGCAGGTCGCACCAGCGCACCCCGAGCGGGTAGGTGGGCTCCACGAGCGTGCTCGGGCTCCCCGCCCGGCCCGCCACCAGGTCCCTCACGGTCTGGGCCGGCGCCTGGTAGGGCGTGCCGCCCGCGTCCGCCGCCAAGCGGTAGGCGGCGCGCTCCAGCTCCTGCTGCCAGGCCACCATGGCCAAGGGGCCGCGCTCGGGCAGGTCGTCGGGGCGCACCTCCACCAGAAGGGCGCTGTTGGCGTTCGCCCCGTCGCGTCCATGGAGGCTCATGCCGTTCACGCACACGCCGCCCGGCTCCGAGGAGGCCGCCACCACGCTGCCACCGGGGCACATGCAGAAGGTGTAGACCCCGCGGCCCTCGGCGGTGCGGGCGGCCAGCTTGTAGCGGGCCGCCCCGAGGAGCGGGTGCCCCGCCGCCGCGCCGTACTGGGCCCGGTCCACCAGCGCCTGAGGGTGCTCGATGCGGGCCCCCACGGCGAAGGGCTTGCGCTCCATGGCCAGGCCCGCCCGCTCCAGCAGGGCGAAGGTGTCGCGGGCGGAGTGGCCGCAGGCGACCACCAGGCGGCTCGCCGGCAGCTCCTCGGCGCGGCCCTCGGGACCCGTCAGGCCCACGGAGCGCAGGCGCCCCTGGTCGAAGGCGACCCCGTCCAGCCGCGTGCGGAACCGCACCTCCCCGCCCAAGGCGACGATGCGCTCGCGCAGGCGGAGCACCACCCCGCGCAGGAGGTCGGTGCCTATGTGGGGCTGGGCGTCCACCAGGATGTCCGCTGGGGCTCCCGCCTCGACGAAGGCCTCCAGCACGTGGCGGATGTGGGGGCTGCGTATGCCAGTGCCGAGCTTGCCGTCCGAGAAGGTGCCCGCCCCGCCCTCGCCGAACTGCACGTTGCTCTCCGGATCCAGCGCGCCGGTGCGGGCGAAGCGCTCGACGTCGGCCACGCGCTCCCCCACTGGCGCGCCGCGCTCCACCACCAGGGGCCGGAGCCCCGCCTCGGCCAGGGCCAGGGCGCAGAACAGCCCCGCCGGCCCCATGCCCACCACCACGGGCCGCGGCTCGGTGAGATCGGAAGA
>CANOCK010000106.1 GCA_947564525.1 uncultured bacterium | reverse complement strand
CAGCCGCGTGCCTCCCGGGGAGACGCGCCCGGGAGGGCGCCGCCCGCGGCGAGGGGCTCCGCGAGGGGCCCTGAGGGGCGAGGCGCCCCAGGGAAGGAGCGCGCAGGAAGGGAGCGGCCCCGCCGAGGCGGGGCCGCTCCGTGCTTGGGCGAGGGGCCAGGCGCCCTAGGCGCGCACCCAGGAGCCCTGGCCGTACTCCCAGTGGCCGCCGGCCTCGACCCTCTCGACGTGGGAGCCGACCTTGACGCTCTCCCAGCCCCCGCCCACGGTGGGGGCGTGGACCACGATCTCGGCGACGGCGCGGCAGTCCGCCGCCCCACAGGCATGGGTCTCGATGTGGTGCAGCCCGTCCTGCCAGGCGCGCCAGTGCTCCGGGTAGGTGTACTTGCAGTTCGGCAGGCCGCCGCCATCCATGATGACCCTCATGGGGATGTAGACCCCCTCGCCGCATGCCGAGCAGTAGTTGTGGTAGCACTCCTCCGGCGAGGCGGCCACCCAGCGGTCCTCGTAGTCGTCCACGACCCTGTCCTCGTAGTCCACGACCCACTCCCGCGCCGCCTCGTAGCGCATCCCGCTCAGGTCGCGCCCCGCCCGCACGCCGTCGGAGGTGCGCATGAGCATCGCGACGAACTCCGCGCGGGTGCAGCCGGCCTGGGCCATGAGCATGGCGCCCGCGGGCGTCTGCGCGCCCTTGACGACGCCGCTGCGCGCCGCCCAGGAGCACACGCCGCGCGCCCAGCCGCTCACCTCCGCGCCGTCCGCGAAGGCCGCCAGCGCGGCGTCGTCGGCCTCGGCCCCTCCGGCGTAGACCATGAGCACCTTGGCCACCTGCTCTCGGGTGATCGGGTCCGCCGGCATCATGAGGTTGCCCGATCCGGTGAAGATCCCCTGCTGCTGGCACCACGCCACCGCGTCGGCCGACCAGGTGAGCTGACCTGCGTCCGCGAAGGTGGCCGGGCCCGCCGGCGCCGGGGCGCCCGAGGCGTTGTGGATGATGGTGGCCACCTGCTCTCGGGTGATCGGCGCGTCGGGGGCCCAGGAGCCGTCGGGGAACCCGTTCACCGCACGATGGTCCTTCGACCAGTCGATCACTTCCGGCACCGCCCAGTGCCCCTCGTCCAGGTCCTGGTGGCCGCGGTACTCCGCATGCGCCGCCGCAGGCGCGCACAGGGCGCCCGCCAGCATGGCCGCCACCGCCACGGAGGCGGCTCGCACGCCCATGGCCCTCTTGTCCTCACGCACGTTGCTCGTCATGGTCGTCTCCTATCTTCCCGCGCAGGAGCCGTCCCCTGCGCCCGTCCCATCCTGCGCGCCTTCCGGCGCGAGCTCCAGTATGCCGCCGGGGCCGCACGACAGCGCATCGCAAAGCGCCGCCAGCGTGGCCAGCCGGACCTCCCTGACGTGGCCCCTCTTGATGCGGGAGAGCATGACCTGCCCGATCCCCACCTGCTCGGCCAGGTCCTTGCCCCTGACCTTCCGGTCCGCCATGACCCGGTCGAGCCTCACCACGATGCCCATGCCGCTTCTCTCCCTCGTCGATTCCAACGGACAGTATAATCAAGGCGCTGCCGATCAGCTAGCCCCGACCTCGTCATGCCCACGATGCCCATGCCCTCGTCTCCTTCCCGTTGGCCCCTGCCCGTTCGCCCTAGCCGAACGAGGCCTCGCCTTCGTTCGGCATGACCGCCGCCTCCCCCGCCCGCGCGGCGCCTGAGCGCGGGAAAGCGGGGTGCAGGGGCGCCCTCGCCCCTGCCGCGGGGGCCCCGGGGGCCGCGCAGGCCCCGGGCGGCCGTGGTAGAATCCCTCCCATGAGGTACGTCACCGACATACACGCGCTCAACCTCACCTGCTCGCTGGGCACGACGGGGGACTGGCACGCATCGTCGCTGCAGTGGGACCATCCGCGCATGCTGGAGAGCGAGGACAGCCCTTGGGGGGACTGGGGGATCGAGGCGCCTTCCGCCGCGACGCTGCCGGGGCACCCGGGCGAGGCGTACAACGTCGCCAACCACGTGCGCGCCCTCGCCGACATGGTGGCCCAGGGAAGGTTCATCCCGGCCCAGGGCATGAGCCAGGAGTTCCTGGACGGCGACGAGTACGACGAGGAGCTGTTCGAGCACATCCTCATGCTCAAGGGCAGCCCGCGCTGGGACGACATCGACCGCTTCATGCGCAAGGAGTACAGGCTCAAATGGGCCAAGCGGGCCGCATGCGAGGAGGGGGCCTCTCATGGGCGGCCATGACGCAGGCGCTCCCTGGCACAAGGCGCACCGCAAGGTGGAGCTGGACCTCCTGAGGAGCCTGGGGCCGGACGGCGGGCTGGTGCTCAAGGGCGGCACCGCGCTAATGCTGTGCTACGGCCTCGACAGGTTCAGCGAGGACCTCGACTTCGACGCGGCCTCGCCGGGCGTCTCGACCATCGACAAGGTGAGGCGGTTCTGCGACGAGGCCGGCTACGAGGCCTTCGTGAAGAAGGACACGCCCACCGTCCAGAGGCTGACGGTGCACTACGGCGGCGAGCGCCCCCTCAAGGTGGAGACCTCCTACCGGCGCGCCAGCGTCGCGCCCGAGGAGACGGCGGTGGTGGACGGGATCCTCACCTACAAGCTGCCGGCGCTGGCCACCATGAAGCTGCATGCCTACGCCATGCGCGACAGGGTCCGGGACCTCTACGACGTCTCGTTCATCGTCAACGAGAAGTGGGACGAGCTCACCGAGGACGTGCGCAGCGCCTACCGCTACGCCCTCGCCGTCAAGGGGCTGGAGCAGTTCGACCTCGTGCTGGCCCAGGAGCCGGACGACCTGGTGGACCAAGACGCGCTCGTGGAGCGCTTCCTCGCCGCCCATGGGAAGCTCGGCCTCCTAGGCGAGGAGGGCCCAGCAGTGAGCCAGGGCGCGTCCCTGGCCGAGGAGGGCGCAGCCGAGCTCGCAGCCGCCCGCCAGCTCGGCTGCAGGGGCGACGGGCGGCACCGATCCGCACCAGCTCGCTAGCACAATCCTAAGCGCTCCCAGAATCCACAGTTTGTTCGCTTGATTAAAGGGAACATGCGTTCTAGCATCACCCTATGATCTACGGACGGAGAAGATACCAGGCTCACCCCGTTGAGGTGACCGCCACCCACACGCGAACCGGGCTCACCATCCCAAGGGAGCTCACATGGGACGACGGCCGACGCTGGCAGGTCGAGCCGACGGGGCACCCAAGAAGGGCCCAGGCAACCCACACCGGCACCCTGGCGATGCTCTACCCCATAGCCCTCGTCACCGACAACGGGAGGGTAACGAGGAACCTCTACCGGGGCAAGAACGGCATCTGGTTCGTGGAGGTGCCAGAGCCGCCGCGCGAAGGAGAGCTGACCTACGAGGGGTTGCCCTACGGCGACGAGCGGAGGCTGCCCGGGTTCGGAGAAATCGTGTGCTGAGCTGGCGCCTGTCGGCTGGGTCCAGACGAGCAACTTCTGCGCCTCGGCCCACCCCGGGGCGAGCGGGGCGTTCACCCGCTCGACCACCTTGTCGCTGGTCATAGCCCGCCCATGATCTCGCGCAGCGAACCCTTGATGACGTAGCTGCGGCCGAGCCGCCTGCAGAGCGATTCGACCTTCTGCCCGAAGGCCGCCCAGTCGATGTCGCTCCTGGCGTGGTTGAGCTTGCCGATCTTGAACAGGTCGATGGGGTTGTCCTTGCCGTCCTTCGCTACGAGCCCGCAGATCGCCGCAGGGTCGATGACGGGCTCGCAGGACGCCCATGTGCGGAGACCGGCCCCCTTGGCTGCCTTCAGGGCCTTGTAGCGGCTGTGCTCGTTCTCGGCCAACGGCTCGTGCCGCAAGTACGGCACGTCGCTTGGGTCGCTTGGGTCGCCTGCATCCCAAGGATCCGCTCCCGTGAAGGTCGTGCCGATCCAGTCGCCCTCGTCCAGACACCCCCAATCCCGCATCGAGGCCGTCGGGTTCTTGGTGAGGACCTGCACATGGCAGCCGGCGCGCTTGAGCACCTCGATGACGTCGCGCGTCGGCCGCGCAGCGTGGCCAGCCGGGTACGGATCGCACGTGAAGCACAGGTGCACCGTCTTGCCCTCGAAGGCCCCGGAGGAAAGCTGCGCATCCAACGCGTCCATGAGCCCCGGGCGCACGCGCACGTCGCGAGCGAACGCCTCGCGGCTCTTGCGCAGGATTCTTGGCGCGTAGCAGTAGGTGCAGCCGTTGGCGCAGCCAGTGTAGATGTTGATCGCGTAGTCGGCGTACTCGGCCGCTGCGCCCTTAGGCCTGTAGATGGGCCTCATCTCGTTCCCCTTCCTATGTTGGAAATCCGCCCTGCGCAATCGGCCCCCTTGTCGCCCTGAGGCCCCGCCGGCACTATGCCGAGAGCGCGGCACCTCCAGCATGGCCCGCCCTCCCGGACGAACCAGTCGATCGGCCTCGGCCTGCCGCAGCTCGGGCATTCCTCGCACTCGACCTTGCCCCTCTGCTCCTCGTACTCGAACATGCCCATCGCCCCTTTCCTAGAATGGTATGTCCTCTTCGCTCATGCTCGACTCGGCGGCTGCCATGCCAGCCCCTCCCTCGCGGCTCGACATGAAGTCCAGGGAGTCCACGATGATCTCGATCTTGCTGCGCTTCTGACCATCGCGCTCCCATTGGCTCCAACGGAGCTTCCCCTCCACGGCCACCTTCGTGCCCTTGGTCAGGTACTGCGAAAGGCCCTGGGCACGAGATCCGAACATGGTGCAGTCGATGAAGTTCGGCACGTCCTCCCACTCGCCGGTCTGGTTGTTCTTGCGGCGGTCGTTCACCGCCACGGAGAAGCTCAGCACCGGCATGCCCGAGGCGGTGGAGCGAAGCTCCCCGTCACGGGTGAGGTTGCCGCTGATGGTCGCACGGTTGATGCTCATGTTCTTCCTTTCGTCGTTTCGTTTCCTAAGCCATAGCTCCGGGCAGTGCGGCGGCTTCCGGCCCTCTCTCGTCGCCAGCGGCGCCCATGCGCCGCGCGCGGACGGCGTCGCGACCTTCGGCGACTCCCCGCTCGTAGGCCTCCATGGCCTCGTGGCCAGCTCCATAGGACAGCTCGGAGCTCGCCTTGCCGAAGCCCACGGAGAATTGCTCGTAGCTCTCCTCGACCTTCGGGGGCACCACGATCATGAGCGCCTCGGTCTGCTTCTCCAGCTCTCCCTTGATGCCCTCTACGTAGCCGAGGACGTAGGCGTTGTAGGTGCCAGGGGGCTTCCCGCGCGAGGCGCGGCGCGTCAGCCGGCAACCGACCCTGTAGAGGAAGTCGAACGTGATGGCCGCCGCCTTCGCGTCCGTGCGGTAGCCGTAGAACACCATCCTCTGGACGTACTCGCGCTTGGCCCGGTCCCACTTCCTGCTGTTGTAGTGCCGGCACCGGAACCCAGGGGCCACCACGCCGGCCAGCTGCCAACGCCAGCGGCTGCGCGCAGGGGCGCTCTCATGGCCTTCGATGGGCTCCTCTTGCGAGGAGTGCAGCTCCCACTGCTCGATGTCGTTCTCCGCTATCAGGCGCTGGGCCATGAGCGCCGCTGCGGCCGCCTCGGCCTCCGTCGCCCCCTCGTCCTCGGCGAGCGCCATCAGCTTGCGGATGCGCTCGATCACGCCATCGCGGCTGCTCATACGGCACCACGCCCTTCCTTCCCGACGGCCTCGCGCAGCCGGCTCTCGTAAGCCTCCTCCGAGGTGGGAGCCCTGCCGGCAGCCTCCAGGATGGGGTCGAACAGGTCCTGCTCCGCCTCGCGGCGGGCCTCTGCGGCCTCGGCGAGGGTGCCGAAGCGGCCGAGGGCCCTCGTCTTCCCCCGTACGGTGATGTAGGCGCACCACTTCCCGCGTCGCTTGTCGAAGCTGACGCCCTTGATGCCGGAGGTGTTGTCCGACCTGACCTTCTGCCCGAGGAGCCCCAGGCACGTGCCGTCCACGTAGTCCGTCCGATGCGCCCTGAGCAGCTCTGCCCTCTCGCTCCGATAGCATCCGCACGACTTGATGGTGCCCCTCCTCAGGTTACCGACCTCCACCTCGCACTCGCCGCCGCAGTCGCATCGGCACCGCCACACGACGTTGCTCCCGCTGCGCCGCTCCGTCGGCTCGATCGCCACCAAGCGCCCGAAGCGCTTCCCCGCGATGTCCGCTATCCTGCCCATGTCCTCGTCTCCTTCCCGTTGGCCCTTGCCCGTTCGCCCTAGCCGAACGAGGCCTCGCCTTCGTTCGGCATGACCGCCGCC
>CANOCK010000105.1 GCA_947564525.1 uncultured bacterium | reverse complement strand
GTCTGCCGGTAGGCGTCCCGCGCCAGCCGTTCAAGCCGCCGCCGCGCCCGGCCCATCAGGCCCGCGGGCGCACCCGCGGCCTCGGGCTGCGGGCAGGGGCGCCCCACCGGCCGCGGGGCGCACTGCTCCACCCCCACCGCCTCGGCGCCCAGGGGCCCCCGGCCCTGGCCCTCCTGCTCGCGCTGCTCGGCCACGGCGCGCTGGCACTCCTCGAACCGCCGGCGAGCCTCCTCCAGCACGAAGCCCTGGGTGCCGCGATCGGCATGCCATCGCCAGAGGCGCCCGTACTCGTGCTCGCGCACCACGTTCACCGCCGCCATGTCCCAGTTCTTCGTGGTCTGCTCGGGGTTGTCCCGCCGCACGGCGAACCACAGGTCGTTCGTGAACAGGGACCTCTCCGCCAGGAACACCGCCTGGTGGCGGAAGATGCTCTCCATCTCGGGCCGCAGCTCGCCGAAGCGCAGCCCCTCGCGCCGCACCATGGGCGCCGCATAGAGCAGCGTGGCGAACTCGTGGTGGATGCTCCAGCACACGTCGCTCCCCGCCGGGAAGACCCCCTCGTGGGGCACCGTGGACAGCCGGGCGCGGGTCAGGGCCTCGTCGGCCTCCAGCCGCGCGGGCACGATGGCCTCGATGCCCTTGGCCAGGCATGCCGCGAGGAAGCGGCGCATCGCCTCGGTGTAGAAGCCCGGCAGCACGGCGTCGTCGCTGTCCACGAACAGCAGCCACTGGCCGCGCGCCTGGTCCATGCCCTGGTTGCGCGTGCGGCCCGCCCCCCAGTTCTCGTGGCTGAGCACCCGCACCCGCCCGTCGCGCTCCGCGGCGGCCCGGGCGATGGCCAGGGTGTCGTCCACGGAGCCGTCGTCGAGCACCAGCACCTCCATGTCGGCGCAGGGCTGGCCGAGCACCGAATCGATGGCCTCGGCCAGGTAGTGCCCTCCGTTGTAGGAGGGTATGAGCACGCTCAGGAACGGCGTGGCGGCGGCAGGCTCTCCCATGGGGCTTTTCCCTCTCGTCGGGGACAGGGGCTCGTTTCGGCTGCTATTATAGCCGCATCGAACAGCCGGGCGCACCGCTGCGCCCCGCCGCCTGCAAGCCCGCAAAGGAGAACCCGCCGTGCCCACCACCCTGCGCAAGCCCATCGCCTTGGCCTCGGCCCTCGCCCTGGCCCTGGCCCTGGTGCCCGCTGCCGCCCTGGCAGCCCCCGACGATGCTCCCGCCGCCGACGGCCTGGCCGACCGCTCCATCCTCCTCACCTTGGAGGACAGCCCCGAGGGCGCCCTGCTCTCCACCCGTGCCCTGAGCGCGAGCGCCGGGGGCGAGGCCCTGGAGGGCACGGGGCTGGCCGTGGAGGACGCCATCCAGGTGCCGGGCGCCCCCACGGTGCTCGTGGCCGAGGCCGCCGAGGGCCAGCCCATCGAGGAGGCCGTGGCCGCCGCCGAGGAGCTGCCCGGCGTGGCCGCCGCCCAGCCCAACTACTTCTACAAGCTCATCGAGGGCGTGGAGGACGACGGCGAGATGGCCGCGCCCAGCGGCGGCCTCGCCACGGAGCGCGTCGCCCAAGGGGTCAACGACCCCTACGCCAACCTGCGCGCCCCCTCGGCGACCTCCCCCAACCAGTACTGGCTCTACAACGCCCACCTCGCCGACGCCTGGCCCAAGGCCACCTCGGACGGAGCCGTGTCCATCGCCGTGCTGGACTCCGGCATCCGCCTGAACCACGAGGACCTCTCGGCCAACATCCGCTACGACCTGGCCTACGACTCCTACAACAACCGCCCGTTGAGCGCGAGCCAGCACTACGGCGGCGACAACGGCGGCCACGGCACCCACGTGGCCGGCATCGCCAGCGCCACGGCCAACAACGGCCGCGGGGTGGCCGGCGGGGCCTTCAACGCCAAGATCGTGCCGGTGAAGGTGGTCAACGACCTTACGGGCAACAAGCGCGGGGCCTCCACAGGCTCCATCTGCAGGGGCTACGCCCACCTGCTCGACGCCGTCGACGAGGGACGGCTGACCAACCTGCGCGTCGTCAACATCTCCCTCGGCTCCTACAGCCAGGCCATGAACGACCCGCTCATGCACGCCCTCATCAGCATCGCCCGCGACGACTACGGCATCGTCACCGTGTGCGCCGGCGGCAACGACGGCGTGACCGACGTCTCCTACCCCTCCGACTACGACGAATGCGTCGCCGTCACGGCGCTGCAGCCCGACGGCCGCAACATCCCCTGGTCCGACTACAACCGCTACAAGGACATCAGCGCCCCTGGCGAGGACGTCTGGTCCACCTACGCCGCCAGCGACAGCTCCTACGAGGCCCTCTCCGGCACCTCCATGGCCGCGCCGGTGGTCTCCGGCGCCTTCGCGCTGCTGTTCGCCGCCGTGCCCGGCGCCACGGTGGACGAGGCCTGCAACGCCCTGTACAAGACCGCCGACCCCATCGTCGACCCGGTGAACGACCGCACGCGCACCAGCGGCACCCACGGCGCCCTCAACGCCAGCGCCGCCATCGACTACCTGAGGGCCAACGACGCCAAGCGCTTCAGCGACGTGGGAGTGGGCGACTGGTACTACGAGGCGGTCAACTACGCGGTGAAGAACGGCATCGTGAACGGCTACGCCGGCACCGACCGCTTCGGCGCCCACGACGCCACCACCCGCGAGCAGGCGGCGAGCATCCTCTACAACTACCGCGGCAACGGCGCCCTGGCGCCCACCGCGCCGCAGGGGGACATCCAGCAGGGTCAGTGGTACGACAAGGGCGTGAACTGGGCCGTCAGCACGGGCATCATGAGCGGCTACGCCGGCACCGACCGCTTCGGCGTCGGCGACTCGCTCACCCGCGAGCAGATCGCCTGCATCGTGGCCAATGCCTCGGGCGCCGACACCTCCAAGGCCAGCCCCGCCAAGTTCCAGGCCCTCAAGGGCACCGAGCAGACCAGCGCCTACGCGCGCCAGAACGTCATCTGGGCCGTGGACGCGGGCATCATCAACGGCGTGGACAACGGCGACGGCACCCGCTCCCTCGCCCCTGGCAAGACCGTGAGCCGCGCCGAGATGGCCGCCATCGTCGGCAACGCCATCAAGCAGGGGCTGCTCTAGGGCAGCCCGCCCGTGGCCTGGGGCGCTGCCGGGCTGCCAGCCCGCCGCCTCAGGCCACGCCCCGATGGCCCGGCAGGTGGTGCTCCGGGGGCGCCGGCTCGTAGGGGCGCTCCTCCTTCATCAGCGACAGCACCACGCCGGCCAGCTTGCGGGCCACGCAGGTGAGCGAGCGGTAGTAGGGCGAGCCCTGGGCCTGCTTCATGGCGAAGTACTCGCCGAAGTAGGCGTCGAGCCGCCGAGCCCCGTCCGCCCCCTGGATCAGCGCATAGCGCAGCTGCGAGCTGCCGCGCTTGGACATGTGCCCGTTGTCGTCCCGCTCGCCGGACTGGCACTTGGTGGCGTCCAGTCCCGCGTAGGCGATGAGCTTCTTGGCGGACGAGAACCGGTGCGCGTCGCCGATCTCCGCCGTCATCTGCGCCGCGAGGGTGGGGCCGATGCCCGGGATGCTCAGCAGCCACCGGCCCTGGGACCCC
Source organism: uncultured bacterium (assembly GCA_947564525.1). Classification (GTDB taxonomy): domain Bacteria; phylum Actinomycetota; class Coriobacteriia; order Coriobacteriales; family Eggerthellaceae; genus D16-63. The sequence continues at coordinate 2,714 of CANOCK010000105.1, read as the reverse complement.
TCCAGCAGCTCGGCGATCTCGGCATCGAGGTACTTCACCTGGGCGTCGATGAACTCCATCTGCTCCACCATCATGCGCACCTCCAGGGCCAGGGCCTCCGCCGAGAAGGAGACGCCGACGGAGTCCCGCGCCGCCTCCATGACCGCCTCGGCCTTGGGCCGCCCGCAGCGGCCGAGGGAGGCGCCGTCGATGAGGCGCGCCAGCCGCGTCACCCCCACGTGCTTCACCTGGGCCGGCGTCGCGCAGCGCTTCAGCACGGCGCGGGACGTGGGCCCGAACGGGTCGGAGAACAGCTCGGCGTACTCGGGGAACACCCGGTCGAGCACCGCCGTGGTCTTGTTCTTCAGCATGGTGCACTGCCCCACCAGGCCCAGGCGGTAGCGCGTCAGCTGCTTCAGCGAGTCGGTCGGCTCGTCGGTGAGGTAGGAGGAGGTGAAGCGCTTCACCCGCAACAGCTCCGCTATGAGGTTGGCGTCGATGGGGTCGGTCTTGGTCAGGCGCACGGTGTCGACCTTGCGGAACGCGTCGGTGTGGATCGGGTTGATGACCACGGCGTCGAACCCGTGGCTGACGAGGAAGTCGTAGAGGGCTATCCAGTAGTGGCCGGTGGCCTCCATGCCGATGCGGCAGTCGTCGTGGTCGATGCCGGCCTGGCCCAAAGCGAGCAGCAGCTTGGCGAAGCCCTGGGAGGTGTTGTCGAAGGGGAACGGGCTGACCACCACCGCGCCGCTCTCGTCGTGGGCCGCAGCGTAGTGGCTGCGCTTGGCGATGTCCACCCCGACATAGTACATGGGGGCCTCCCTCCGAGCGGCTGACAGGGTCTGCCGGAGGCGCAATCCTTTCAAAAAAGGCCGAGCCCCAAGGAGATATGGCGTGCGCCCTCCGGCAAGCACACCGCCCTTCCGGGTTCGCAGGCCGGAAGGCGATGAGACCGCCGTGCGAAGGCGATGGCATCATTATATACGCGAACGTGAGCAGCGGCTTTGGCAGCGGCTGCGATGCCGCTGCCGAGCTAGGCCGCCGCGGCGGCTAGCGCAGCGGGTCCCCCCGGTCCACGCCGACCGCCGCGGGGTCGGCGGCGGCCTCCACGTCGTTGTAGACCATCCGGCTCGGGTCGAAGGGATTGCCCTCGGCCGTCAGTACCAAGGCAGCAGGGCCGGCCTGCGCCTGGGCCCCGGGCAGCGGGGCGCGCAGGAGCGTCCGCAGGAAGTCCTCGTAGATGGACTCCGTCATCTCGCCGAAGGCCTGGTAGGCCTCCTGCTTGTACTCCACCAGCGGGTCGCGGTGCCCCATGGCGCGCAGGCCGATGCCGCTCTTCAGGTAGTCCATCTCATGGAGGTGGCCGATCCACGCCGTGTCGATGATGCGCAGCATCATCAGCTTCTCCAGCTCCTTCAGCTCCTCGGCGGGGATGGCGTCGCGCTTCTCTTGGACGATGGCCTCCATGGCCTCGGCGATGGCCTCGCCCAGCACCTCCGCCTCGTCGCCATGGTCCACGGAGAGCACCATGGCGCCGTCGCGGCCCGTCATGTCCGCCAGCCACGAGGCCAGGCCCTCCAGGTCCCAGTCGTCGCTCGGGTCGGAGGCCGGGCAGTAGGCGTCCAGCGCGTCGTCCACGATGTCGCGGATGATCTCGGGCAGCCGCTCGTCGACGTCCTTGCCGTCGAGGATGGCGTTGCGCTCGTCATATATGGCGATGCGCTGCAGGTTCATGACGTCGTCGTACTCGAGCACCTGCTTGCGCGTGGCGAAGTGCAGGGACTCCACCTGCTTCTGGGCCATGTCGATGGTGCGCGACACCAGCGCGTCCTGCAGGGGCTCGTCCTCGGCCATGCCGCGCTTCTCCATCATGTCGGCCACCGCGTCCAGCCGGTCGCCGCCGAAGCGGCGCAGCAGGCCGTCCTCCAGCGAGAGGTAGAACTGCGACTCGCCCGGGTCGCCCTGGCGCCCCGAGCGGCCCCTCAGCTGGTTGTCGATGCGGCGCGACTCGTGGCGCTCGGTGCCGATCACCATCAAGCCGCCAAACAGGCGCGATGCGTAGCCTTCGCGGTCGGTGATGTAGTCGGCCTCCTTCGAGGCGGCGTCGAGCTGCCAGTCCAGCGCCTCCTCGCGGTTGGTATGGAAGTGGGCCTCCAGCGTGTCGTCCATGAGGAAGTCGTGGTTGCCCCCCAGCAGGATGTCGGTGCCGCGGCCCGCCATGTTGGTGGCGATGGTCACCGCGCCGCGGCGGCCCGCCTGGGCCACGATGCGCGCCTCCAGCTCGGGGTTCTTGGCGTTCAGGGTCTCGTGGGGGATGCCCCGCGCGCGCAGGAGGTCGCTCAGCTGCTCCGAGCCCTCGATGGAGGCGGTGCCCACCAGCACCGGCTGGCCCTTCTCGTGGCGGCGCGCCACCTCGTCGGCCACGGCGCTGTACTTCGCCTCCACGGTGCGGAAGATCAGGTCGTCCTTGTCCTCGCGGATCACGGGCTTGTTGGTGGGGATGGGCACCACGGGCAGGTCGTAGATCTGGCGGAACTCGGAGTCCTCGGTGATGGCCGTGCCCGTCATGCCGGCGAGCTTGTCGTAGAGCCGGAAGTAGTTCTGCAGCGTGATGGTGGCCAGGGTCTGGGTCTCGTCGTTGATCTCGACGCGCTCCTTGGCCTCCAGGGCCTGGTGCAGCCCCTCGGAGTAGCGGCGCCCCTCCATGATGCGGCCGGTGAACTCGTCGACGATCT
>CANOCK010000104.1 GCA_947564525.1 uncultured bacterium | reverse complement strand
CGGAGCCGTCAGCACCGTCGCCCTCGGCCGAGGCCGCGAGCGAGGCCGCCCCCTCCGAGCCCGGAGGGGCCCAGAGGAGGTTGCCGGATGCGTCGTATAGGCAACCATTCTCCGAGTGGAAGGCTGCGCAGCCCGCGTCCACGGAGAAGGAGGCCACGCCGCCCGAATGCGAGAGGGCATGCGCGTCCACCTCCTGCGCTGTCGAAGGGACGCGGGCCGCGCCCTGCTTGCCCTCGGGAATGAGCAAGAGGCGTGTCATGCCGGCATCGAAGAGCATGCCGTCGTAGGAGGAGTACTCGGGATTGCCCTCGGCCACCTCGATGGCGGCGACGGGCGAGCCCTCGAAGGCGGCCTGGTCGACGGAGGCGACCGAGGCCGGGATGACCACCGTGGCCGCGTCGCACCCGGCGAGGGCGCGAGGGCCGATGGCGGCCAGGGAGTAGTCAGAGCCGTCGCAGGAGACGGCCTCAGGGAGCGTCAGGGCGACAGGCTCGCCAGCGCCCTCGGCATCGGAGCCGACATCCGAGCCGCCCACCAGCCCGCCAGCAATCGTCCGGGGCGAGACGGCCACCAGGGCCACCTGGCCCTCGCCCACGATCGCATAGGTGAGGCCATCCGCCGTGAAGGACCCGACGACGGGCTCGATGGCCTTATCGTCGCCAGAGACGAGCTCAACGTCGGCGCTCACGCGTAGCATGCCGCCCGACAGGTAGCTCGCCAGGGTAGGGGCTTCGGCAGGCTCGGGGCTAGCAGCATCCGCCGCAGGCGCGGCATCGCCCTCCGCGTCGGAGGGCTCGCCAGCGGGCTCGCCGACGGCATCCGCCCCATCGGCCTCAGGGCCGGCTTCGCCGAGCGCGCCAGCCACGACGGCGCTCTCGCCATCGGCAGCTCCCGAAGGCTCGTCCGCCTTCGCAGGGGTCGTCATCGAAACGGTCGCCAGCAAGAGGGCGACGAAGGTCAAGGCCAGCCTTCCCAGGGGCTTGGCCGGAGGGTTCGCAGGGGCTCGCATTGCACCCAGCTCCTTCCGAGTATGAGGTTATTCCCGCTGCGGAAGGAGGCCCTGGGGCCACTGCTTGAATCATGCTCGACAGCAACGTGCAGCAAGGAGGGCATCCACCACAGTTGGAAGACAGCAAGATTGCTAACAGACTGACGCTCGGGTCAGAGAGTACGCACTTGAAAGGCAGATGCCCTCTTCGCTACATACTCTACTGATGCTGAACGACCAGAAGATTCACTCTATTCATCTGTTAGCAATTCGCCATACGGAGAACCGCTGTCTTCCACGGCAGAATATAGCAAGCGCTTCCCCATCTTGCAAGCGAGGTTTTTCAACTGCCGTCAACCAGCGATATTGTCAGTAGGTTCTAACCAGCAAAAACATCACTGCGATCTGGCATCCCTGCACCTTGAGGCAGCGCCTTCGCAGAATTCGCAGCATGGGAGGCGAGCAACCAGCAACACCCGACGAGCCAGTCCGGCCCTGGAGACCGCACCAGCAGCCCCTGCGGGTCGCTCCAGCCCTCAGCCCTGCTGGCTCCAGGGAAGCTTCTCCCAGAGCTCCTCCCAGGTCAGCACGTGGACCCCGGGGAAGGTGCTCTCTATGGCCTCGGTGATGTGGGGCCAGAAGACGACCAGCGCCACGATGAGAATCAATGCGACCAGCAAGCCGACAATGTTCCTGATCAGTCGGTTGCGTCGCCTCCTCTTCGCAGCGGCCGCCATGGCTTGTTCCCAGCCAACCAGGTCGCGCTCGGCAATAGCGTAGCGACCATTGGGCTGCTTGCAGAGGGGCAAACCGCGGCGCATCTGCTCTCTGAGGTATCCATCCGAGCAGTTCCAACGCGTCTTCACATCAGTGAAGTTGTAGACCTTCTGAGGTGACGCAGCAGGCACAGCCGGCAGCTCCGATGCAGCAGGAGGCTGCGACGCAAGCGGCGCCGAGCCCGAGGCTCCAGGCTGAACAGAGTACGCAAGTTGCGTTGGCCGGGAATAGGCTGCAGCCCCCTGCTGCCCACCGAGGCCCGAGCCGTCCCCACTCTGCGCAGATGCGGCTGAGCCGCCGCAGGGTTCGAGAGAGCGCAGGCTAACGGCCTGCGCCACCAGGTCGTTCAGTTCACGATTGGAGACCAGGTAAACGCCGTTAGCTTGCGCTAGCCGTCGAGCGTTCTCGGTGAAGTCAGCAGCATTGGTGATTACCCAACCCGCGTCTGCGCCCCAATAGGGCATGCCAGCAACCACTTCTTGGATGGGCCCATTGCCCAAGGAGCCACCATTGAAGAACTTTGCCTGAACTGCAATTCGTCGATTAGAGATCGACTCATGCACTATCAAGTCGACGCCATAATCATTGGTTGCGGGCGTCAGGCTCACGCCATATCCGAGGTCCTCGAGGATAGTGCCCACATAGCGTTCGAAATCTTCGCCATTGGCGGGAAGAAACGAGTAGTCCGCCCATCGGTTGTCCATGCTTCCTCGCGTCCCCTTCTCACCATCAAAGGCCTCGGCCCCACCCTCCCCGCCCGCAAGACGCTGCTTGAGGAAGGACGTTCCGCCCTTTCCGTATACTCTTTCTACATCTCAAATACTATCAGACACTTCCGTTGGCTCCTTGCTGCCTCGGCCGCACCATGCAGGACGTCCCCACGCAAGATGGCCAACAGCTCGCCCAAGGAGCCGCTTCCAAGGTGGCCAGTCGAAGAATGCGCGAACGAAGAGTGCGACATCGAGCCTTTGACGAGCGGGGGAGAGTCGTGGCGAGCCAGCCCAACCTCGGAGACCGCACCAGCTGCCCCTGCGGGCCGCTCCAGCCCTCAGCCCTGCTGGCTCCAGGGGAGCTTCTCCCAGAGCTCCTCCCAGGTCAGAACGTGGACCCCAGGGAAGGTGCTCTCTATGGCCTCGGTGATGTGGGGCCAGAAGACGACCAGCGCCACGATGAGCACGACGAAGATGGCGAGGCTGGCCACGGCGCCAATCGCGCAGCCGCCGCCCGAATCCTGCTGGCTCGCCTCCATGGCCATCATGTACTCCCAGCTGAACAGCTCCTGCTCGGCGATGGCGTAGCTGCCATCCGCCTGCTGGTAGAGGGGCATGCCGCGGCGCATCTGCTCGCGCAGGTAGTCATCGGTGCAGTTCCAGCGCATCATCACGTCCATGAAGGTGTAGGACGGAGGGCCTTGGAACGCGGGGGCGGCGCTGACGGGCGTGAGGGCGCCGGTCAGGTCGGGGGCGTAGGCGCCTCCCTGGGGCGCGTAGGTCGAGCCTGCGGCGGCCAGCGCAGTGCCCTGGGCGCCATAGGGGGCCTCGACTGGGGCCAGCACCTGGGTCTGGTAGGCTGGCGCTGCGACCTGGGCGCCTTGGGTCCCGACTCCCTGGGCTCCGTAAGCTGCGGGCGACGCGGGCGCGCTCGCGGCCCCTTGGGGAGCCGCCGCAGCCGAGCCGTACCCGAGGGCCCGCAAGCTGCTCGCCTGGGACACCAGGTCGCCCAGCTCCTTGCTGGAGACCAGGCGGATGCCTCCCACTTGGGCAGCGCGCCACGCGCCCTCGTTGAACCCAGCCGCATCGGTGATGACCCAGCCCTCAGCCGCGCCCCAACGGGGCATGGCGGCCATCAGCTGCTGGATCGGGTCGTTCCCCAGGATGCCGCCGCTGAAGAGCGGCGCCCGGACGGCGATGCACCGGTTGGTTGCCGGCTCGACCGCGATCAGGTCGACCCCGGCGCCCCCGGCAGCGGCGACCTCGCTCACGCCATAGCCGAGGTCCTCGAGAACCGTCCCGACGTAACGGGCGAAGTCGGCGCCGTTCGTCGGAGGGAGGGCATAGTCCGACCATCGATGCTCCACGGCCAGCTACCTCCTTCCCTCGTCGTCGGCTCGGCTCGTCGCCTCAGGGCGCAGGCGCGCACAGGCCCTCAGGGCCGGCCCTGCCCGCTGCCATAGTGCATTCTAGCGCACGCCAGGCCTCGCAGGCCAAGATGGGCCGGCTTGCGGGCTGCCCACCGCACCGCCTCGCACGCAACAGCTAGCGCGCCTCGGACCGATCCTCGGGCGGCTCGCCCGGAGCCACCTTGCCGCCGGGCTTGATGAGGAACGACAGCGCGAGCGCGACCACAGACAGCGGGATGACCGTGGCCCAGGCCGAGCCCATCCACCCCAGGCCCGCGTCCAGGCACGTGCCGTAGACCGGGGCGAGCATCTGCCCGAAGCACTGGGTGAACTGCATCACCGCCATGCCGAGGGTGGTGGCCATGGCCGAGCTGGACAGGATGGTGGGCGCCAGCGGACGACTGCCACCGCCGCCGAAGGCCGCCGAGAAGCCCATGAGCACGATGAAGGCCCAGATGCCCACCAGGCCGAGCCCGGAGAGCTCGGAGGGGAAGCCCACCAGAAAGCCGATGACGCTCGTCGCGGCGAACAGCGTGACCAGAATGTACTTGCGGTTGATGGGCAGTCGGTCGGACCACGCCCCCGACAGTGGGTTCATGATGAAGCCGATGAGGGTGATGACCGAGGTCATGAACCCGGCCGTGCCCATGTCGAAGCCCATGTCGCCCAGATACGTCGGATAATAGGTGTTCACCACGCCGCCCTGGATGAAGTTGAACACCAGAAACGTCAGGCCCAAGATCCAGATGTAGCGGTTCTTGAGGTACTTGAAGCAGTCGCGGAAGCTGCCCTCCACGCCGTAGTTCGGGATCGAGCTCAGGCCCGCAGGTATGCGGTAGAGCGCCAGAAAGAGCACCAGCGCCACTACCGTGGCGGCCACCACGCCGTAGAACACCGACTGCCAGCCCAGGGCTGCCGCCATGGCCGGCGCCACGTTGAAGTCGATGGTAATGGCCATGGGCACCCAGGTGCACCAGGCGCCGAGCGCCAGCCCGCGGGTCCTGTCCGGGAACCACAGCGAGATGATGGTGGGCGCCGCCACGCCGATGAGCCCGAGGCCCACCCCCTCGGCGAAGCGTCCGAGGTAGAGCAGCGCCACCCAGTTGGTGGCCACCTCCACCAAGCCGCCCACGATGATGCAGCCGAGGGCGATGGCGCACGTGGCGCGCAGGCCGATGCGGCGGCAGATGAAGGCGGCAGGGAACGCCAGGATGGCGCCGATGATGGCCAGGCAGGTCATCAGCATGCCGAACTCGGCATAGCCGAGCCCGTAGGTGCCGATGATCTCGCCGGCGATGGCAGTCACCTTGAACTGGCCCAGCGGGGCGCAGATGCTCGCCAGGTACGTGACGGCCAGGATGACCCACGCATAGCGCGGCGTCTTCTCGATGGCGACAGGGGACGTGCCGAGATGTCCGGCAGGTTGCGGTACTCCCATAAGGATTCCCTCCTCTTCCTTTGCCGCCGGCCCCTCCCAGGCCTTGGTGCGGCTACGGGTCCAAGATGGCCCTAAAGGTAGGGGAAGAGCGCCTGCGCGCCCTCAGCTCATTGTGGCTAAAAGGTGCGCGCAGGCGGCGCGAGGGCCTAGGCCCAATGGTATGAGAGCAAGGGTTTTCGCAGGTCGCAATCGGGTAGGCAGCAAGGAGCCGGCCCCTGCTACTCCTCCACGCGGATCAGCGACGGCTCGGCGTACAGCAGGTCGTCCTCGGCCTTGATCTCGTCGATGGCGGCGCGCACGTCGCGCTCCTTGGCGGTGTGGGTCACGTAGATGACGTCCACCGCTCCGGTCTCGCCCTTGCCGCGCTGCACCATGGAGTGCACGCTCACGTTGTGCCGCGCGAACACCTCGGCCATGGTGGCCAGCACGCCCAGGCGGTCGGCCACGGAGAAGCGGATGTAGTACTTCATCGACAGTTCGTCGATGGGCAGGATGGGCAGCTCGTCGGTGCAGGTGCAGCCCACGATGGGCGCCACGCCCTGGCTCAGGTGGCGCGCCACCTCCAGCACGTCGCCCATGACCGCCGAGGCTGCCGGGCCTGCGCCCGCGCCCTCGCCGAAGAACATGGTCTCGCCCACGGCGTCACCGGTCACGTAGATGGCGTTGAACACGCCGTTGACCTTGGCCATCTGGTGGTCGGCCGGCAGCATGGTGGGGTGCACGCGCACGTCGATGCCGCCCGGCGTGCGATGGGCGATGGCCAGCAGCTTCACGGCGTAGCCCATGTCGGCGGCCGCCTCCAGGTCCACCGGCGTGATGTTGGTGATGCCCCGGGTGTAGACGTCGTCCAGGGTCACGCGCGAGTTGAACGCGATGGACGCCAGGATGGCGATCTTGGCCGCCGCGTCGAAGCCGTCCACATCGGCCGACGGGTTGGCCTCGGCGAACCCTGCCGCCTGGGCCTCAGCCAGGGCCTGGTCGTAGCTCATGCTGTCCTCGGCCATGCGGGTGAGCATGTAGTTGGTGGTGCCGTTGACGATGCCCAT
>CANOCK010000103.1 GCA_947564525.1 uncultured bacterium | reverse complement strand
GAGAATGCGAGCACAGGTCGAGGGCCGGCTGTCCGGCTGAGCTTGCGATTCAACCCCGCCAAGCTACCCTCAAGCCATCGCCCAACTGGTGATACGCTACCCATGCACGTACCCGTAACCGGCAGTCAAGCCGTCATGGCACGCTGACGGCCGCTCCCGCCGAGACGCGCAGAGGACGATTAGGGCCATCGCCTGGCTCACAGGGACAGTTGAAAAGATAGGGCCATTCTCAATGAGGGGCCTGGACCGCTCCCAGCAGGGATATTGCCCCTCGGCCCTTGGAGCCGTCCCACCGAAGGACAACGCAAGGCGCAAGGGCATCAAGGTCGCCGACCTAGGTTCTTGCGAAGCGAAAGCCGCCCTTGATGGTCAAAATTTGCGTTTGTCGTCCCTTCCGGCACCCCTTGAGCCCTTGGCCGTAGAGGGCGACCTGGGGCTTTGCGGGAGAGCATGGCCCAGATAGGCCCGACGGGACCTGATTCACGCCCCCGTAGGGGCGACAAACGCAAATTTTGACCATCGCAAGCGCCCTTTCCCCCAACCGTCGGGCGCAAAGCCCTTCCGCCCAAGCCACTTCGCGCCGGGCCTTCAGGCTGGCCGCCCGCGCAAGCCACCGCACAGCGGCTCGGCCGCAACGCCCCAATGAACAGCGCGATGAGCAGTCCGCGTCCCCTGTTCGCACGTCGGCCCGGCCGGAGCGCGCCTACTCGAAGGCGGCGTAGATGGCCTCGGCCAGGGCGGGGCGGTCGACCTCGGCGAAGCGGTAGGCCACGGCCTGGGGCTGGGCGGGGTCGCAAGGGTCGGGCTGCTCCACGCGGATGAAGCGCGCCTCCACCTCAGCGAACCCGTGGCCCAGCAGCGCGTAGGCGTAGCACTGGGCCTGCTGCAGGTGCTTGGCGTGCAGGGCCTCGGCCGACTCGCCGGCGGAGCCGCCGGTCTTGTAGTCGATGAGCAGCGCGCGCCCGTCGCCCTCATCCCCCAGGCCGTCGATCTCGCCCTCCAGGTACAGCGTGCCCTTGGACCCGTCGCCCTCCACGGTCACCATGAACGGCACCTCGGCCGCCACCGTCGCGCACGCCGCGAAGCGCTCGGCCAGGGCGCTGCCGAACCATCGGTCGAGGGCCGCGGACAGCCGCTCCTGCTGCCCTTCGGTCAGATGACCCTGGCGCACCTGGGCCTCGACCGCCTCGGGCGCCGGGCAGCGCAGCCGCCGCGGGCGCTCCGAGGCCGCGCAGGCGATGATGGCCTGCTGGGCCAGATGATGGAAGGCAGTGCCCAGCGCCGTGGCGTCCTCCGGCTCCTCCCGAGCCGGCAAGGGGCCCTCCGAAGCCGCCGCATCCTCGCCCAGCGCGGGCACGACGGCGTAGGCCTCGGGGTCGTAGCTGTGGGCGAGGGACGAGTAGGACCGCACGTCCTGGCGCAAGGGCGCCCAGGGCCGAGGGACCGTCGGCACGGGTTCCGGGTAGGCGGGCACCGCCACCACCGAGCGCCCATCCGGGGCAATCCTGCCCTCCCTGGTCAACCCATAGGGCTCCCGCGCGGCAGGCCCTTCGTCCCCCGCCTCCGCCGCCGGGCTGGCGCCGCCGCACGGCTCGGCCGGCACCTCGCCGCCATCCGCCCCCTCGGCCAGACGCTCGGCAGTCAGGCACGTCCACGACACCCGCGCCGGGGCCGAGCCGCCGTAGCTGCACAGCTCCACCCCATCAGTTCCGGACACCTCCCACCCAAAGGCGCGGTTGACCTCGGCGAATATGCCGTCGCCCGCATAGGAGCTCTCAGGCTTCGAGCTGGTCACGTAGCTGAGGCAGAGCGACCTCACGGCCCGGGTCATGGCCACGTAGAGCAGCCGCTGGGCCTCGGCCCGCTCCTGCCCCTTCGCGAACCCCTGCACGGCGCGCAGCAGCTCGCCTGGGGTGCGCGCCTCGGCCGGAGCCAGCTCGACCGGGTCCTCCACGGGAAGCTTGCGCAGCTTCTCCCAGGTGGCCTTGGGCCCTTCGGCCTGGGAGCCGCAGGCCATGGCGAAGGTGACGTCGCCCTGGTTCTCCGCGAAGAACGACCCGCCGCGGACTTGACCGGTCTTCACCTCAGCCACCACCACGTGGTCGAACTGCAGGCCTTTGGAGCCGTGCACCGTCATGATGCGCACGAACTCCGAGGAGGAGGCAGCCAGCACCCCTGGCGCCTCCTTGGAAGCCGCCAGAGCCCCGTCATAGGCAGCCGACAGCCCAGCGATGCCCGTGGCCTCGCGCGCCAACCCTTCCACCAGGGCAAGAGCCTTCGCATAGTTGCCGCCGCTGGCCAAGCCGTCGGCGCCGCGCCCCTGGTCGTAGGCCAAAAGCCCGCTGCCCGCCAGCAGCGCGCGCAGGGCCGCCACGGGCCGGCCGCCACGGGCCGTGCGCACGAATCGGCGCAACAGCCTCCGGGCCACGGCGATGGCGCGCTCGTCCGCCTCGGGCAGGCCGCAGCCGTCGGTGGAGCCCTCCTGCAGGAAGGCCCGGGCGAAGGGCCGATGGCGCGCGCCCTCCGGGTCGCCCACGGCGTAGGCCAGGGCCAGCAGCGCGTCGTCGGACAGGGCGAACAGCGGCGAGAACAGCGCTGCCAGCAGTGCCGGCTCGTCTTGGGTGTTGGTGGCGTAGCGCAGCAGCGCGCTCACCACCTGAGGCTCCGCCGCCTTCGCGAACACCGAGCCGGACACCATGACGCTCTCCAGCCCCACCTGGCGCAGCGCTGCTATGTAGGTGGGCGCGTTGCTGGTGGTGCCCAGCAGCAACGCCATGGAGGAAGGAGAGGCGCCATGCTCGTCCCGCAGCCGGGCGAAGTGCTCGGCCACGCGCGCCGCGGCCACCGCCACGGCCGCGTCCTTGGGCACGCCGGCCGCCCGCGCGCTGCCCCGCTGGTAGTGCACCACGTCCAGCGCCACCCGCGGCTGCGCCTCGAAGGCAGGGTCCGCCTCGCGGTTCACCTTGCCGGCCGCCTCCAGGCACAGGAAGTCCGCCCCGAACGCCTCTGGCTGCGAGAACACCTTCTCCACCGCAGCCAGCACGTCGCCATGGCTGCGGAAGTTGCTAGTCAGCTGCGGGAAGTGCGCCCGAGGGTCCGTGGCGCGCAGGGCGTCCCGATAGTCGAAGAACACGTTGACGTCAGCCCCGCGGAAGCGGTAGATGCTCTGCTGGGCGTCCCCCACCACGCAGATGTTGCGGCCGTCGGGCTCCGCGAGCATCCGGATGACCTCCACCTGCACCTTGTCGGTGTCCTGGAACTCGTCCACCATGATGAGCCGGAAGCGGCGCCGGTAGCGCTCGGCGATGGCCCCGTGGTCGCGCAGGGCCTCGAGGCATCGGCGCAGCAGGTCGCCGCTGTCCAGTCGGCTGGGGCCCTTCAGCGCGCGGAACTCCTCGTCGACCAGGCGCGCCACCGCCAGGATGGCCCGGGCGTCCCGCTGGCCCAGGGCGCCCTCCACCTCGTCGGCCAGGCGCACGTACTCGGCGCGATACCCCTCGAAGAAGGCCGCCTCGTCCCGCTTGGCGCCGAAGGTGGCCGTGGTCGGCGGGAAGGCGAAGAAGGCGCGGCGGAAGCGGTCAGCGTCGAAGGCCTGGTCGTCGAAGGCCAAGGAGGCCTGGCTGGCGTCGCCGAGCCACGCCAGGGCCCCTTCCAGGGCGGGGCCGATGGCGTCCACGGCCGGCTGCTCCCGCTTGCTCGGCTCGTCCCAGGCCGTCACGACCTCCTGAAAGGCGCAGCCCTGCTCGTAGAGGGCCCGCAGCGCCGCGGCTGGCGACAGCGCCTCGGGCAGGAAGCGCACCCCGCCCAGGCCGCCGGGCATGGCCTCGGCCCGGTGGAGCAGCTCCAGCGCGTCGTCGACGACCCCGCGGGCGAAGCTGCCGCGCCCGAACAGGCTGCGCTTGCCCAGCAGCGCGGCCACCTCGGGGTGGCCGCCGTCTTCGATGCGGCGCACCACCCGGTCCACCGCCTGCTGGAGCAGCTCCTGGGCCTCTGCCTCGCCGACCATCTGGAAGGCAGGGTCCAGCCCCACCTCCAGGGCGTTCTCCCGCAGAAGGCGCGCCGCCATGCCATGGATGGTGGTGATCCACGCGCCGTCGGCCAGGAGCGCCTGCTCCTCCAGCCCCTCGGCCCGCAGCGTGGCCTTGATGCGCGAGCGGAGCTCGGCCGCCGCCTTCTTGGTGAAGGTGATGGCCAGCACCGACTCGATGGAGTCCAGCGGCGCCGGGGAGCCGCCGGCCCCCGGCAGCAGGGCGCAGACGATGCGCTGGGTGAGCGTGAAGGTCTTGCCAGAGCCCGCCCCGGCCGACACCATCAGCGGCTCGTCTAGGGTCAGCACGGTCTCCCGCTGGCCGGGGGTGCACTGGGTCAGGTCCATGGGCTAGCGCCGCCTCTCGCAGAAGGGGACAAGGCACCACTGGCAGGCGCCGTCGGCCGGGTCGGGGGCGATGTCCCCCCGGACCATGGCCGCCACCTGCGGCTCGATGGCACGCTCCACCGCCGCCAGGAAGGCGTCGAAGCTGCCCTCCACCAGCGAGCCCTTGGTGGCGCAGGCCGCAGCGTCGTAGCCGAGGGCGCTGAACGAGCCTGCGGCCAGGCGCGCCGCGTCCTTGGCCTGGTAGCTCAGGTACAGGGCCCCCACGCAGGCCAGGCCCTCCAGCATGCCCTCCAGCGCCTTGGCGTAGACGAGCGCCTGCACCTTGGGCGGCAGAGTCAGCTCCTCCAGGGAGTCCTCGGCGCCCAGGCCGGCCTCATGCTTGGCCAGGCTCCCCTTGTAGTCCAGCACCACGAAGCGGCCCGCCTCCGCATCGACGTCGATGCGGTCGACCCGGCCGGTCAGGCGCGCGCCAGCGTAGTCGACGCCGTCCTCGGGCGCGATGGCGCGCTCGTGGGCCCAGACCGCGAAGGAGGGTGGCAGCGCCGCCATGGCAGCCACGCTCTCGCGCAGCCGCGGACGCAGCGCCGCCACCTCCAGCGCCTCGCTGGGGCTCGCAGGCACCAGGCGCTCCCCCGGCGCCAAGTCGGCCTGGGCGGCTTCCAGTTCGCCGAAGGCCTGGTCCAGCACCTCCAGCGCCCGCGGGAGCGTAGCGTCGCCCAGGGAGCGCACCCCCTCGGCCGCCAGGCGCTCGAACAGCTCCCGGAGCACGGCGTGGGCGAAGGTGCCCTGCTCCAGGCTGGTGAACCCCTCGTCCAGCGACCGGGGACGCACCTTGCGCTCGACGAACCACTTGTAGGGACACTGCAGGTAGGCCTCGATGGCCGAAGGCGACAGGACCGGCAGCTTCCGCTCCCCTTCCTGCACCGATGCCATGAAGGCCGCCATGGGCAACGCCCTCAGGCGGCCACGCTCCGGAGCCGGCAGCTCCACCCACCCCTCCGGCTCGACGAAGGCCTGGCCGAGGCCTGCCACCAGGTCCTCCTCGCCGGGACGCGCCGCCGCCATGGCCAGGGGAGCGGGCACCGCGAACAGCCCCTCATCCAGCTCGGCGCCGTCACCCAGCGTGGCCACGAACTCGTCGAACAGGAAGGCGGGGTAGGCCTCGCCCTGGTCGGCGCTGCGCACGGGGGCCACGCAGGCGAAGCGGGCCGTGGCCGCCGCCTCGGCGCAGGCGAAGGCGCAGCGCCACTGGTCGAAGCGCGCGGGGGCCTGGGCCAGGCCCAGCTTCGCCGCCAGCTCGTCCAGGGGCGAGCAGGCGGCCGCGCCGTCGAAGCTGCGGTCGGTCAGGTCGGCCACGATGACCTCGTAGGCGCTGGCCGGCGCCAGGCCGTCCATGGCCTGCAGGCTGCAGAAGGCAACGTTGGCGCGCGGGGGCCGAGCGCCCTCCGGCCCCACGGCCACCGACAGCGGCACCGTCAAGGTGGCGGCCAGCTCCCCCGCAAGCGCCGGCACCTCGAGGGCCGCGGCATCCGCCAGCAGCCGTTCCAGGGCCTGGAGCGCCGCGCGCTCCTGAGCGGCCAGGTGCGCCGGCGCTGGGGAGCGCTCAGCCGCCGCCGTGGCCAGGGCGTCGAGCGCCTCGGGCGACTCCTCGCGCACCAGTGCCTCGAACAGCGGGAACGTCGGCGAGGCCTCCCGCAGCTGCTCCCGGGCCGCCGCCGCGGTGCTCAGGCGGTCGCCCCGCCAGAGCCCGTTGAGCCGCTCGGCCTCGTAGGGGGGCAGCCCCGCCAGCGGGCCGTAGGCGAAGTCCGTCGCCGCCTCGCGCCACGACGGCACCCCCTCGCCCAGCGCGCGGACCGCCCCCAGGGCGCGCCCGAGGGCCGTCTGGCCGAAGGGCATGCTGGCTTGCAGCGAGCAGGCCGCCCCCTCGGCCACCAGGGACGGGGCCAGCGCCTCGAACAGCGCCGGGGCATCGAGCGCGCACAGCACGATGCGGGGCAGCTCCCCTTCGCCGCACCCCGCTGCGGCCGCCCCCTCGGCCTCGGCCGCAGCC
>CANOCK010000102.1 GCA_947564525.1 uncultured bacterium | reverse complement strand
CTCGGTGGCCTCCAGGTCGGGCAGGAAGCAGTCGGCCAGGGCCGCCGCAGCGGCCCGGGCCATGGCATGATCGCGTATGGAGGGTCCTTCCTTCTCTGTCTCCGGCCTAGACAACCCGAGAGGATACAGGAGGGGCCCTCTTCCCGTGGCACGGGGGAGCGACCCGGAATCCGGATTAAGTTAACTCGCACATCGTCGCCTGCAAGTTCGAGCTTGCATGAGACGGGCTGCCTCGCGCTTGCAACGAGGCAGCCCTCAGAAGGCAAAGGCCAAGGTGGACTGAATGCGCTGCCGCAAGGAAGGCCCCTGGCAGCTCCCGCAGCTGACCCTACCAGTTGGTCGCGCGGATCTCGAAATGGCTCTGCGGATGGTCGCACACCGGGCACTTCTCCGGCGCCTCGGTGCCGATCTCCAGGTGCCCGCAGACGGTGCAGTACCACACCTTTATCTCGGCGCGCTTGAACACCTCGTCGTTCTCGATGCGCTCGATCATCGTCTCGTAGCGCTCCTCGTGGGTCTTCTCGATGGCAGCCAGCCCGTCGAAGAAGTCGCCGAGGTCGTCGAAGCCCTCTTCGCGAGCGGTGTTCGCGAAGGCCTGGTAGCTGTCGAACTCGCTGCGCTCGTCATGGGCGGCAGCGGCGAGGTTGGCCATGGTGTCCGGCACGCCGCCGTCGTGCAGGCGCTTGAACAGCAGCTTCGCATGGGCCAGCTCGTTGTCGGCCGTCTCTTGGAAGAGGTTCGCGTACTGCACGTAGCCGTCCTTCTTGGCCTGCTGGGAGTAGAAGACGTACTCCACGTGGGCCAGGGCCTCCTGGTTCAGGGCAGTCTCGATGTTCTTCCACGTCTGGGAATCCTGCAGCTTCATGGCGTGCTCCCTCTCTCTCGCTGCGCCCCGACCGGGGCTCTCCTGCAGCTTCGGACCTTGATGGGGCCATCTTGCCAGAGCCCCCGGCGCTGCGCTCCCGCAGCGCCCATCGGAAACCGCTTCGTTACCTGCCGTTGCCAGGCTGTCACGGATGCCGGGCCCGCCAAGGCGCTGCCCCAGCCCGCTCGGCCCCAGCCTCCTCTCCGCGATGGCGCCCAGAGCCGCCAGGGCGGCTCCTGAGCCCTGCAGGAGGGCCGCCTGCAGGGCCCGCCAGCAAGCAAGAGGGCGGCCCCGCCGCGAAGCGAGACCGCCCCCTCCTACCCCTTCCGGGCCGCGTGCGAATGAACCTAGGCCCGCACCTCGGCGCCCGTGGCGCTGCACACCTTCTTCACCAGGCGCTCGTGAGCCTTGTCCACCTCTTCGCTCGTGAGGGTGCGGTCAGGTGCGCGGTAGGTGAGCGCGTAGGCCATGGACTTCTTGCCGGCCCCCACGCGCTCCTCGTCGCGGTAGACGTCGAACAGCGCCACGCCTTCCAGCAGCTTGCCGCCGGCCGAGGTCATCACCTGGGCCATCTTCTCGTGGGTGACGTCCTCGCCCACCACGAAGGCCTGGTCCACGGCCACTGCGGGGAACGTGGGCACGTCCACGTAGGGGCGCGCGGGCTGAGCCGCCTTCTCCAGCGCCACCACGTCCAGCTCGAAGGCCACCACGGGCGCCTCGGCGCCGAAGGCGCGAGCCACCAGAGGATGCACCTCGCCCACCCAGCCGATGACGGCACCGCCGGCCATCATCTCGGCGGCGCGGCCCGGCTGCAAGTGCGGCGCGTCAGCGGCGTCGAGGGCTCGGAAGCGCACCTTGGGCAGCGCCAGCTCGCGCGCCACGGACTCCAGCACGCCCTTGCCGTCGAAGAAGTCGAAGGGCACCGCCGGCTGGTTCCACCCAGCGCGGTGCATGGCGCCAGCCAGAACGCCGGCCACCTTCGCGCGCTCGCGGGGTTTCTGGCGGCCCTCCGCAGCGGAGAACACGGTGCCCAGCTCGTAGAGCTGCACGTCGGCCACGCCGCGGCTCTGGTTGTAGGCCACGGCGCGCAGGAGCCCCGGCAGGATGCTCTGGCGCATGACGGACTGGTCGGCATTGAGGGGGTTCAGCACCTCCACCGCGAGCCCCAGGGCGTCAGGGTCCAGGCCCAGGCGCTCGGCGTCACCCGGCTCTCCGAAGGAGTAGGTCATGGTCTCGTTGAGGCCAGCGGCGCGCAGGGTGTCGTTCAGCACGGCGCGCACGCGCTCGGCCGGCCGGCGCACGCCGACGCGCTCGCGGCCCGCCGGCAGCGTGGGCTCGATGCGGTCCATGCCCCACAGGCGCAGGACCTCCTCGTAGAGGTCGATCTCGCGCTCCAGGTCAGGCCGGAAGGTGGGGGCCGTCACGGCCAGCACGTCATCATCGGCCGTGGCGCGCACCTCGCAGCCTAGGCGCCTCAGGATGTCGCGGACGAAGTCGGCAGGAATCTGCGCCCCCATCATGGCGTCGAACCGCCCGAGGCGGAAGCTCAGCTCCACCGGCTCGACGTGCACGGGCCACTCGTCCACCGCGCCAGGGCGCACCGTGCCGCCGGAGACCTCGGCCAGCAGCGCCGCCGCTGCCTGGGACACCTCGTCGATGGGGTTGCCGTCCACGCCGCGTTCGTAGCGCATAGATGCCTCGGAGATGAGCCCCAGGTTGCGGCTCGTGCGCGAGGTGTGGGCGCGGTCGAAGGTGGCGGTCTCCAGCAGCACCGTGGTGGTGCCCTCGGTGACCTCGGAGTCCAGGCCGCCCATGACGCCCGCCAGGGCCACGGCCCGCTCCGGCGTGGCGATGACCGTCATGTCGCTGGTGAGCACGCGGTCGGCGCCATCCAGGGTGGTGAGCTCCTCGCCGTCGGCCGCGGGGCGCACGATCACCTGGACGCTGCCATCCGCACCCTTGAGCTGGTCGTAGTCGAAGGCATGGAGCGGCTGCCCATAGAGGAACAGGATGTAGTTGGTCACGTCCACCACGTTGTTGATGGACCGCGCGCCAGCGGCGGCCACGCGCTCGGCCAGCCACGCCGGCGAGGGGCCCACCTTCACGTTCTCGATGACCCGAGCGTTGTAGCGCCCGCAGCGGCCCGGATCGGCTATGGCGATGCCGACCGACTCGCCCACGGGCGCGCCGGCGGTGCAGGCCTCCAGCTTGGCGGCATCACCGCGCAGCGGGTCCGTCGCCGGCACCTGGTACATGGCGCCGACCTCCCGCGCCATGCCCACCATGGACAGGCAGTCCGGGCGGTTCGGCGTGACCTCCAGGTCCAGCACCGTGTCGGTCATGGCCGCGTACTCGGCGAAGGGCACGCCCACCGGCGCGTCCTCGGGCAAGATCATGATGCCGTCATGGTCGCCGCCGAGCCCCAGCTCGCGCTCGGAGCAGTTCATGCCGCAGCTCACGACGCCGCGCAGCTTCGACTTCTTTATCTTGACGCCGCCGGGCAGCTCGGCGCCCACCATGGCGGTGACGATATGGTCGCCCGCCTCGAAGTTCTGGGCGCCGCAGACGATCTGCAGCGGCTCCGGCGCGCCATCCTCGCCCTGGTTGAGCTCCCCCACATCCACCGAGCACACCCACATGTGGTCGGAGTCGGGGTGGTGCTCCTTGGTCAGCACCTGGGCGGTCACCACGTGGTCGAACGTGGCGCCCAGCGTCTCGACGCCCTCGACCCCGGTGCCCGTCAGGTCCAGCCGGTCGCAGAGCGCCTTGGTGTCGGCCGGCACGTCAACGTACTCGGCCAGCCATTTCAGTGAAACCTTCATGTCAACTCTCCTTCACAGGCGCATCGCCTGGTCGATTCCTGCATGCCGTCGCCCGCCACGAGGAGCTTCCCTTCCCTCCTCCGAAGCGGCAGGAAGCTTGCGAGCCGGCAAGGGCCGAAGCCCGGGGCGGGCGGTGCCCACAAAGCGAGTTCCGCAGCGGCTGAGCGGGCAACGACCCGTGTCAGCCAGCGCCGCGAGGACTGCCGAGCGACTGGGCATCGGCCGCGCCGGGCCGCCCCGCCTAGAACTGCCTCAAGAAGCGCATGTCACCTTCCAGCAGCATGCGCAGGTCAGGCACGTTGTACTTCAAGCAGGCGATGCGCTCCACCCCCATGCCGAAGGCGAAGCCCGAGTACTCCTCAGGGTCGATGCCGCTCATGGACAGCACGTTGGGGTCCACCATGCCGCAGCCCAGGATCTCCAGCCAGCCGGTGCCCTTGCACATGCGGCAGCCCTCTCCATGGCAGATGCCGCAGCTCACGTCCACCTCGGCCGAGGGCTCGGTGAACGGGAAGTAATGGGCGCGGAAGCGCGTCTTGCGCTCGGGGCCGAACACCGCCTTGCACAGGAACTCGAGCGTGCCCTTCAGGTCGCCGAAGGTGATGCCCTTGTCCACCACCAAGCCCTCTATCTGGTGGAACTGCGGAAGATGGCTCGGGTCGGCCACGTCGCGGCGGTACACCTTGCCCGGCGCGATGACGTAGATGGGCAGCGGGTTGTCCTCCATGGCGTGCACCTGCACGCCCGAGGTCTGGGTGCGCAGCAGCACGTCGGACTCGCCGCGCACGGCCGACTCGCCGCCGGACAGGTCGCGGATGTAGAAGGTGTCCTGCATGGAGCGGCTGGGGTGGTCCGGCGGAGCGTTCAGCGCCTCGAAGTTGTAGTAGTCGGTCTCCACCTCGGGCCCATGCTCCACGGTGTAGCCGAGGCCCAGGAATATCTCGGACACCTCGTCGATGATGCCGTTGATGAGATGGCGCGTGCCCCTCTGCTGGGCGCGGCCCGGCAGCGTGACATCCACGGCCGCCGCATCGATGGCCGCGGTCAACTCGGCGGCCGACAGCGTGGCCTTGCGCGCCTCCAACGCCGCCTCCACGGCCTCGCGGGCCTCGTTCACCGCACGGCCCACGGCCGCGCGCTCCTCCTTGGGCACCGAGCCCATGGAGCGCAGGTAGCCCGTCAAGCTGCCCTGCTTGCCCACCACCGCAACGCGCACTGCGTCCAGCTCGTCGGTGGTGGCTGCCGCCTCGATGCGCTGCAGCGTGTCGTCGCGCAGCGCTGCAAGCTCCTCGGTTATCGCCATAGCGTTCCCCTCTGTCGTCCTTCACTGCAAGAAGAGCCCCCTTCCGCCCTTGGCGCGGGACGGGCCTCGCAGAAGGCTCTTCCCTAGCCCAAGGACGAGAGGGGGCTCTCGCGGTACCACCTTGGTTGGCGCTCGCGCCCGCCCGCGCCCTTCCGGCGCGGCCAGGGCTGCAGCGCCCAGCTCGTTCAGCCCGATGTCGGCGGGCGGCCGCCCTCCCTACTGGACGTCTCGCGGCGCCGCTCCGAGGGAGCCGATGGGCCGCGTCCGCTTTCAGGCGGGGTGCTCGGAAGGGAATCGCCGCGGGCGCTCCTGCCAAACCGGGCCTTTCAGCCAAGGGACCCGTCTCTCGTCGTGCAGCAGGGCGCCGTCGCAGCGCTGTCTTCGTCAACGCATGCAGCTTGCTAGTGTAGCACAGCGCAGCCCTTGGCGGCACGGCTCGGAGCCCACGGCGCGACCGTGCGACCTCCGGCCCAGCCGCCCAGGCCATGAGGGCGCACCAGCCGCGCCGTGCCGGAGCGCAGGCTAGGGCCGGGTGCCCCAGCGGTAGGCGATCAGGGCCAGCAGCGCCAGGAGGAGGCTCGCCATGGCCAGGCCCGCCGGGAGCAGCGCGGAGCCGTCGCCCGTCGCAGCCAGGCTGGAGCCGTTCCCACCGCCGGCCCCCGAGCCGCCGTTGCCGACCGAGGAGCCCCCGTTGGTGCCGCTGGAACCGCCGCCGTTGCCGTTGCCGCTAGAGCCGCCCCCATCGTTGCCGGGGCCGTCCCCATCACCGTCGCCGTCGCCGGCAGGGCCGTCCCCATCACCGGCAGGCGGGTTAGGGTTGTCGCCATCAGGCGGGTTAGGGCTGTCGCCGCCAGGCGGCTCCGGGCCGTCATCGGGCTTCTCGTCCCCGTCGCCATCAACCGGGGGCTTCACTGGCTCGTCCCCGTCATCATCCGTGGGAACCACCTCCAGCGTGTAGACCTTCTCATGGGAGGGGTCAGCGGCACTGCGCAGCACGATGTCCCACCACTCGGCGCCTGCCTCATCGACGCTGAAGAGCGCGAGCAGGCGCTGGGTGACGGGGCGCTCGCGCTTCGTGATGGCATGGACGACCACTCCCCGGGGCACCAGGATGTCGAAGTCCTCCTTCTTGGTGGGCATCTTGTCGCGGGGCACCTCGATGCGCCCATGGCCGTTCTCGTCCCACGCCACGGGAGTCGAGCCGAGTCCCTCCAGCACGATGGACGTTATCTCCAGCTTTGGCTCGTCGGGCCCCGGGTCAGGGCCGGGGTCAGGGCCTGGACCGGGATCGGGGCCCGGCTCCGGGCCTGGGTCTGGCTCGGGCTCAAGCTCCTTCCACTTGGCGTAGAGCGCCAGGTCGCCTGTGGCCCCCAGCGGGATCGCCGTCATCGGCGCGCCCTCAAGGGCCGCATCCGCATACCAGCCGTCGAACACGAAGCCGTCGCGCACCACAT